>PMUN01000349.1 GCA_003166875.1 Bryobacterales bacterium | reverse complement strand
CCTTCTCATTCCATCTCGGAAACACTCACTAGAGGCACCGACTCCCTTCCGGTCGCGGTTCGGTAACACTTGTACAGTAGTGTTCATGGCGCGGCGGCGTTTTTTTGTCGAGGCAATCGAGCGCGGACACGCGCAAATTACCGGCCAGGATGCTCATCACCTGACTCGCGTCCTGCGCGTGGAGCCGGGCCAGAAATTCGAGATTTCCGATAACCATAATGTATATCTGGCGGAGGTGGAGACAGCCCGCAAGGATCTGGTGAGGTTTCAGATTCTGGAAAAGATTGAGGCGGCGGAGCCGGTGGTCCACACGGCGCTATTTGCGGCGCTGATAAAGTTCGAGCGCTTCGAGTGGCTGCTGGAGAAAGCTACCGAGCTGGGCGTGGGCGAGGTGACGCCGGTAGAAACTGAGCGCAGCGAAAAGGGTCTGGAGGCCGCGGCGCTGAAGCGTATCGGGCGATGGCAGCGAATTGCGCGCGAGGCGAGCGAGCAGTCGCGGCGGGCGCGGCTGCCGATCATTGAATCGCCGATCGAGCTGGCGGATGCGTTGCGGATCGAAGAGGGGCATCGATATGCGCTGGAGGAGGCGGGAGCGCGGCCCATTCTCTCGGCTTTCCCGGACGTGCGCCAACCGGGCGATCGGGTAACGCTGCTGGTGGGTCCCGAGGGCGGATGGACGGATCGCGAGCGAGCAGCCATCGCGGGCGCGGGTTGGACGGCCGTCTCGCTGGGCAACAACATTTTGCGGGCCGAGACGGCGGCGATCGCAGCCCTAGCGATCGTGAATGCGGCGTGGGAACGATAGCCCCGTTTCTCGTTTCTCGTTTCTCGTTGGGTGCTTTCTGCCGCCTGCTGCCTGCCTCCTGCCTGCAGCCTCCTGTATGCTGGTTTTTCATGACTAGACGCAACTTCATCGGATCATCCGCGGCTGCTACCGCGCTCGCTCATTCTCAGATCAACGGCTCGAACGAACGGTTGCGTATCGGCGTCATCGGTTGCGGCGGACAGGCCACGGATCACATGCACACGCTGGTGAAGATGCGCGAATCCGACAATTGCGACGTGCTGGCGGTTTCGGACGTTTACGACAAACGGGCGGAACAAGCCGCGCAGCTCACCGGCGGCAAGGTGGTGAAGGATTACCGCCGCATCCTGGACAATCACGATATCGATTACGTGCTGATTGCCACGCCTGAGCATTGGCACTACCAGATGATCGTCGACGCGATCGGGGCCGGGAAACATATCTATTGCGAAAAGCCGATGACGCACACCGCGGCGCAATCGAAGAAGGTGGTGGAGAAGATCGCCCAGAGCAAGGTGAAGATGCAGGTGGGCGTGCAGGGCATGTCGGACGATTCCTACGAAACTGCGCGCGAGTTCGTCAAAGACGGAGCGCTCGGCAAAGTGGTGCTGGCGCAGATTGACTATTCGCGGAACTACAAGGACGACTTCTGGGAATATCCTGTGGACGCGGATGCGCGGCCCGGCGTCAATCTGGATTGGAAGGCGTGGCTGGGTGCGGCGCCCAAGCGGCCTTTCGACGCGGATCGCTATTTCAGTTGGCGGCGATACTGGGATTATTCCAGCGGCATCGCGAGCGACCTGTTTATCCATCGCGTAACGCGCATCATCAAGGCGCTGGACCTGACGTTTCCGGCGTTCGGCGTGGGCGCGGGCGGCAAGTTTGAGTTCACCGCGAGCAGCGCTGAGATTCCGGACACGTTCAACATCCTGCTGGATTATCCGGGTGGGCCGACGGTGCAGCTCATCTCTTCGATGGCCAATGGCACACCGGTGGATCACCTGCTGCGTGGCCACAAAGCGACGCTGCAGTTCACGCGAACCGGTTTCGTGATCCGTCCCGAGGGAGGCGGCCAGGAGATGGTGCATCAGAAGACGGGCGGCGAGGTGCTGGATCTGCACCATCGCAATCTGATGAACGCCATCCGCAAAGGCGAGCCGTTGAAGTGCGATGCGACGCTGGGATACCGCGGCGTGGTGGCGTGCGAGATGGGCGTCCAGAGCTATCGAAAACGAAGGTGCATGCGGTGGGACGCGGCTAAGGAACGGATTGTCTAGAATTTGAACGATTCGCTGAATGCGACGATGGATAAATACCAGCCTGTCGTCGCTACCTCACGCCAGCAGATTTTGGAGCTCTTCGACAAGAGCATCACGGAATCGAGAGCGGCGATCGCCGGTGCAAGCGACGAGCACCTGATGTAACCGTGGACGCTGTCGTTCAATGGCCAAAAAGTTTTTACCATGCCGCGCGCCGCCGTGCTACGTGTGAGTTGCTTCAATCACATCATCCATCATCGGGCGCAGTTGGGCGTGTATCTGCGGCTGAATAATGTGCCTGTGCCGGCGCTGTATGGTCCATCGGCGGATGAGGGCGCGATGAGCGCTTCGGCGTAACCTAAGCCTCCGGCTTGCCGTGTTCGCACGGACGAATGGCAAGTGGGGCGGCCCCCCCATAAGCGTAAGTTAAGAACATTCCTATGCAAAAATGTTCGCGTTTGCGAGTGGCCAGAGACCTCGAAATCCGAGGTTTCAAAGGTTACCTTAGCGCTTATGGGCGGACCCCCTGGTCCGCGGGCCGACGCCCACGTCGGACCTTTATCACGGCTCGGAGTGCGGGTCCAGGGGGACCCGNNCCAGGGGGTCCGCCCCACCACGCGTGGGCTGTCCGCTCTGAATCTTTACTACTGCCGTGCATCGCCATGAGTGGTGACGCGGCACGCAATAGTGCGTACGCTACGCGCGTGGCGCGAACTCATGCGAACCCAATGGGATCTCGATACTAAAGTTCTCGCGTTTCACGCTGTGGGCGTTGAAGACAGACAAGAGTTCTTTGAAGTCGTCGAACATCCAGGGCCGGTTCCTTCATAGCATAGGCTGCACGAGTGATTTCTGAAACAGCGCTCATGCGTTCATGGACGGGCCGACTTTGCCAGTAGCGATATTCGTCAGCCTTCATCGCTTCTCGGCTGGCGTAAACGCGGATCGTCTTGTCCACGCTCCGTTTGTAGCACGGGGCCAACCGGTTTGCAACGGATATTCCTGAATTCGGCGCGGCTTGAGCCAAGCAGTATAATAGTGAGTTCGCCTTCCTTATGCCCCTTCTGGTTCCGAACCGTCACCGCGGCAAGTTGATTGTCGTGGAGGGCATTGACGGCTCGGGTAAATCCACGCAGCTTTCCTTGCTCAGCCAATGGCTGCGGTCGCAGCGGATCGGGGTGGCTTTCAGCGAATGGAATTCGTCCCCGCTGGTGCGGGAGACCACGCGGCGTGGCAAGAAGAAGAATATGTTCACGCCCACAACATTTAGTCTCATCCACGCCACGGATTTTGCGGACCGGCTGGAGCGTTACATCGTTCCGCTGCTGAAGGCGGGCGCGGTGGTTTGCGCGGATCGCTATGCTTATACGGCGTTCGCGCGCGACGTGGTCCGTGGCGTGAGCCGGCGCTGGGTTCGCAACCTCTACAAATTCGCCGTCCGGCCGAATCTGGTTTTTTATTTTCGCGTGCCGCTTGAGGTGGCCATCGGGCGCATTTTAGGTGGGCGCAACGCCATCAAATATTACGAAGCGGGCATGGATCTGGGCCTGAGCCGGAATGTAGAAGAGAGCTTCCGGTTGTTTCAGGGCCGCATTTTGGATGAATACGAGGCCATGATCCAGGAAGTTGGATTCCACGTGATTGACGCCACCGGATCCATCGAAGAACAACAGCGGCAGATGCGGGACATTGCGACGCAGGAGCTCGGAGAGAACCTGCACAACGGTCACTTGCTGCGCGCGTCCCAGGGAGATATCGATGCTGCCCAAGCAGCCCCTCGAGTTCTATAGCGAAAAGCTGGCCGGAGTCTCTGAGGAGGAGCTGCAAGGCAAGCTGATCGTCATTGAGGGACCGGACTCGGTGGGCCGATCCACGCAGGTCTCGCGGCTGCGCACGTGGTTGGAGCACCAGGGCCATGCGGTGCTGGACACCGGTCTTGCCCGTGGCGCGCTGGCCGGCAAGGGCATCCAGCAAGCGAAAGAAGGCAACACGCTGGGCCCGGTGACGATGACGCTGTTTTACGCCACCGATTTCGCGGACCGTCTGGAAAACGAGATCATTCCTGCTTTACGCGCCGGCTTCGTGGTGCTAACCGACCGCTATATTTTTTCTTTGATGGCGCGCGCCATCGCCCGCAACGAGGATCGAGTGTGGATCGAGAAAGTGGCCGGTTTCGCATTGGTTCCGCATGCGGTCTACTATCTGCGCGCGGATGTCCACGACCTTTTGACCCGCGTGGTGCTGGGCCGGGGCGCTTTCGACTATTGGGAAAGCGGCATGGACATGCGCTTCGGCGCGGACATGCATGACAGCTTCGTCCGCTATCAGACGCGCGTGATCCGAGCGCTGGACCGCATGGCGAAGCGCTACAACTTTATCGTGGTGGATGCCAATCAAACGCCCGACCAGATTTTCCGGGAGCTGCGGCGGTCCATCGGGAAGCTGTTTTGAAACCAAGTTCTTCGGTTCTTCGGTTCTTCGGTTATTCGGTTGGTATTGTGCTGCTGGCGCAGATTCCTGCTGAGGACGCGCGCAATAAAAACGTTCCCGATACGAATACGCATTTCACCATGCCGGCTTATCGCACGCTGGGGGAGTGGGAGGCGCACAAGCAGAAATTGCGGGATCAGATTCTGTTCGCAGCGGGACTGGTTCCTATGCCGGAAAAGAATCCACTGCATCCCGTGATTTTCGGAAGGATCGAGCGTGAGGGCTATTCCGTCGAGAAAGTTTATATCGAGACGCTTCCGGGCTACTATTTGTGCGGCAATCTTTACCGTCCGCGAGGCGCGTCCGCGAAGTCTCCGGGCGTGCTGGTGACGCACGGCCACTGGGATTACGGACGGCTGGAGAATCAGGTACTCAATTCGGGGCAGAAGCGCGCCGCCAACCTGTCTCTGCAAGGTTATGTGGCATTCTCGTACGACATGGTGGGATACAACGACACCATGCAGACCCCGCATGATTTCGGGGGCCCGCGCGAACAGTTGTGGTCCTTCGGTCCCATGGGATTGCAGTTGTGGAATTCAATTCGCGCGCTCGATTTCCTGCAATCGCTCCCGGATGTGGATCCCGAACGGATTGCGATGACGGGTGAATCGGGCGGCGGTACGCAGACGTTTCTGTTAACGGCGGTGGATGATCGCGTGAAATATTCTGTTCCGGTGAACATGATTTCGGGCAGCATGCAGGGCGGATCGCAATGCGAGAACGGGCCGGGCCTGCGCCTGGACACGTTCAATGTGGAAATCGGTGCGATGATGGCGCCGCGGCCGATGCTTATGATCGCGGCCACTGGCGATTGGACCAAGGACACGCCGCGCGAGGAATATCCGGCGGTCCGCTCGATTTATGAGCTGTACGATCGGGCAGCCAATGTGGAGACCGTTCAGATGGACGCCCCGCACAACTACAATCAGGCCAGCCGGGAAGCGATGTACACGTTTTTCGACCACCGGATTCTGGGCGAGCGCAAGAATGTGAAAGAGCGCGGCACGCAAATCGAAAAACTGCAGGACTTGCTGGTCTGGGAGGGGCGGGCGTTGCCATCGAATGCCCTGAAATACGATCAGTTGGTGGCGCAATGGATCGTGGCCGCGAAGCAGCAGAGCGCGGCAACGCGCGATGTAGAGGTGTTGCGAAAACGGCTGAGATTGGCGCTGGCTACCGAATGGCCGGAGCATGTACTGAGTGAAGCGCAGGGCGAGAAATTGGTTCTCGGCCGCCCGGGGAAAGGTGATCGCGTCTCGGCCATCCGGATCGGTTCTGGCGTTCCGTCGGTGGTAGTGATAGATCCGGCTCCGAGAGAATACCAATCCGGTTCCGCGCTCGTCATTACGGTTTTTCAAACCGGCTCCGCAGTTGCACCGCGCGACCGTTCGGCGCAGTTTTTTCTGACGTTCAATCGTTCGGACGATCAGAATCGTGTGCAGGATATTCTCACCGCGCTGGCATATCTGAAACAAGAGGGTGCCAAGAATTTGCGCGTGGTAGGAACAGGAAAGGCGGCGATTTGGGCGCTTTTCGCGGCGGCGGTGGCGCCGGAACCGGTGGCGTTTGAGGGCAAAATCGAAGGCTTCACTGGCGAGGATCAGGATTTCCTCGATCGATTCTTTGTTCCAGGTATCCAGCGAGCCGGCGGGTTAGAAGCCGCCCGGCGCGTCTTAGGGGCTACGCACGTGAGCGCCCGAGAAAAATAGCAACAACCGGTCGCTTACGCTCGCGGTTCGGAAGGAGTGTTACCGAACCGCGACCGCGAGGGTCAGAGACTTAATGTATGAACGCGATCCCCAGCGGGTGCACCGCGCCATCTGGAAACGTCAGGTTGTAAAGTACGGCGTCATTCGCGGGGTTGATCACCGAGATTGAATTGGATCCCAGGTTGGTGACGAAAAGATGATGCCCGGTCGGTGACATTTTCACGACATGCGGCAGATCGCCGACCGGAATCGTGTTTAGAACTGTAAAGGTGCCCGGATCGATCACATCAACCACACCGCCCACCGGGTTCCCTTCCGCTACGTAGACAAGGGTCCCCGTGGGATTGAAAGTGATTCCGGTGGGCAACGAGATATTCGGGATGGCCGTGATGACGGTGTTGGTTAAAGTGTCAATCACGTACACGTTGTTGTCGGCGCGGCAGGGAATCCAAACCTGCGATCCATCAGGGCTGACGCCGATGGAAGCTGGAAAATTGCCCACCCCGATTTGTTGAATCACCGCTTGCGTGGCCACGTCGATGACATACACCGTGGAGCCATTTTGATCGTCATGGTCGGTTACGTAGGCGAGCGACCCGTCCGGAAGAAAGGCGATGTTGTTGGGCACTGCCGGGAAGGCGCCATTGAGCGGCGGAAGATTGATCGTACCGACTACTGTCTTGGAAGCAACGGAGACGATTGAAATGGAAGCCGAACCGCTGTTCGTCACCCAGACCTGAGTACGGTCGGGCGTAGCCTTGGCCGCCGTGGGCTGCAGGCCTACTTTCACGCTCGCCGTCAGGGTGGGTGGGCAAACGCTCACGAAGTCGACGGTGTTGTTGGTCGCCCCCGCGACGACCAAAGTCTCTGACATGACCGGATTGCAGACGGGTGTGGTACGAGGTGCGCTCACCCCCATATAGGTGGGAGGAAACGGCAGACGCATCGGGAACGGCATCAGCGGCGTGGGGACGTTGGTGGCGCCGCTCGCAGCTCCTGGCATACCTCCGTCTCGAGGCAAAGCCACAGCCGCGACCTCTCCGGGAACCGGAAGCTCCGGCAGCGGAGGGAGGTCGTCAAATGGATCTGGCAGGTCATCAAATGGCTCGGGAAACAAAGAAGGCTCGTCGAATGGATCGGGGAGGGGGAGCTCCGGGAGGCCGGGATCCTCAAACGGGTCCGGAAGGGGTGGCAGTAAGGGGTCCTCGGGCGGGAAGGGGGAGTCAAACGGATCCGGAAGATCGTTAACCGGGTCGAAAGGATTGTCTAACGGGTCTGGAGGATCGTTAGGAAAAGGGTCCGGCAAGGGCGTAAGGTCGGGGAGATAGGGGTCGTCGTAAGGTT
>PMUN01000355.1 GCA_003166875.1 Bryobacterales bacterium | reverse complement strand
GATCGATACAGACGGGCCCGCCACTCAGGTCACTCGCTTTGGGAACGGTTACGCGCGTTTGAGCGAAATGGTCAGCCCGATCCCAGACGGCGTGCGGTTTGCAACGCCGACCGATCCACCGAACAACGAAAAAATCCGGTATGCCAAGGCAGGACCCACCCCCAAGTCCCCGCCAGGTGTCATCGCCTCACCAATGGAGAAGACATCAAAGAATTCCCAGAGCGCCGAGTTAGGGATGCACCTACCGTGACTTTCGATGATAACCCTTGGTGAATCCGGTAAAGATTCACGTGACAGCCGGACGGTCTCGCCCTCTCTGGAGAACTTAACGGCCGTTTCAAGGAGAGCATGGAACGCTCTTACGAGCAAATCCTCGTCTCCCTGGACGAGCTCCAATTCGGCCGACGGGGGGCTGAGGGTCACGTGGCGGGATTCGGCGAACTTAGTCACACTCTCAATGGCGCGATTCAGCGCCACATGTAGGGACACCGGAGCGGATCTGAACCCCTCCCCTTTGACATCGATTTGAGTCAGGAGCAAAGCGTCATCCAGCATCGAGAGAATTCTTAGGCGAGACCGTTCGAACATCCGCTGGAGCTCTTTGTTCTCCTCCGTGGAAGGCATTTCTCCCAAAATGAGCTCACCGACACCGAGAAGTCCGTTGAGTGGCGTGCGGAACTCGTGCGAGATGAGGTTCAGGAAGTCGCTCTTTGAACGATCCAGGATAGTCAGCCGCTGATTTGCTTTGGCAAGTTCATGTGTCCGCGCGGCCACAGCCTCCTCCAAGCGTTCATTGTTGAGCTTTAATGCCCGCTGCAGGTTGTGCAGTTGGAGATGAGTTGCAACGCGGGCCTGGACCTCTTCAAATTGGAAGGGCTTGGATATGTAATCCACGGCGCCGGACCGGAAAGCGCTCACCTTGTCTTGAGTTTCGTTCAAGGCGCTGAGGAAAATGACGGGGACGTCTGAGAGTTCTCCGCAGGATTTCAGGCGCTCGCAAACTTCGTAGCCGTTCATCTCCGGCATGTTGATATCCAGCAGAATCAAGTCGGGCGGATTCTTCATCGCCGCCGCAAGCGCCAGCCTGCCCAGTGGAAACGAGCTGACTCCGTGCCCTCGCTGCAGAAGCATGTCTTCGAGCAGCTTCAAGTTGGACGGATTGTCATCCACGATCATGATGTCGCTTTCAGCCATTGGTAACCTTTCCTTATCGGAGGGACGCCTCTTCCAGCAATCGCGTCAGGTCATCGTATTGGTACTTGTCGGCCAGCTCCTGGAGAGATCGCGCGGCTCGGGCATCACCAGTTGCGGGCACTCTGAGGATCAGCTTGTCCAAGAGTTTCTTGTTACCGATCGAGGTCGCATTCCGGAGTTCTTCGACTAGCTCGATCGGTAGCTGGGCGAGCGCGGCGCCCAGTGCCGCCATCCCTGAAGGTTTGTCTTCGGCCTGGCTAATTTCCTCGTAATCATAGGCGAGGTTTAGAAGGACGCCTATCTTCTCCAGTAGTTCGTCCTCACGGCAAGGCTTGGCGATGAAATCGTCGGCTCCGCTCTGCGTTACCACTCGACGGTCCTCGTCCAAGGCGCTGGCAGTCAGAACAACGATAGCTGTTTCCTTTCCACGAGGGTCCGCCTTAATTCTTCGGGTCGCCTCCAGTCCGTCCATGACCGGCATATGCACGTCCATCAGGATCAACCGCGGGCTCCAATCCTCCCAGCTCCGGATGGCTGCCTGGCCGTTTTCCGCGGCTCCTACCGGGAAGCCAAGGGAACTCAGCAGTTTCATGAGCCAGTCCCGGTTCTCGAGGTGATCGTCGACGACCAGAATCCTGGGAGCGTCCAGCCCCGTTCGCAGCGCAACCACGCGGCGAACCGCACTCCGTCTGACGGCTATTCCGGAATCGCCACCTTGGATCGGGATATCGAGCCGGAATATTGAGCCCTGGCCCTGCTTGCTCGAAACCGTGATATCGCCTCCCATCAGTCGAGCGTACTTGCGGCTGATCGCGAGCCCCAAGCCGGTGCCTTCCTGGCTGTTCAGGCCGCGGCTGGTCTGGGTAAACGGCTCGAACAACCTGCTTTGTTCCTCGTCGGTAAGGCCCGAACCGGTGTCCTCAACGCAGGCTGACAACCATAGTTGACCGGCATTCCGTTGCTCCAAACTGACCCGCATCTTGATCCGGCCAAGCTGAGTAAACTTGACCGCGTTTCCGAGAAGGTTGATCAGCACCTGGCGTATCTTACTCTCGTCCGCGACAACGTACGGCACGGATTCTCCATCCACCGACATTTCGAACCGCAGCGCTTTGGCCTCGGCCCGCAAGCGGAACATGGCCGCCAGATCGTCCAGCAGCTTGGGGAGATTGAAGGTGGATGGATTGATCTCGACGCGCCCAGCCTCGATCTTGGACATGTCCAGAACATCGTTGATGAGGCCTAACAGATGTTCGCCGCTCCGGCCGATGATCGCCAGATTCGCTTTCGCGTCCGCTCCCAGGTTCGGATCCCGCAACATCAACTGGGCGTAGCCGAGAATGGCGTTCATCGGAGTACGGATTTCGTGAGACATGGTCGACAGAAAGGTGCTCTTGGCCCGGTTGGCAGCCTCCGCGTCAGCCTTAGCTTGCATTAATTGCGCATTGGCGTTGTGAAGTTGTTGGTTGGCGGCCTGTAACTGCTGTGAGTTGTCGAAAATCTCGGCCTCCATCTGCTCCCCAAGGGTGAGCGGCCCGAGGGCACTGCTCTCAGATTGCGACCTTTGCCGTACGAACTCGGTTACATCCGTCACGCGAAGGATGAAATACTCGACCCGGCTGTCCGTTCCGAACACGGGGAAGTTCATTGGACTCCAATAACGCTCTTCTACGACGCCGTCGGGCCGGCGGATGTCGTACTTCTGGATGGCCATGGTGTCCGGGGCGGCGGTCTGACGCACCCGGTCGAGGGATGCGCGCCAGTTAGAAATCGTCGTGGTGCCGGGTTGGTCGGGGAAGATCTCAAAGATGCTGCGGCCGAGGATGTTCTTGCGCTGAAGCGCCAGAGCCGCAAGGTAAGCGTCGCTTGCCGAAACGATCTTTAGGTCGTGTGTGAAGACCAGGAAGAGGCCGGGCAGCGACTCGAAGAGTCCCTGCAATACGGCGCGGCTATTACGCAGCTCATCGCGGCTGGTGCGGAGCTCGTTTTCAACTGCCCGGCGCTCGGTGATATCGCGAATGGCGCTGGAAACCAGTACGCCTTCCTCGGTCTCCAGCGGGCTAAGGCTGATCTCAGTCGGGAACTTGGTTCCATCCTTACGTAGCCCGTATAGTTCTACACCAGCCCCCACGGCCCGAACTCGTGGGTCGGCGAAAAAACCCGCGCGATGCCCGGGATGCTTGTCCCGGAAGCCACCCGGCACCAGCATCTCAATTGGCCGCCCCAGAAGTTCTTCCCGCCCGTATCCAAACAGCCTCTCCACCTGCGTATTGACCAGGACGATCTTCCCCTCTTCATTCACAACCACCACGGCATCTGGCGCTGCTTCGAGGAGCCCCCGGAACTTCGCATCTGCCACCAGCCTCTTAGAGGCTTCACGCAGACCTTCCTCCGTTTTCGCCTTGTCCAGCAGTGAGTCCATCACGAGATTGAGCCCGTTGGCGAGCACACTGAATTCACCGCCCTGCATAAGCACGATTTTCTGCGAATAGTCGCCGCCGCGCACCAGGTTCATGGCGGATACAATCCGGGCCAGAGGACGGTTGATGGCTTGGACTAACTGATATCCTGCAGCGACCGAGGCGACAGTGCCGAGAAGTAAGCATGCCAGAAGACCTGCCTCCGCTGTCCCGATTGCCTCCTGAATCTTACGGCCTGCTTCGCCCGCACCTACCCGATTGAAATCCACTTCGGCCTGAATCGCGCCCTGTAGACTGTCGTATAGGGTTTGCAACTGATTTTGGAGCAGAGCTGCCGCCTCGGCTCTGGTTTCTGGGTCTCCACTCAACTGCTCAACCTGCTTCCGGACAGTCATATAGGGGATGAGCGCGGCTTCGGTAGTTCTAAGCAGTTCACGCTGTCTATCGGATCTAATGACAGATTCGTACTGCTTTAGGAGGTTTAGCCGTTCGGCCGTTTTCTCGCCCAGGTTAGTCTTGATCTGTTGTCTTTTCACTGAATCTCGTTCCAGGATCAGTTGCTCAACCGATGAATAGGTTGAGATCGAGACTGCCTGTAGCTGGCTGGCCAAGACGAGTCCAGGGACTGACTCTGATCGAGCAATACTTGCTTGGTCCTGTATCCGTTGTAATTGTATATAGGCAAAGACACAAAGACCGATCAGGAGCAGAGTCGCCGCCGAGAAATATGCGATGATTCTTGCTCGTACCGTGAGATTTTTCATATGCCAATCATCCGGAAATGAAGCGGTGATTCCAAAGCGGCGCGCCTCGTCAATAAAACGCTCACAATTGCTGACTCTTGGACGAATTGCGGATAGGCGTTACGCAAAGGGGTACCTGTTAATTGCGCGGACTAAATTACAATCGACGGAAAGTAATGGCTTCATTAGCTGTGCCGCAAAGTGTCGGCTAGACGTCACACTGATTTACGCCTGATGAACGGAAAAAAGGTGGTGTTCTGCCTAGAAAACAGAACATACACCCGCAAGCGACGCTGGCGAGAACAGCCCGAGTGTTAGAGAAATGTGGTTTCCGTCGCGAACAGCGGCTGGAACAATTCGCTGAGTTCCCCAACCTGAAACCTGGCATCCGTGCAGATTGCCTGCGGTATGTTCGGGAAGTAATTGCATCGAGTCATGTCCAGTTGGTCGCCGATCCGGAAGTTGGTCCCCGAGAACGGCGTTCCCGGTAATGGCGGTGAGCGGCCGGACGCCCCTAGCGCCTTCGCAGCGGCTTCCTCATATAATGAAGAAACCTCGCTTGGCAACGCGCGAGGATGGTGCGTGCACCTTCCATGCGCCGACTCGAGGAAGGGATACAAGGAAACCTAAGGAACAGTAATGAAAGCCAAGAAAGCTCTCAAGCGGTTAACTAGAGTCGAGGCGCTACTATCTAATGTTCTTGATCAGTATGTTGCGATTGAACATCGCATAGAAGAGTTGCTGGACTCTGCGAAAGCGTTCCCGCGCATTTTGTCGGTCCTATAAAAAGGACCCAACCCGCCAATTGCCCGGGTGCCGATGTTGGGCTGACGCGGTCTAAGGGTAATCGTTGAAGAAATGACTTGCTGTTTCTCCCGATCGGAGTGATCAATGTCACGACCGCAACCCGGTCAGAAGAAACGAATGAACACCACAACCGGAGCGGAAAAGAACACCTCGGCACCTGAGGTTCCGCAGCCGAAGACGAAGCGCGCAACCCCCAAGAAAGCGCCCGCGAAGAAGGCGGTCGAACGAGACCGCTGCCCCGCGATGCCGTGTCAACCACTCACGGCACCACACCCGCGGCCGCTTGCCCTTATCGAGAACCACCAGCGTGCTCATTCCCCTGGCTCCTGAATCTCTTCGAACTCCGTCACATCCACAGTTTCCCCAGCTGGAATATTCTGGCTATCTACGACTCGGACCCGTGTGAACTGAGATCTCCATTTCTCGAACGCTGCAGTATCAAATCCAACCGACGAGAACCGTCCCTTCGCCTCCGCAAGCGATACCTGCCTTCGTTCGGCACAAAGATAATCAGGCACGTCTCCTCGGCAGACGCACTCTACACGCATGCCTCCAAAAGCAGGATGCGCCGATTTATCGAGCACGTCGTTCATATGGGCAAAATATGCAATTCCAAAGTGATCCGCCAGCATCAGCCGACAAAAAGCCTGACCCATGTCTGTTGATAATTCACGCCGCTTCGTCAAACTCGCCTGTGCAACGTGTGCGTGAAATCTGAAATCCTTCGTCGAACTGACAAACTGCAGATATTCGAACCGACTGGGGTCAGGATTAGGAGGACCGCCGGGATAGCTGTCGAAATAATAATGAAGAAATAGTTGCCCTAGGTTTACGTCGACCGCCTCGGCGGGTTGGTCAGACTGTGGGTTCACGCGCAGGCTCCGCGGCGTTGGGCTCACGTTACTCAAGCGAAATTCGACGCTTCGATTCATTTGTGTCCCTATACGTCCAAGCCTTCTGACCACAATCAAAGGCTTGTATCAGACCCACATCCGGCTGTCATCGGCCTTGAGAAGTATGATTGTACCCGCATTGCGCCGGTCTGCGTTCAAACTACGCTGGTTGGGAAGGCGGTTTCCCCGTGACAACGACACTGAGATATCCTAAAATTTAAGAGAATTTGGAGTTCTCACATGACCGTGACCATCGAACTGCCATCCGACATTGAAGCTAAAACCGTGCTCCTCTACATCCCGTAGCGACAGAGAATATCGAAGATACCAGCGGACCGCACAGAGAATCAGCGCCGGTTCTGTTTGCCGCCACTTGAAGATCGTCGATCGCGTAGCCATTTCACGATTCTTTCACGTTCTCAGCCGGGGCCTACGGAAGTTGCAACTCAACCCCTAACTCCGGGTGGGCAAGTGCTAGCAGCCCGTGTTTAAACT
>PMUN01000330.1 GCA_003166875.1 Bryobacterales bacterium | reverse complement strand
ACTGGCCGATTTTGAGCAGGCGCTGGATTTGGTTTAGGTGAAAAAGCACCGACTCCCTCACGGTCGCGGTTCGGTAACACTCTTTCCGAACCCCGAGCGTAAGCGACCGGTCGTTGCTATTCCTCACGGCTTCGGGAATTTCAGGTCGATTGATTCGTCGTCGTTCGAATAATTCAGCGCAAAAGAGTCCTGCTTGCGTTTTTGGTGCCTGAAATAAAGATAACCGGCCACAGGCGCTTTCGCGGGACCTTCGGGCAACGCCATCTTGCGCATTTTGTCGTCGGCATCGCTTTGGGCGGGATTGGTGCGCGGCGGCGTGGGAGGGTCTGGGCGAGGATAATTGGACACAGCGACGCCTTCGTACGTCCCCACGCTGGTCCTGGGGCGTCCGGTGACAGGATCCGTTTCACGATCGACGATGACGCCGGTCTCGGCGGTAACATTGGGCCCACGGTTGCCAATCGACGGATTTTTTGCCGACGGCCACGTGGTTCCGATATCCCGAGGCTCGGACGCGCGGAGCATTTGATCACCGGTTTTCAACTCGAAATCGAGCAGATCGATGTCGAAGGAGTGGCCATCCTGGGGATAAATGGCAACCTCTACCACGACGTAGTTTTTGGAGGTTTCAGCCGAGAACAATTTCTTGACTTGTTCCGGCGGGACGATGGCGCCGGCGAGTGAGGCGGTCTTTACGCTATCGTGAGCCGGATAATCAGTAGGCTTTGGCCGCGGCGACACAGCGGTATCGTCGGCGGCGGCGAGGGAGGCCAGGAGAACGCCGGCCAGCCGGAATGCACGCATAGGCTGCCTCCTCATTTCAATGCTGGACGTGAACCGCTGCAGGCCGGTTTCTAACTATTCATACCTTAGCGCGATTATGGGATCGACGCGGAGGGCACGGCGGGCTGGGATATAACAAGCCAGCATGGCCACCAGCACCAGCACAATTGCGACTGCGGCGAAGGTGAGCGGATCGGCCGCGCTGACTGAAAAAAGGAGCTTCGTCATCAATCGCGTGAGACCGAAAGATGCGCCGAGGCCGATGACCACGCCTGCGCCGGCGATTTTCACTCCCTGTGCGAGGATCATGCGCAGCACACCGCCGCCATCGGCGCCGAGAGCCATGCGAATCCCGATTTCGTGCGTGCGCTGCGCGACGGAATAGGAAATAACGCCGTAGATTCCGATGGCCGCCAAGACCAGCGCGAGCGCGCTGAACAGCCCGAGCAGGATTAACGTGATGCGCCGTGTGGAAACGGAACTATTGACGAGTTCTTGCATGGTGGCGATGGCAAAAATGGGTTGGTCTTTGTCGATCGACGCGATGGCGCCTCGAATGGCGGAAGTGAGCGCGGCGGGATCGGCTGCCGATTTCACAATCAGATTCATATCGCTCGAGACGGATTGGCGGAAGGGGACGTAAACTTCGAGGCGCGCGGGATTGGCAAGGCCGTAGAGCTTGGTATCAGCCGCGAGCCCCACGATGGTGATCCATTTCGGCGGATGCTCAGCGGATGGGTGGCCGAACATGAAGCGCTTGCCTAAGACATCCTGGTTCGTAAAGAATTGCCGTGCGACCGCGGCGTTGATCATTCCGACCAGCGGAGCGTTTTCACGGTCGGCGTCCGTGAATTCGCGGCCGCGCAGGAGTGGAACGCCGAGCGCTCTTAGGTATCCAGGGCTCACGCTGTGGTGATCCGGGTGAGGAAAACTGCCCGGCTTGGGCAATGCCATGCCCTCAATGGTGATGTCTGAGCGTGAATGTGAGTCGGTCAGCGGAACCAAAGTACCCAGGGCCGCAGCTTCCACGCCAGGCAGGACGCGGACGCGGTCAAGAACTTGTTGCCAGAAATTCAGAACAGCCGGATCTTTAGCGTATTGCGCGGTGCGCAGATCCATTTCCATGGTGAGTATCCGGTCTGTTTTAAATCCCGGATCCACGGCCAGCAGACGATAGAGGCTCTTCATCATCAGACCCGCGCCGACCAGGAGGATCAAGGCAACCGAAATCTCGCCCACCGCCAGAAGACCGCGCAAGCGATTCTGCCCAGCGCCCGCGCTGACTGCTCTGCCGCCTTCCTTCAATTCTGACTGCACCTCGGGCTTGGTCAACTGCATGGCTGGCACCAGTCCGAACATGAAGGAGGACAGCACTACCGCGCCCGCGGCAAAAAGCAGCACCGCGCCGTTCAGATTCACGGCCTCACCTGCCATCCCGCCCATCGGAATCAACTGGGCTAGCCCGCGTATTCCTGCAATCGAAACCGCAACACCCAACAGGCCTCCGAAAAAGGCCAGAACGAAACTTTCGGCCAGCATCTGGCGGACGATGCGTCCACGAGTTGCGCCCAGCGCGATGCGCAGTGCGATTTCGCGTGTGCGTGCAGCGCCACGCATCAGAAACAGGTTGGCTACGTTGGCGCAGGCGATGAGCAGAACAAATAGAACGGCGCCGAAGAGAATCAAAATGGCAGGGCGAATTTCGCCAACGAATACCTCGCGAATGGGCCGCAGCGCGGCGCTGAACTGATCGTTGGATCCAGGATATGTTGCCGCGAGCCGCCCTGCGATTGCCTGCATTTCCGCCTGAGCCTGCGCGAAACTCATGCCGGGCCCGAGCCTGCCGATGGCCGCCATGTCGCCGCGGTCGCCGCGCTCGCCTGCATCGGAGTTTCCCGTGGCCCACACGCCAATGGGCACCATGATGTCTGTTTTGTCGATGGAGACGAAGTCCGGCGGCAACACTCCGATGATGGTGAAACTCTTGCCGTCCAGATTGATCGTGCGGCCAAGCACGCTGGGGCCGCCGCCCAGGTGCGACTGCCAAAGTTGATAACTCAGCAAAACAACGGGAGCCGTGCCCGCTTTTTCTTCGGATGCGTCGAAATTGCGCCCCAGGATGGGACGGACGCCCAATATGGAAAGAAAATTGGGTGAAACTGCTTCGCCCATGATGTTCTCCGGTTGATCGACGCCGGCCAGGTTGAAAGAGACGTTAGCTACCGCGGCCATTTGCGAAAACGAGCGGCTCCCGGAGCGCCAATCCAGAAAATTCGGATATGAGACACCCACCTGGCCGACCTTCGGCGTGGTCTCATTGAGCACTACCAGACCGCCGGCATCTTTGTATGGCAGGGGCCGCAGCAATACGCCGTAGACAACGGAAAAAATCGCGGTGTTCGCGCCGATGCCCAGGGCGAGCGTGAGCAGCGCGACCGCAGTAAAGCCGGGAGACTTGCGCAGCATGCGCAGCCCATATCGAACATCCTGGAATAGTTCTTCCATAAAGTGCACGCCGCGCGCCTCGCGGCATTCCTCCTTCACCTGATCGATTCCGCCGAACTCGATGCGCGCGCGCCGCAGCGCCTCTTCGCGCGTGAGGCCCGAGCTCTCATACTTCTGGACATGGGAATCGAAATGGAAGCGCAGTTCATCATCGAGTTCAGTTTCGGCTGCCTTTCGGCGGAACAGAGAGCGGAGACGGAAGAATAAATCGTTCAGCATGGGCATTGTTCCCCTTCAGCTTCTACATGAGACGATACAACATTCCCTGTCGAAGTGCAAGGGGAGACGCGTGGGCTGGCGTCAAATCGGCTCGAAGTGCGAGAACATCTTCTAAAATTCCGGAAGGTTGGACGGTGTCTCGTACGTACATACGGCTTCAAAGCGCTTCCATAAATCAATGACGACAGGGTTCGAGTGAGCGCCGGCGATGGCTTCCTGGGATACCCACTCGAACACCTCAATGAGGATCCCGTCCGCAGTGCGCATCACGATGGAAGGGCGTTCGGTGACAAGAGCTTCGGCACGGAGTGGTGGCAGGTGGTTTCGAACCAGCAAACCGGCCAACTGTTGTAGACTCGGATCATGCAGCGACAGCAGCGCTTGACCGCGATCATCGAACGGGAAGACGAGGGTTTTGTGGCTCTGTGTCCGGAACTTGACATCGCCAGTCAGGGTTCATCAATCGAAGATGCTCGGGCGAATCTGGTGGAAGCGCTTACCTTGTTCTTTGAGAGCGCTAGCTCTTCCGAAGTCGACCGGCGATTCCACAATGAAGTCTTCGTAACGCAAATCGAGGTACCGGTTGGGTAGGCTTCGAGTTCTTTCGGGCTCGGAGATTTGCGGGATTCTCGAACAGCACGAATTTGTTGCAGTCCGTCAGCGCGGTAGTCACAAGATCATGCAAAAGCGAACGGAAGGTACTACGATAACCGTTCCCGTTCCCCTTCATGACGCTGTTCGGCGCGGCACTCTTATGAGTATCCTCCGCCAGTCAGGGTTATCCAGGTCGTTGTTCGAGTCAAGCGAGTAGGCTGTTGTCGACTCGCTGTTAAGCAAATTCGCTCAAGTGGACGTGGTCTCGCGAGCTCAGCATTATGATCCAATTATTATGTGGATTCGCGCATATTTGTGTCGAGCCCGGGTTCTTCAGGGAGTCAGTATCTATGTAAGCGATGTGGCAAGGTGGGTTTCCAGGTTGTTTCCCCTGAATCCCCGCAACGCCTCGCCCGGTTCTGCCCATGCCATCTGGAACCGATACTTCTTCCGCCTTTGAAGAAGAAGATAATATATCTCGATCAAAACGCAGTATCAAATCTAGCCCATCATCGCGAGTCGACTGGAAAAATCTCCGACGAGACGCCCGCGCGGTCCAAACGCTTATCAAGTGTTTGCTATCACACCAAGTGGAGTCCGCGGTTTCTCCGCACTTTGAGGCCTTCATGACAACCGCCGAATACTTCGCCGGAGGCTGCTCCTTCATTGACTTCGAGAGCATTAGGGCTAGTCAACTTACTGCCGCGTTCCTGGCCCACCTAAACAGCACGCGGTTCAACGCGTTTTGCTTGCCGGCAGAGAACGTTACGCATCAGAATCCGCACCGGTGGTTGCCGATACCTGCCATCAGCATGCTATGGCAAATGTCGTCGGAGCAGAAAACCCACCTGCGAAGCGTCCGCCAACAAGGTCACGACGACATGAGCGCAGTATTTCGGCATTGGAAATCGATGCCCGGCCGCCAGATCGAGGGGTGGAAGGAAGCGGAACTACGGTCAGGACGTCTCGCCGACGGTGAACTCCTCCTCAGGAATTTGCCTAATCCGGGGCTCCTTGGGCATCACAGTTCGCAGTCCCTTTGTGAGGCCGCAGTCGAGTTCATTCAGTCGCCGGCATATGCCGATGTGCCATTCGTTAGCGTTTATTCTTGGCTTTACGCAACGGCGGCTCGCAAGGCGAAGGATACGCGGGAACCTCCGGACCGTGGCTTTCTCAGGGATACGGAAACCATCGCGTGTCTACTGCCGTATTGTGACGCGATGTTCGTTGACAACATGTGCAGAGCATATCTTAACGAACTGCGTTCGGCCGGGCGATTAGTCTTCGACACGCGAATATTCTCAAAGACTAACATTGATGACCTGTTCAACTTTGTCGATCAGCTGGAAAACGATGTGGCGCCAGAGGTGTCGCGTTTAGTCGAGGAGATATATGTGTGAACTAGAGATCATATGAACCCACACGCGATGCGCTACTCCTTCGGCGCGATCCCTAACGTCTTCATTTTGCGATAAAGATTACTACGCTCCAGGCCCAGCAATTCCGCGGTTTTCGTGACGTTGCCTTTGGTCTCATCCAGCGTTTTCAGGATATATTCGCGCTCGGCGGCGGCGCGGACGTCGTGCAGGCTGCCGAAGCGCTCCGCCGGGCGCTCGATTACGTTGCGCTTGCCGTTGTTCAAAAGGAGATGGCGCGCGTCCACGCGAACTTGCGGGTTCATAATGACGATGCGCTCCATCAGGTTTCGCAGCTCGCGAACATTCCCCGGCCAGCGATGATCCTGCAATACCGCGTAGGCTTCCGGGGTCAATTCCTTGGGACGGCGTCCGTAAGCCATGGTGAATTCCCTCAGGAAATGGTTGGCCAGCAGCGGGACATCTTCAATGCGCTCGCGCAGCGGCGGCACGTGGAACGGAATCACGTTCAGCCGGTAAAACAGATCTTCGCGGAAATTCCCGCGCTCGATCTCTTCTTCCAGATTCTTATTGGTGGCCGCAACCACGCGTACATCCACCTGAATGGAGGTCTCCGCGCCCACCGGTTCGAAGCGTTGCTCGTCGAGCGAGCGTAGAACCTTGGCCTGCGTCTTCAGGCTCATGTCGCCCACTTCATCCAAAAAAAGCGTTCCGCCGTCCGCCTTTTGCAGCTTGCCGGTTTTATCTTCGAGCGCGCCGGGGAAGCTGCCCTTGCGATGGCCGAACAGCTCGCTCTCGATTAAATCTTCGGGGATGGCCGCGCAGTTCACTTCCACGAAAGCTTCGGAAGCTCGCGCGCTGCTGCTATGGATCGCGTGCGCCACCAGTTCCTTGCCGGTTCCGCTTTCGCCATAAATCAGCACACGTCCGTTGGTGGCGGCCATCAACGCCAGTTGCTGCCGCAGCGCTTTCATGGGGACGCTGTCACCAATGATTTGCAGCCGCGATTTGCCGTCCTCTTTGAAACGCTCCAGCTCCAGTTCGAGCTTGCGCTGCTGGAGCGCGTTTTTGACAACCACCGAGACCTTTTCAATGGTCAGCGGCTTTTCCAAAAAGTCGAACGCTCCTAACTTGGTGGCTTTCACCGCGGTTTCAATGGTGCCGTGGCCGGAAATGATCACCACCATGGGCCGGCTGGCGAACGGGATTTCCTGCAGACGCGTCAACGTCTCCAGGCCATCCATGCCCGGCAGCCAGACATCCAGCAGCACCAGATCGTAACTGGAGCGCGTGAGTTCATCCAGGCATTCTTCTCCGCTGGCGACGGCGTGGGTTTGGTAGCCTTCGTCGTCCAGCACGCCGGCGAGGGATTGGCGGATGCCAGGCTCATCGTCCACGATCAATATGCGCGCGATCTTCACAAGCGGCTCTCCACCACCGGAGTTGCTTCGTTCGTTTTGACTTCGTGATCGGCGGAGGCGGGCGTGGGGAGATCCACAATGAATCGGGCGCCCGCTGGCACGTTGTCTTCGATGCGGATGGTGGCGTCGTGGTCCACCAGAATGCGATTCACGATGGCCAGGCCGAGACCCGTGCCGCGGCCTTTGGTCGAAAAATAGGGCAGAAAAAGCTTCTCCTTGTCGTCGCGCGACACGCCGCATCCCGTATCGGCCACAATCAGCTCCACCGAATCCACTTCCGTGTGACGAGTGGCTATGTACAGACGCTTCGAGGGCGATTCCTGCATGGCTTCGGCAGCATTGTCCACCAAGTTCACCACCACCCGTTTGAATTGTTCGCGGTCGATATTGACGGCCGGCAGGTCATCGGCAAGATCGGTACGGACCTGGATGCCCTCCAGGCGGCCTTCGAAGACTGCCAAGGCATTCTCCACCACTTCGTTCAGATCGGAGGCCACTGGCTGCGCGGCCGGGAAACGCGAGAACTGTGAGAATTCATCCACTAGCGTGCGAACGCTTTCCACCTCGCGAGCGATGGTAGTGGAGCATTCCAGCAAAATGCGCCGCGTGTCGGAAGTTTGTTCAGCGCGTTCCAATTGGCGCCCGATACGGTCCGCGCAAAGCGCGATGGGCGTCAGCGGATTCTTGATTTCGTGCGCGACGCGGCGCGCCACTTCGTGCCAGGCGGCGGCCTTCTGGGCGCGCAGCAGGTCGCTGGTGTCCTCCACCACCAATACGAATCCGGAGCTCCTTTGCGCATCCAGCGCGGCCACGGTGAGAGCGAGGTGGAGGACGTGCCGCTCGGCTTTGTACTCAATTTGGGTACCGGCCACGCCGGTGCGCCGGGCGCGATTCATCAGGTAACGGATCTCGGCGGTATCGTCGCGCGAGAACAGGTCGCTCAAGCGCGTCGCCCGCGCCACCTGCTCTTCGGGAAAAATTCCCATCAACGCGCGATTGACGCGTTGGATGCGGCCGTCGGCAGTAAGCGATATAACGCCGGTCGGGATGCTCTCGAGAATCGCTTCGGTGAAGCGCCGCCGCGATTCCAGCTCTTTGCTGTTCGCCTCCAGCGCCTCGGTCATCTCATTGAACGCTTTTACCAGCGTGGCCATCTCATCGATCGCGGCGACATGCACACGGTATCCAAGGTTCCCCTTGCGGATTTGCTCGGCTGCTTTGAGCAGGGCCGTGATGGGGGTCGAGATCTGTCCGGCCATGTAGCGCGCGATCCAGGTGGCGAAGAACAGGATAAACAATGTAATTAAGCTCAGCAGTAGGAGGTACATACTGCGGAAGGCTTTTCGATCAACCGCCAGCCGGTTATATTCGGCCACGTAGCCGGAGATCTCGGCCTGTTTGGCGGCAAGGTTTAAGGGCAAGCGCGCGGAAAGAGTAATAGTGCCGCGGCTGGTCTCGGTGTCGACGGTGTACAGATCGGTACTGCGCAACTTTGGCACGGCGCATAATACACGCTTCACGCCCTTCGGGCTCTCCACTTCCGCCCGCTCAATTTCGTTGGCCAGGCAGAACCGCTCGTAATAGTCGGCGCTTTCGGCAGGCGATAGAGACGCGAGCAGTTGCGCCTGTGCGGTCAGCTTACTGCGTACCTCCTGGTCCAAAGCTTCCGCCACCTGGGTCAGCTCGATATTCATATTGCGCGCGGGCCGGCTGAACCAGCTTTCCAGGTTCCGATTCAAGACTGAAACGCTCCACAGCACCAGGAAGAAAACGGGCAAAGCGCTGAGTGCGATGGCGCCACCAATAAGTTTGGACTTGATGTGCGAGCCGGGCCGATTGCTCTGGCGTTCTATGTACAGCTTGAGTCCGGTGCGAAACAGGATGAAGCCCAGGGTGATGGTAAGGACGAAAATGAAGGTGGAGACCGCCCAGAATAGAACCGTCTGCTGCATGCTGGAGGGAGCGAACGGACCGAAGGTGAAGGAGCCTTGCCACACCTCCAGCGTCACCAGGATGGCGAGCAGCAAAGAGCCCGAGCCGATGATGATGCGCTTGCGCATGGCCCTGTTCGAATTATAGGGGCTGAGGCGGCCAGGCGGCAGGCGGCAGGCGGCAGGCGGCAGGCAGCAGGCGGCAGGAAGCAGAAAGCAGAAAGCAGGCGGCAGCAACCAGAAACCAGAAACCAGAAACCAGAAACGTTTTATCTCGCTGCGTAGTATCCTTTTCGGGCGGCGGCTTTTAGTCCTTTCGGGAGCACTCGAACTTCGAGCTTGCGGAAAGTGCCATCATGGGCCCGATTGGTGGACACGTAACCGATCGCGTACTGGCTCCGCATTTCTTCCTGGATCGTCGCGAAGATTTCGGCGATTGGAGTCTTTTTCACCCGAAATGTTCGCCCTCCCGTGGGGTCCGACATGTTCTTGAGGAAGGAACATCCGGAGAAGCCGCTTTCGAAGCAGATGCCATAGACGATGGTATTGGTGGTCTGCACCGCTTCCATCACCGCATCCAGATGCACAGGGCTGCCGTTGTCCAATCCGTCAGAGATGACGATCAAAACTTTCCGGCCGGACAACGGTTTTAGTTTCCCAAGCGCCGTCTTCTGGACAGCTTCATAGAGCAGAGTGCTGGGCATGGGGACGCCCAGCGGCGGAAGTCCCTTAAACGGAATAGAACGCAGCCGCTGGAGAGCGTCGGCGAGTAATGCAGTGGACGACGTCAGGTCCTGCCACAGCACTACTGTGCTCGAGAATCCCACCAGCAGCGCGCGGTCATCGGGCCGCAGTACCTGTTCCAAAAACTTCGCCGCGGTACGTTTTTCATCCTCTACGAACCATCGCACGCTGCCGCTGACGTCCAGGAGTAAAGCCACCGTAAGCGGCAGATCGGTGTCTTGCGCGAAATAGCGGATCTGCTGAGGCCGCCCATCCTCGAAGATTTTGAAGTCGTCCTGCTTGAGATCGCGGATCAGCGCGCCGCTGTGACCGTGCACAGTGCAGAAAACATTCACCACCTCCACATCCACTTTGATGGCCGTCTCGCGATCCTGTGCACCAGACTGAGAGATTACCGCCAATATGGAGACCGCCCGGTAGAAGAGGGATTTCATCGCAGCTTGAATCCGTTATACTTCACCGGTATGAGAACCCGCTCATGGATCGTCGCTGTCGCCGCGGCTAGCGTACTTATTGCCCAGTCTCAGTTCACGCCGGGCGTGAAACCGTTCATCGCCGTGGATGCGCCAGTGATCGCGCTGGAACACGTACGCATCCTGGATGGGACCGGCGCGCCGTCGCGGGAAGACCAAACCATTGTGATTGAAGGCGGCCGCATCCAGGCCGTGGGCCCGGTCGATCAAGTCCAGGTACCGGCCGGAGCTCATCGTATGGCATTGCCGGGCCAGACCGTGATTCCAGGCCTGGTGGGCATGCATGAACACCTGTTCTATCCATCGGGAGGCGGCGTGCCGCTTTACATCGAACACGGCATGAGCTTTCCACGGCTCTATCTGGCTTCCGGCGTCACCACGGCGCGCACGGCGGGGACGCTCGAGCCCTACACCGACTTGAACTTGAAAAAGATGATCGACCAGGGCCGCATGCCTGGTCCCAAGATGCTCATAACCGTGGGCTATCTGGAAGGTCATGGGAGCTTCGCGCCGCAGATGGCCGAGCTCGATACGCCGGACGACGCACGGCGTTTTGTTGAGTATTGGGCGAGCATGGGGGCGCATTCTTTCAAGGCCTACATGCATATCACGCGCGGGGAGCTGGAAGCAGCGCTCACCTCCGCTCACGCGCGCGGCCTGAAGCTGACCGGGCACCTGTGCTCGGTGGGATTTCGAGAAGCGGCAGCGCTCGGAATCGATAACCTGGAGCACGGCCTGGTGGTGGATTCGGAATTCAATCCCGCAAAGCAGCCGGATCTATGCCCGCAAGGCTCGGCGCAGGAGTTGGCCCAGCTGGACGTAAATGGCGAAGCCGTGCAAAGAACGATTCAGGAGTTGGTTCAACACAAAGTTGCGGTGACTTCGACGCTAGCGGTTTTCGAGGTGGCGCCTCCACTCCAGCCGCGATTTTTGGAAGCGCTGTCGCCCACCGCGGCGTTGCTTTATCTGAGCAGCCGGGATCGGCTTCCTGAGCAAGCGCGCTCATCCAGCGCCCTGCGCATCAAGAAGGAAGTGGAATTCGAGCGCGCTTTTGTGAAAGCGGGTGGTTTGCTGATGGCCGGCTGCGATCCGACCGGCAACGGTAGCGCGCTGGCCGGCTTCGGCGATCAACGCAATGTCGAATTGCTGGTGGAGGGCGGCTTTAGCGCGGAGGAGGCGATCCGGATCGCCACCCTGAATGGCGCAAAATTCCTAGGCTTGGACGATCACATCGGCTCCATCGCACGCGGTAAGCAAGCCGACCTCGTTGTCCTGGACGGAAACCCCTCCAAACAGATTTCGGACGTCGAAAAGGTCCGGATGGTCTTCCGGGATGGGATTGGGTTCGATCCAGCAAAGCTGCTCGAGTCAGTGCGGGGCCAGGTAGGACTGCACTAGGGGAAAGTTGCCGCTGGATCGAGATTCAACATCGCACAGGATCCATCTGCTGGTGTACGCTGTCGACGAACGTCCTATTCCAATCAGGATCGTCTCAGAAGGTCGAACCAGTTGAAATCGCCGTCATGGAATTCGACCTCCAGGACGACCTCAAATTGCGCCGGCGCGAGGTAGCCCTTCACCTTACTCAGGTCGTGCCATTCCATCCACGGGGCTCCGCCGTCAGTCTTCTCGCCCCAGAGATCGAACGGCATGTATCCCTCTCGCTCCCATCGCGATTTGGGATATGCCAGCTCAACCCATCGGCCACCGACCTTGAGGTGTTTCAGTAGTTCCTGAGCTTCCAGGCGAGTCACATCCAGAGGAGCATTGATCATCGACCCACAGCAGTAAATGAAATCGTAGTCCTCGGCCAGTTGTGCGAGCGAACCAAGATCCTCCATGTAACAGAACCGCGTGTTCTCAACGCCTTTCAGCCGGCACAAGCGACGAACCACATCCAGATTCGATTGGACCAGGTCGACGAATGTAACATCCGCCCCATTTTCCGCAAACGGAAGGGACGTGATTGCCAGACCACAGCCAACATCCAATATTTTCTTACCGTGAAAGACATCTCTATAGAGGAGATCGTACCAGCCGCGGCTCGCAAAGGCGTGACCCGTCACGGAGACGGAACGAAAGTGTTCCCAACGAGCGAGAAGTTCACTGTCGGCGAGTTTCAGCAAATCCGCCGAGTTGATTCGGTCCATCGCCGTCGCCGGCACCTCGCCCCATTTTCGTCGGAGCAGATCGAAGGAATCCTTCAGCAACATGTCGCCTCCAACACCCGGCTGATACGGCCAGGCTGTTTGGGCGCGACCATCTTCAACGCCTTCGTCGACATATACTGACACTCCTTCGAGTAAGATCTCCCCGCCCTTCCCATCTGGCTTGGAATTCTGGATGACCACGCCGCGCAGATCGGCGGCATCTTTGATACGGAGAAAAATCGTACGGGTGCTCGGCCCCGCATCCACGAAGATTCGATCCTGGCAATCGTCGCTCGCTCGATTCAGCAGGCCGAAGCCACCGTCACCATCCAATACCGCCGCTCGAACTTGAACCCACAAGTCGCCAACAAGACCCGAGGGGACGTATAGCGGGATTACGGCCGCATATGCCCAACGTCCTTCCGGAATTATGATTCGAGTCGCGTCACCCTGCGGGGTGGCGTGTGCCGGGTTGGCGAATTGGGGCGATCCGACCGCCCCATCGAGCTTCCGGAGGCGCTTCCGCGTTAGTGCAACTCCCACAGCTGTAAGCGCGGCACGGTCAGAAGACTCGTGTTCGGCGGCCGCAAGCGCACTCACCTGGTTGGCGATTCCATGCAACCCAGTTTCGGTCCCGTAAGTCGAATCGAGAATTCGCGATGTGGTGTCAGCAATGCGCGATACAGTGCCCGCAATGCTCAACGTGTGGTCGCATATGCCGGCCAGGCTCTCGTCAAGTTGTGTCTTATGGCGACTGTTGTCGGTGTTCGAGGCAGAGATTTCGTCCCGGATAACGTGAATCTGGGCGGACACATCTGCGATTTGGTGGTGCAACGCCAAACCCGCTCGACGCATCCTAAGCACGACCACTGCACCCGCGACGCCCAGCGCGCCGATGATCGTGCCTGCCATCAAGACAGCGATCAAGTTAAACGAAATTTCCATTTCGGACTCCTCCGCATCGTTCAGTGTACCCCTGCCGGCATCTTTGGTAGTGTGTATCAGTTGGAACAACTCATACTAATACGCCATCCATCTTTGATCTCGCGAGTTGCAGCCGCAGCCCGGAGAGGCGAGGCTGGTTCGGAATGGTCCACCGAGGGGTCCGAATTTCCAGGATCGCACGTTCCTGGCCGCCGGCGAGTCCCCAGAAGACGAGAACGAGACCCATGTCAAGAGTGGTCGCGTCTAAGCAAGGTGTCAAGGAAGAAACCCTCCGTAGTTTACCGACAGTCCCATTGCAAAGAAAAGACTTCCGCAGTCGGAGTTGCGGGAGAACTGCGAGGAATATGATGCGCGGGGATCGCACATTGTGCGGGAATTGGGCGGGAAGGGAAATCCGCGGCTCGGATGCGTTGGCTCCCTTCCCTACGTTCCTCGCCTTGCAGCGGTTGATGCGCGATTCCCCCGATGAGAGATGTTAGACGCAACAGCCGATGACCGACAAACAACAGTCCGGGCATCCGAGATTGCTTACCGGAACAGGCCGCCCGGCCGCCCGATACTCTCCTCTTCGTGAGATCGTCACGGTGTACGACAACGATTTTTGGTTCCTCCCGTTCCAGGCGGCCGGATTCGCCGCCGGATGCGCGATGCCGGTTTTTACGGACATGTGTTACCGAACCGCGACCGTAAGGGAGTCGGTGACGCGGCAGTCCCTAGGAGAGTTCCGTCCACGGGTATCCAGCAGACCGGGACGCCTGGCCGAGGTTGCGATTGACGATATTTAGTATTCGGCCATGTCGCGGAATATGCCGGAGACAGTGAAGCCGGTATCCGACGCACCCCACAGCGCGGCCACCGCACCATAATCGTCGAACCCTTGCAAATGCATCGTGCGATGCAGTTGCAGCTTGTAGATCTGGTCCATGATTGTATGCCCTCGTCGGAGACAGGGCAAACGCGAATTGCAGCAGCTATTTCTCTGAGGTGACTAACAAATAGGACCCAACGGCGAAGTAGTACAACTGGAGCCCCAATCGCGCGAGAAGGACACGACCCCGCCCGAAAAGAGGCTGCCCTGCATTCCGACACCATTGAGTCGATAAAAGTCGACCTTCACAAGCGACTTGAAAGTCTTCCACCCACTACAGTCCCTCAACTCGTTCAAACGTCCGACGCTATTGAGGAACACCTTGTCCGGTACCTTCGCGAGGTGCTAACTGAGAATGCGGAGTCTGTGCTTCCAGGTGGCACTCCAGGAAATCGCAAGAACATTAGACGTAAAACCTGCCCGATGACCTCCCTTCAAGTATGTTGGATTGCCGGGACAGGGTCGCTTTCGTAGAGCGGCGCTTGCGATCCCATCTGAGCTCGAAGTGAATCGGCTTGTACTCTCAGGTTTAACCGGCTTGGCGACTCTGAGGTTGAATCAATGCGTTGTTATCGAGAGATCGCGTGGGATATATGTCCTGCACGGTCGGTACGACGTTATCATCGCCGGCCAAGACCGTCGAATGCAGTTTCATCGAACCCAAAGCTGTACCGGGAAACCCTCATCGCAAGCTGCGGTGCGGAACAAGACGCGGCGGCACTTCCGCAAAATGCGGACTACACGCTCAAGTAGTGGCCATTTTCCGGTAACGCCGTCTCACAACCGCAACCCCGCCACGGCCCGGATTTCAGCCGGCCTGGAGGCCTACGGGGCCGGATTGGATGCCGGAGTGCTCGCCATTCCTTTGCGAGATGCATATCGGATTGAAGGCAAACGCAGCGATCATTCGCGGGCTGAGGCCTTTTGCCACACCGTGCGTGCTGGGATTGTTCTGGGCGGCTTTGCTTTCCGCAGACACGCTGCAACTCGTTGTTTCGAACGAAACGGTTCCGGCGGGCGCGACGGCGCAGATCAAGGTGTTTCTTGCGACGCCCAAAGCGGTGTCCTCGGGGCGTTGCTTCATGTCGCTGGACCCGGCCGTGTTCGGCGACATCATCCAGGTGATGGCCTTCAGCGCTACCGGCGATATCTACGGTGCTCCGACCGTGCAGGGCAGGGTAATCGACATGAAGTTCAACAGCGACCCTGACGCTTTTCCGCCGTCCTATAGCGCCGGCGTCGGGCGGCTGCCTGGTCTTCCCGTTTTCGTCGTTACCGTGCCGGTTCTGCCCGGCGTCCTACCCGGCACAAAGACCAGCATCTCACTCGACCCAAGTCCGCAGCCCTGGGATGATGCGCAGGGCAATCCCTACACCGTCTCGGTTACTCCCGGCACCTTAACCGTGGGAGGGAGTTTGTCTATTGGAGATGTCTCGCCGGGCGGTGGCCGCCTGCCTGTTGGCACCGCGGTTCGCGTGACGGGGACCGGATTCGTTCCCACATCTGTCCTGTCGGTGGACGGCGTGGGTGTCGCTTCGGTGCAGGTTCTGAGTGCCAACGAGATCGATTTCGTTACCTCGGGCGGGCCGGTGGAAATGACGGGGAAGCGCGTGCACGTCAGCAATCCTGACGGCGGGGAGAGCACTTACTTCGCGTTTTTGCCAGCCGAGGTTCCCTTCGGCCCGGCACCCCCGCGACGCGTTATCTTTCCTTTGCGGGAGTTTACCGCGGTCTCGGCCAACCACGACGCCGTGATTCAGAATGCGAATTTGGTTCCGGTGGATGTGACAGTGGTGGTGAGCCCGGACGGCTTTACCGCCGGGCCGCCGCAAACGTTTACTCTTGCGCCGGGCGCGGTCGCCGGCAATTTTGGCGGTGACTCCCCGCAAAGATCCTCATACGTTTCGATCAGCGCAACGGGTCCGTTCCGCGCTGTCGGATACGCGGGTGGCGCTTTCACCCCGGACAATCTCTTTACGCTCCAGCAGCCGATTGCCGTCACGCTTCCCGTGCAGGCCGGCACGAACACTCCCTATCTGCAATTCGCTTGGAAGGTGGGCGCCGCGCCTCCGGCGGCTCAAACCTTTGCGTATTCCTGCAATGACAACAGCGCGACGTTGAACGTATCGAGCGCGACCGAATCGGGGCACTGGCTTTCGGTGACGTCAGCAGTGCAGGCGGGCGGGGGATGCGCCGTATCGCTGGTGGCCAGCGTAAATTCATCCTCACTGGTCGCAGGCAGTTACTTCGGAACCATTACCGTAAGCCCAAGCTCCGCGAATGGAATTCCAGGCGTCACCCAGGTCAGGCTGGACGTTTTCGACGGAATCGTTTATCTGGCGCCTCAGAATTTCCTGCTTGAGTTTGAGCCTGCGGATACCACAAGCTACGCGTATTCGCTTTCTTTGAGCAAAGACCTGTTCTTCCCTCCGCTGTCGGCGTCCGGGATTATCGATGGAGGCGGAAACTGGTTCTCCGTAGGGAGTGTGGATTCCGTTAAGGACGAGATCCCGGTAACAGTTAGCTTCAGCAACGCGCCAGGCTTGTATAGCGGCGAGATTCTCGTGAATTCGGCTTGGGTTGTCGCGGCTTTTCCCATCATTGAATACATCCCGAACCCGCTGCTTTACGCCGACGTGCTAGGCATCTGGTTCGCCGCCACCCTTAACATGACGGGGAGCGGGGCGCCCACGCCCGTGACCGTGAATGTCACAGGCGGAGCGTTTTCCGCGTCGGCCGTGACCAACTCGGGCGGGTCCTGGATGGGGATTACCCAAGCCGCCTCCTCTGTTACGGTCAAGGCAGATCCAAGCGGACTGGCGGCAGGCATCTATACCGGTGTAGTGACACTGACTCCGGCAAGTGGCGCGGGACCCACTCAACTGCCGGTGGTTCTAGTGGTGACAAAGAAGAACCCCGCGCGTCTGCTCGCGATACCGCCCAGTCTTGCATTCTCGGGGCAAACCCTGTTGGCCATCTCGTTCGACACCGGGCTGGAGCCAGCCGAAGTGACAACTCGGGCAGTAACTTTGACGGGCGGGAATTGGCTCTCCATACCGAGCCGGCCAGTGATTACGACACCGGGATGGATCAACGTGACGGCGAATCCCGCGTCGCTCGCCGCAGGCGTCTATTACGGTTCGATCCTGGCTTCAACCGCGACTGAGACCGTGACCATTCCGGTAACGCTAACGATTACGGCTCCACTGCCGACGGGGCCGCCGGTAATCGGCTCGGTTGTAAGCGCCGCATCGGGATTGGGCCGGGCACTCGCTCCGGGAGAGATCATTTCGATCTACGGAACGGAGTTGGGGCCGCATGACAGCACTTTCTTCCACGATACCCAGGTGCTTTTCGACGGCGTGGCCGGTCCCGTTCTTTACGCCGCCTATTCGCAAGTCAACGTGGTGGTTCCGCCCGGAATTGCAGGCCAATCCACTACGGCCATTCAGCTTGTATATGACGGGTTTTCGTCTTCGCCCGCTGCCATACCCGTTGTGCCGGCCGTACCGGGATTGTTCACCCTCTCGGGCTCGGGGCGCGGCCAGGCGGCGGTTCTGAATCAGGACAACTCAGTGAACGACGCGGCGAATCCTGCGGCACCGGGGTCGGTGATTCAGATCTTCGGAACAGGTGCGGGCGAAAGCGGGCAACCGGTCGGCGTAAGTATCGGTGGGGTAGACTCGACTGTGTTGTTCTCCGGCCAGGCGCCGGGCGAGGTGGCGGGCCTGTTCCAGGTGAACGCGGTGGTACCGGGGGGCGCCGCTGCCGGACCCGGCGTTCCGCTGGTCGTCAAGGTAGGAAATAGCGCGAGTCAGATGGGGGCAACCATCGCCGTCAAGTAAACCCAGCAGAGTCGTTAAATGCCGAACGGTCAAGCGTAACTGCAAGAATAGTGGGGGTTGCACGAAATCAGCGAAGAGACTCCTCCCGACTTCCGTCAATGTTGAACAAAGCCCTTGCCAGATAGCTCTCCGCGATCGTCAAGGGAACGAAATGTCTTAGATCTCAAAACGCGGAATGGCTACTTCGATTCTTTCACCACAGCAATGCCATTGACGCACGCCATCTCCTTATGTAAAGAAGCGAGAGTAACTTTTTTAGTGTTCCTTACAAAGATCGATTGTGGCGTAAGTGGAGAGGGCGCGCCGCGGGAGCTCATCAGCTCATGATTGCTATAATTCCGAGGGAACCGGATAAGGGTAGACAAAACCGGGATTCGAGTGACGGGAAAGAAAACAACGAGTCCGATTGGCCGGCCGCCGCTCCTGCGGCGCACGAACGCTCTGACTCTGCTGAAGCTGCTGCGTGAAGCGGGCACGTGCTCCCGCGCGGACCTGGTGCGCACCTCGGGCATGAGCGCGCCGACGGTAACGAATGTGATTGCCGACCTGCTGTCGGCGGAATTGGTTCAGCCCCTGGGTGAAGGTGCGTCGAACGGCGGAAGGCCGCCGGACCTGATCCGCTTCAAGGCCGAGCGCGGTTGTCTGGTGAGCGTGCGGATCACCGCGCAGTTTGTTTCGTTCCTGCTGACGGACTTGTGCGGAAAGGAGTTGGACACCTCCGAGGTGTGGCTCGCCGGCCGGAAGACGACGCCAGAGGCGATGTGTGCCCTGATCGCCGAAGAGATCCGCCGTATCCTCAGGGCCCGGGGCCTGAAGCGCGACCAGGTGCTGGCGCTGGTGGCGGGCGTACCGGCGATCACGAACGTGGACGAAGGCGTGGTGTTGGCGATCAGCACGCTGGAGAACTGGCGCGACGTTCCACTGCGATCGATGTTGAAGCGGAGCGTCGGATGCCAGGTGACGGTGGAGAACGACACGAACCTCGCGGCGCTGGGTGAACGAATGGAGGGCGCCGCGCAGGGCGAGACGTCGTTTGTCGAGATTGACATCGGAGCCAACGTCAGCGCGGGCATCGTGCTGGACGGAAGGCTGTATCACGGGGCGCAGTGGTCGGCGGGCGAGATCGGTTATTTGAGGCTGCCTCACATCTCGCGGCGCGACCCGGTCTTGCACGATTTCGGCGCACTGGAGGCGGTGCTTTCCAGCACCGGAATCCGCGAGAGTTGGCGCGAGACAACGGCGCAGTTAGGGACCACCATGCGCGGCGCCGGGCGAGTGGATGTGACGGCGATTCTCGACATGGCGCAAAGGGGCGAAGCCGCGGCCAAGCAGGTAGTCAAGCAGCGCGCGGCCATCGTGGCGGACGTGATCGTGAACCTGTCGCTGATTTTGAACCCCGGGCTGGTCGTGCTGGGTGGCGAGGTGGGGCGGCATCCGGCGCTGATCGGCTTTGTCAGAAAAGAGCTGGAACGTAGCGAGTTCGCTGTGCCGCGTATTGCCGCGGCCAGCCTGGGCGAAGCCGCGGTGCTGCGCGGAGCGATTGCCATGGCCCTCGAGGCCATTCCTTCGATCCTGCTCCCGCTCCCTTGAGCCGCACCCGCTCATCCCAACGCCGTAGCCGCGACGTCGATGGCCAGATGCACGGCTCCGGTGAGCTGGGCCTGATCTCCGAGCGCGCTTTGGACGATCAGCGGCAGGGCCCGATCGCCCCGCTGACGGAGGCGGCGGCGAATCTCGTCGCCGAGGACCGGATGGAGACCGACGCTGCCGCCGAGGACAAATATGGGGCAGTTCAACACCAACGCCAGATTGTAGATGCCGTAAGAGAGCATGCGGGCGGTGTCGCGGAGCACCTCGGAGGCTAGGGCGTCGCCGGCGCGGGCGTGGTCGAAAATCTCCGTGGCGGTGAGGTCGCGGGGCAGCGATGTACACGCCGGGCTCCAGCGGCCGAGCCATTGCCGGCGGATGCCTTCGCCGCCGACCTGCGCTTCAAATGGGCCAGGATCGCCGTGGCCTACGGGCTCTTCCGAGACGCCCGGGACGAGCAAGTATCCGATTTCGCCGGCCCGCCAGGTGCTGCCGTGGTGAATCTGGCGGTTGAGGACGATGCCGGCGCCGATGCCGGTGCCGATGGCCAGAAAGACGAAGTCGTCCGCCGCTTGGGCGATGCCGGCCCGGCTTTCGCCGAATGCGGCGAGGTTGACGTCGTTGTCGATGGCGGCGGGAATGCCGAACGCGTCTTCGAGATGGGCCCGCAGGGGCACGTCCGTCCAGCCCATAAGGTAGGACGTGGCGATGACGATGCCGTGCTCGGCATCGGTGACGCCGGGTGCGCCGGCACCAATGGCCCGAAGCGCCGCTGGCGCCACCGAGAATTCAGAGAGCAGCGCGGAGGCGAGCTCGCGCATCCTGGCCACTACCTGGAGCGGGTCCCGCACGCCCGCAATGGAAGCGCGTTGGCATGCCAGGATCCGGCCCGAAGAATCAGCGAGGGCGACACGCAGATTCGTGCCTCCGATGTCGGCTCCGAGAACAAAACCGTCTCCCGGCAGGGCCGGCTGGGAAGCGGTGCCGTAGTGTACCTCGCGTGGTGGTGGATCGATCATGAAAACGTTATGCCTTGGTGACGGCCGGCGTAGAACTGATGCTTTCCAGTTCGCGGCCCTTGGTTTCGGGAACTATGTAGTGAACAAACAGGAGCGTGAGGACGCAGAAGGCGCCGTACACGGCGAAGGTCAGGCTGTTGCCGGCTGTCTCGATGAGCGAGAGGAAAGTCAGAGAAACCAGGAAGTTCGACAGGCCGGAGCCAAGCGTCGCTGCGGCAGCGCCACGGCTGCGCAGCCGCAGCGGGAAAACCTCCGCGACAAGAATCCAGGCGATGGGGCCCATGCTGCAGGCGAAGCAGACGATGTACAGGGACAGGCAACCGGCGGCGACCAAGCCCAATGAAGCGCCGAGGGCGTCTTTAGCGTGGAAGGCGAACGAGAGTAGGAACAAGGATGCGGTCATACCCCCGACGCCCCAATAGAGCAGCGGCTTGCGGCCGATGCGGTCCACCAGGACCAGAGCGACAACCGTGGCCAGCACGTTCATGACGGCAATTACGAAGGTGGCGAAGATGGCGCTCTGGCTGGAGGCGACACCGGCGAGGGCGAAGATGCGGGGGCCATAGTAAATGATCGTGTTGATCCCGGTGACCTGCTGAAGGACGGTAAACCCGACGGCGACCACAAGGCCGCGTCGGGCTGCCGGGGCAAACAACGCGCTCCAGCGACGCTCCACGGCGGTTCTGAGGCCGGCACGCAGATCTTCCAGGATGGCACGAGCGCCGCTCGAGCCGGCATAGGACTCAAGGATGGCTACCGCCTCGGAATCGTGACCGTGGGCGAGGAGCCAGCGGGGGCTCTCCGGGACTCCGAAAACAAGCAATAGGAAGAGCAGGGCGGGGATGGCGCCCAGGCCGAACATCAGGCGCCAGTTTTCGGCGGGGGCCAACAAGTAGCCGGCGAGGTCCGCCAGAGCGATGCCACAGGTCAGGGTGAACTGGTAGAGGCCGACCAGCATTCCCCGGGATTGCGGTGGCGCGAGCTCGGAGACATAGACGGGGGCGGTCACGGAGTTGAACCCGACGGCGACGCCGAGCAGGGCTCGGGCGGCAAGGATCGTGGCTACGTTCGGGGCGAACATGGCAAGCATCGAGCCGGCGACGAAGAGAACACCGCCAGCCATCAGCGTGGGACGGCGACCCAGCCCATCTGCGAGGGCGCCGCCGGTCAGGGCGCCGGCCATGGCGCCGACGAGCACGCTGCTCACCACCCACGATTGGGCCTCGGTGGAGAGATGGAACGACGTGCGGAGGAAGACCATGGCGGCCGCGATGATACCCATGTCGTAGCCATAGAGGAGGCCGCCGAGGCCGGCGATGAGAGAAATTTTCGAGAGGAAGGGTCGATTCACGCCCGTCTGTCCCGGCGCTGTTCGCTGGTTCAAGCTTGGCCTCCGTTGTCGCTGCTAGCCGCACTCTAGCGCCTTCGGTTACAATTTAAGCACTTTGTAATGCTTGTTTACAAGGAGCCAAGCGGCGTGTGCCGCGTGGAGACGGAAACGGGGGCATACGATGGAAATGCGGAACAACCAAACCCCGCGATGGATTGGCGGAGTGGAGCCGGCGCCGGAGTTGCTGCGTGCCACTGGCATCCAGATCCTGGAATTGGAGTGCCGGGAGCAGCCGGAGCGGTTGCGAGGTTTGTTGCGCTCCTACGCCACGGACCCGGAAATCCGCCTGCAACTGGCGGAGATCAGGAAGTTGTGCGCCGCACCCGGACCGGTGTTATTTCTTGGCATGGGCGCTTCGCTATGCTCGTCCTACGGCGGCTCGGTGCCGCTCGACGCCGAGGGGCGGCTGGCATTCTCAGTGGATGCCGGTGAGTGGCTGCACTACGGGACGCGTACTTGGGATCAGGCCGCGCTGTCGGTGGTATTGACGACTTCCGGGGAGAGCGCGGAACTGGTCGAACTTTTGAAGGTGGCAGAAGACCGGCCACTGGTGTTGATCTCGAACAACACGGCGAGCCCATGCTGGCGGATGGCTCGGCGGCGGCTGCCGATTCTGGCGGGGCCGGAGTACGGCAACGCGACGAAGACGTACACGAACGCCACGGCGGCCGCCAGCGTCGTGGCTGCCGAGATTCTGGGCCAGGACTGGCGGCGTGACGCCGAAGCGGCCGCGGACGCCTTCTCGTCATCGCTTGAGCGCATCTTTGCGCGGCGGAGTGAGTTGGAGTCCTTCTGCCGCGGAGCAGCCAACACCGAGATCATCGGCCGCGGTGCCGCCTACGGGGGCGCTGTGATGAGCGCTTTGTGCATTCGCGAGATGAGCGGGCACCGGGCGGCGGCGCACACCGGGGCGGCCTTCCGGCACGGTCCGAACCTGGATGTGGACTCGACGCACGCGGCAATTATCCTGGCCCTCGGCCGGCGCGCCGATCTGGGAGTGAAATTGGCGGCGGAGTGCGCACGGAAGGGCGGTAACGTGGTCCTGGTTTCCGACCAGGAGCGCGAAGCCACGGCCTCCATCCTTCCAGTGCGGCTGGACCCGGTGGCCGAGCACTGGGAGGGCCTCACATCCATCATTACAGCGCAGGCGTTAACGCTCGCGATGATCGAGCGGGATGGCTGCAGGCTGCCGCCGCGGTTTCAGTACGGCGTCATGGAGCAATAGACAACAGGCGCGCCTTCCCACTCACCGGCGGCCAGCGGCCCAAAGCAGGGCGTCTTCGAAGAATGTGTTCTGGACAGGCTCGGTGAAGATCTTGTCACCGTGGCCCATGTTGACGTAGAGCATCCGGTATCGCGTGTTCGTCCAGACAATAGGCACGTCGCCGGAGACGATGGTTTCCTTCATGCCGATCGGATAGTTCGACGGGGATAGCGTGAGAAGGACACGCACGCCGGGCGTGCTCCGCGGGTCCGGCCACCAACTGTACCATTCGTTGTCGGGCGAAACGAAACGCGGCGGAAGGTGGCGTGTAAGCGGGTCGGTGCGGTCGTCGACTTCGACGGTGGCCGGCAGGGGCGGCCAACTGTTGCCTTGGAAGATCGCGCCGCCGAGGAAGCGGACAAACCACGGCCAGCCGGTGTCGGCGTCATTGTACCCGGCGGCGTGGAAGCCGATCCAGCCGCCGCCGCTTTCCATGTAATTCTCGAAGGCCGTGCGTTGCGCGGGCGCGTGGGGTGACTCGTTCAAAAAAAGCACCACGTCGATGCCCTTCAGACGCTGCGGAGTGAGATCGTCCCAATTGGTGGTAGCCTCCAACGTGAAGTGGCGCCGGGTGGCGGCGTCCGCATAGAAGCGAACGGCCTGCTCGGCGAACTCGACGTGGTCTGGCTCCGCGTGTGTCGAGTAGAAGGCAAGTACCCGGAACGGGCGCGCGGTGTCAGCAGCCGAAGCCGGGACAGCGGAGAGGGCGAGAAAGACCAGGGAGCAGGAAAGGCGCCGCATCAGTTCCTCCCCGCTGCCCAGAGGATGGAGTTGTGGAAGATGGTGACAAAGGCCGGGTTTTGGAAGAGCTCGGCGTGGTGCCCCATGAAGATGTAGACGTTGCGGGCTTTGACGTGTTCATTGGTCCAGACGACGGGATGGTCGCCCATCTTCTTGGTGGTGGACGGCGTGTAGGAGTTCTCATCGACAGAAGCGAGAACGCGCACGTTGGGGCGTGGAGAGCGATCATACGTGTACCACTCCTCGTTTTCGATGGTGAACGTGGAGCCCAAGCCTTTCATGACGGGGTGCGAAGCGGACTCCACGTGTACCGTGCCGGAAACGAAGGTGGCGATGTAGTCCTTGAAGCGGATACCGCCCATGAAGTCCGAGAACCACTGCCACATCGGATAACCGTCGAACTCGCCGAGCAGCGTAGCGTGGTGGAAGCCGATCCAGCCGATGCTGCCTTGTTCGATGCTCGCGCGAAAGGCGCGTTCCGCGACGGGCGTCCAGGCGTAGGGCGGGTAGTTCAACTGAAGGAAGAGACTGTAGCGAGCGAGGAGGGCTTCATCGATTGTGTCGGTGTTCTCGATGTAGTCCACCGAAAAGTCAGACTTGCCTTCTCGATCGAGCCAGGCTTTGGCGGCATCGACAAAGGGCCGGTGCAGGCCGCCGCGCTCAGCGATGGCGAGAACACGGAAGGGCGCTGGCTTGGTCTGAGCCGGGGCGGAGCAGGCGCAGACGGCCAGAATCGTAAAAAGTGCATGGCAACGCGTCGCGGACCGGCAGCGGCGGCCCGGGCGGTTTCGATCGGACATTGGTTCTAACCTCGAAGTCACCTCGGAGCCTGTTGCATCCGGCGGCCCAAAGGGGGATGCTTAGTAAACAACGTGAATTATCTCATAGAAATTATTACATCGGTAGCCTCTTTTATGATCCGCGCGAGCCGCGCGGCGGGTGGAACTCTGGCCTTCGCCCTGGCGGGCCTGGCGGTGACAGCGGCAGCCCAGCCCGCGGAGGGGAAACCCGAGGGCGGGGTTGTCCATACGAGCGCGATCGTTTTCAATCCGGTGGTGAAGAAGGTCTATGCGATCGACCAACCCCGCTCCGAAGTGGTGGTGCTGGACACAAAGACCGGAACTGTCCGACGCGTAGGCGTGGGCGCGGTCCCGGTATCGATGGCGGTCAACGAGAGGTCCGGCCGGGTTTACGTGGCCAACTCGAGTGCCGGAACTGTAACCGTGATCGACCCCTTGACGGACACGGCAGCGGCCACCGTGCCCGTAGAACGGAGGCCCTACTCGATCGCCGTCAATTCCGCGACGGGGCAAATCTATGTGACCAACACGTTTTCCGACAAGACGAGCATTCTCGACGGTGCCACCAACATCTCGAAGCCGTTGAGGACAGGGGCGGTGGATCTGATTGCCGTGGATTCGGCGGCCAATACGATTTATCTGCTGAGCTACGAGAGTGGGACCGTGACGGTGCTGGATGGAGCACGGCTGACGATGACCCGTCGCGAGGGCGGCAAACACGCCTGGGGCATGGCGGTGGATGAGGCGTCCCACACACTTTACGTGGCGCGGATGGGGACGGGCGACGTGAAGGCGCTGGGCCGAGACGCCGGAGAGGATACGGTGACAACGGCCGGCCGGACGACTAGTTCGATCGCCGTCAACTCGAAGACGCACATGGTCTATGCGGGCAATTACGCCTCGGGCGACGTGACAGTGATCGACGGGCGGACGCGGCGCGCCGTGGCTACCGTGCGCGTAGGCGAGCACCCGCAAGCGTTAGCCGTGGATGAGGTGCGCAACCTGGTCTTTTCGGCCAACACGCAGGGGGATAGCGTGACGGTGATTGATGGGGCAACCAACCAGGCTCTGGCGACACTGCCGGCGGGACGAAGGCCGTATGCGCTGGCGGTGGAACCGGGTTCGTCCAAGCTGTATGTGGCCAACGCGGCGGGAGAGAAGGTGTTCACTGTGGTGGATACCTCGGGGATCCCGGGGGCGCGCCAGTAGCGGGCCACGGGCCACTGGCTTCGTTTCAGCAAGACTTTTCGGGACGTCAGGGGTCGGTGCAGGCTGTGCCGCTGTCTCCTATTTGGCGTTCCGTTTATTTCGCGGCGTCTGCCAACTTCTCTTGGATGCGACGGGTCAATTCCTTTTGCCGCTCACACGTGACGAAAGTGTATTCGCCGGTCATTTCCAGATCGCTGTGGCCAGCCATCTGGGATGCTTCAATCGCGCTGCCACCGAACTGCTGCCGCCACGTAATGATGACCTACCGAAAGGAGGGGCCGGCACCAGGGAAGGCATAGCTCGCATCCTTGTCCAAACGCAAATTCTACGGAGTACAACGAAGCTCAGCATACGAATCCGCGGGTAGGGTGGTAACCGCATGTACAGGAGATTGAATGTATGTTGTCTCGTCAATCGCGAGACAACAACTAATATCGTTCCCAATGCGTACCATGGATACCATCTCACTCAAAGACAAGGAGATAAAGCATTCTCGGTTGATCACCACATGACCACCATGGCTACCACGAACGCAGCCGCGACGAGTTTAGACTCCGAACGGACTCCACGGAGGCACTTCCATACCTCATGGCGATCCACGCGAGTGTGCGTAAATGTTTGAAACAGGAAGGGTTAGGAATGGTGGCCAGGGACGGAATCGAACCGCCGACGCCAGCCTTTTCAGGGCTGGATTCGTTCAGGGCTATCATATTAATAACAAAGGCCGAAAGCCGCCTCAATGTCCCCAAAACAGCCCATTTATTGGGACAAGAATGGGACAAGATTCTGGCCGGTCAAAATTGCCTCTCTCATTGCTGTCCTATTCCCTTCTTGGAGTTCAGGCATGTCGTCGGCATCGACCCTAGCCGGCGAGAAAGGCCGATAGGGCAAGCGGGGGGCAGACAGACACCGCCGATATTTTCCCACACACTTGCTAAGCGGTACGATGTTGAAAGAGGCACCGATGACGATTACACTGGAACTCCCACCCGAAGCTGAGGCGAACCTTGTCGCCCAGGCAAAAGCTCGCGGTCTCTCGCTTGATGCCTTCCTCCGAACGTTAATCACAACTCAAGCCGCAGCCCTGGAGTCCGCGAGATCGGTCCAGCCGCTTCCACGGGAAGGAGAAGAGCGGGACCGAGCAATCGACGAGCTTTTCGACACTGTTCAGATTCCGCCTGGGATAGGTGAAGGGGCAATGCGCCGCGAGAACTGGTATCGATGATTGCAGTCGATACCAATGTGCTCGTTGGTGCTATCCAAACTTTCGACCGTCAGTTGCGCGCAGCCGCGCGCCGCGCGGTGAAGTCTCTCTACCATCAGAGTGAGTGACTTCTCTGCTTTGCACAGAACCTCGTCGAATTCTGGAATGCCTCGACGCGGCCAGCTACCGGAAATGGTCTCGGCTTCACTCCCGAGCAAGCAGCTCGATACGTGGATCGCTCTCAGACGCTCTTCGATCTCCTTCCTGAGACGCAGAAGATTTTCCCAACTTGGCGAAAGCTCGTGCTTGACGATAAGGTATCCGGGATTCAGGTCCATGATGCTCGAATAGTTGCTGCAATGATGGTGCACCAGGTGGACTAGATCCTCAGCTTCGATCCAGACGACTTCAAGCGTTACAAGCGCATTACCGTCGTTCATCCGACGGACGTGACGTAGCAGCGGTCGCGTTGCGCTGAGAGTCGCTAAACGTTAAGGGTCACTGTCCTTAGAGAGGAGGGAATAGACAGAAGAAAAGACGTGACGTCCTTTCCTCCAGCCCTCTAGTCGTCCGCAAGCACAAAATCGTCGTAAGCCGCCCCCTTTACCAGGCGAGAGCCGATGTGACAGCAAGTAGCTAGCTGGCGAGCTCTACAGCTGTCTCCGGCGGTTGGGAAGTTGACGATCTATCGGGCATTCATTGAAGGGATCTAGACGTTCTGAAACACCCCGAAGCACGACGAGTTTGACTCCAGAACCATTGTGGAGCCTGTCGAACGCGTTCACATCGGCGTTCAAGGAACTCGACCCAATTCCACAATTTCGGGCTACGGCGAAGCTTGGCCCGTTTCTTGAAGGGGCGGCCGTAGTCTGATCACAGGCCCAAATGTCTAAGCTGGATCGGTGGGAACGGGCTCGTACCCCAAGGTCCGTTCCCACAACGCCGTTGGGTACTCACCCAGACGGAATTTAGGCTGAGCGGTCGATCGTGAATCAGACGCGACGTCGTCCGTTCAGATGGTGTATATCGGCGCCGGGAGCTTATTCAGAGAGAATAGCGCGGACAAGCTGGGGCTGCATATTGAGCCTGCGAGGCCGTTGATATTGTTTTCAGCTTGAACGCGGCCCCTTTTACCTCTGCCTTGACGAAACGAGAACACTCCAAATCCGGACCTCGACTTGCACAGCGTGCAAGTCTTCTTATTCCCGGACATGTAGTAGTCTGGCGGGCCGCATATGAGTACAGGTCAGAAAGAGTAGTCTGGCAGCCTGGTTAGAGTACGGCTCAGAAAGATGCCACCCGGGACGATAGCGCTGGGGACTTCATCGGCGTCTGCAATCGAGGTGGCGATAAGCCCGTTTTGCACAATTGCCCCGGTGATGACGAAGTCATCCACCTGGGTTGCCGTGATGCCGGTCGACGTAGTCAGGATGCGTTTGGTTTGGCCCGTGCCGTTGCAATTCACAGTGTAAGTTCCCGTCTGCGTACCCGTGACGATAGTTCTTGCTCCAGTTGTCGATCCAGCCGTTGGCTCGTTAATTAGGAAGGTTCCCGTCAGATTTCCGTTTCCATCATAAGACCTTACCCCCAACGATATTGCTACGTTAGCTCCATAGTTGGCGACAACCGCATAGTCGCCCTGAAGGCTTGCAAGGGTGTAGCATCTTGGGGTCTGGGCATTTGCGGCAGACACGCCGAGGAAGCTAATGGAAATTACCAGCGCTGGGACAAACAAGCTTTTCTTGTTGAACATGGGTTTCTCTCCTAGTTTTTTAGTCTGGCGGTACATAGACCGCGACGGACGCGCATATCCCCGCTGCGCCCAATACAACATTGGACTGGTCATGGGCGCCGTAGAGGGCTTCCGAAAAAACGTTCCAAAGCATTGCTTCAGTCAATTGCCGGATTCTCATTGCGCGGGTCCTGAACGGAGCGCGCAAGAACTCGGAAATAGGGGCAAAAAAATTTGGGATAATCAAATGCACAAACCGAACAGCAAGCATGGTGTTGGCAGGTATGGCGGACAATCGGGGAGAAGTAACCAGGCTCCTGGCCGAGATGGCGCTTGGCCGGAGCGATGCCCTGGACCGGCTCATGCCGCTGGTCTACCAGGAACTGCGCCGCATCGCCAGGAATCAAATGCGGGGTGAGCGCTCAGGCCACACCTTGCAGCCCACGGATCTCGTACACGAGGCCTTCCTCCGTCTGGTGGACCAGAACTGCACCGACTGGCGCAACCGGGCGCAGTTCTTTGGCCTGGCAGCCCAACTAATGCGCCGGTTGCTGGTGGATCACGCCCGGCGGCGCTGTGCCGGCAAGCGAGGCATTCCGGTGACGCTGACAGAGGGGATCTGTCAACGAGGACCGGGCGCCGATCAAAGCGAAGAAATCCTGGCGGTACACCAGGTCCTAGGGCGACTGGCGGAGCTGGATCCGCGACAGGCCCGCGTGGTGGAGTTGCGCTATTTCGGCGGACTATCGGTTGAAGAAACGGCCGAGGCCATCGGAGTGGCGACACGCACGGTGAAGCTCGACTGGGCGATGGCCAAGAGCTGGCTGAAATCGCAGTTGAGCGCCGGAGACCGGCCTTGACACCAGAACGCTGGTCCCGGCTGAGAGAAGTGTTTGGAGCGGCGCTCGAGACTCCGGAATCGGAACGGCCTCGATTTCTGGAGTCGGCTTGCGAGGGGGATACGGAACTCCGCGTCGAAGTGGATCGGTTGCTGGCGGGGAATCAAGAGCCCACTTGGCAAAGTCCGGCGACAATGTTGTTCCCGGTCGCCGCCGAGCTCGCCCCCGGAGATATGGTGGGGCGCTACCGCATCGAGGCGAAGCTGGGCGAAGGCGGCATGGGCGTGGTCTACCGGTCCCGCGACATCCATCTCGATCGAGTAGTTGCGGTGAAGGTACTGCCCGCCGACAGGGTCGCCGATCCGGATCGAAAGCGCCGTTTCATCCAGGAAGCCAAAGCCGCCTCCGCCCTGAATCATCCCAACATCATCACCATTCACGACTTTGCCGAGGAGCACGGCACGCAATTCATTGTCATGGAGTATGTCCCCGGCAAGGCGCTCGACCAGTTGATCCCGCTCAAGGGACTGCGCACGGCCGAGACCCTGAAGTACGCCGTACAGATCGCCGATGCTCTAGCCAAGGCCCATGCAGCCGGTATCGTGCATCGGAGACTTGAAGCCGGCCAACATCATGGTCACCGATGACGGTCAGGTGAAGGTGCTCGACTTCGGACTGGCCAAACTCACCGAGGCAACAACAGGCGCCGAAGACGCCACCTTGACCGTGCGAGACCGAACGGAAGCGGGCGCGATCGTGGGCACGATGTCTTATATGTCACCCGAGCAGGCTGAGGGCAAACCGGTGGACGCCCGCTCCGACATCTTCAGCTTCGGCGCCGTTCTCTATGAAATGCTTACAGGGCAAAGGGCATTTCAGGGCGATTCCAGAGCATCCACTCTGGCGGCCCTGCTCACTCAGGAGCCCAAGCCGCTTAGCCAGACGGGCTCGGACGTGCCTCAGGAATTCGAAAAGCTGATTGCTCGCTGCCTGCGTAAAGACCGGGAACGGCGACTGCAACATGCCTCCGACCTGAAAGTAGCGCTGCTCGATCTGAAAGAGGAGTCCGACTCGGGGACACTGGGTGCTGCTCCGGCGAGGGGACGCCAGACGGCACGCCGCTGGTGGACGTGGGCCGCGGTGGCGGCAGGCGTGGCAGTGCTGGCGGCAGCCGGCTCGCTGTTCATCCCGCGGAGCGGGAGCAACCAGTCGCCGTTCACGGTGAAACCAATCACCACCTATTCTGGATTTTCCGGCTCCGCTACCTTTTCGCCCGATGGCAGCCAGGTGGCTTTCGACTGGAACGGAGAAAAGCAAGACAATACCGACATCTACGTGAAGCTGGTGGATTCGGGAGCGCCACTGCGCCTGACGACCAATCCGGCAGTAGACGATAGCCCCGCCTGGTCCCCCGATGGGCGGCAGATCGCTTTTCTGCGCGACGCGGGCGACGAAGCGGAGCTTGTGCTGATCTCGCCGCTCGGTGGCGTGGAGAGGAAGCTGGCCGACCTCCGTCAGGGAGTGAATGCCTCGTGGTGGACTGCCCCGGCATGGACGCCGGACAGTAAATTCGTCGCCGTGCGGGACGATACCGCAATCGTTCTTGTCTCTGTCGAGAGTGGAGAAAAGCGGAAATTGACTTCTCCCCCGGCCGGCTGGGCCGGTGATTGGTCGCCGGCCGTTTCCCCGGACGGCCGGACGCTGGCCTTCGCCCGGATGCGGAACGGCCCAACGTCGGATATCTTTCTGGCGCGTGTCTCCGACGGTGCGACCTCCCGTCAACTCACCCACGAGAATAGGATCGTCCTCGGTTTGGCATGGACTCCCGACGGCAAAGAGATCGTTTTCTCCTCGAACCGGGCTGGAGACAAAACCCTCTGGCGGATTTCAGCTTCGGGCGGCATGCCGGAACGGCTGCCGGTTGTCGGTGACAACGCTGCCTTCCCCGCGATCGCGCGACAGGGCACGCGCGCGGCTTTCGTACGCTACAATTTTCAGACCAGTTTGTGGCGGCTGGACCTCGACCCGGAAGGACTCCGCCGTCCCGCGGTGCAATTGATGGCCTCCCGCTTCAACGACGCCGATCCCATGCTCTCACCAGACGGCAGGCACATCGCATTCACGTCGGATCGATCTGGAGCAACAGATGTATGGGTCTCGGACAGCCAGGGCGCTAACGCCGTCCAGTTGACCTCCATGAGATTCGCGCGTGATCCGTATTGGTCGCCGGATAGCAAGAACATCGTGTTCGAAGGCCGCCCTGGAGATGGCAGTCTTATTTTCGTGATCGCGGCAGGTGGTGGAAAACCGCGACAGCTCAGCTCCGAGGAAGGATACGTGCCGTCCTGGTCGCGAGACGGTCGCTGGGTTTACTTCTTCGAGAGGAAGACTGGGACAGTCCAAGCGTGGAAGGTTCCCGCGGAGGGAGGCAACGCCATCCAGTTGACGAAACACGGAGGAGGCCCCGGCATCGAGTCCGTAGACGGCAAGTATTTTTATTACCACATGGCCGGCGCACTAGAACTCTGGAAGGTTCCGGTCCAGGGCGGTGACGAAACCCTGGTGATGAGCGAGGGTCCAAACTTCATGAACTTCTGGGCGCTAGGGACCCAGGGGTTATACTTCGTGGGAGAAGCGGAGAATCAGTCAATCCTGAAATTGTTCCGCTTCGAGACGGGCCAAAGCCGCCAGCTAGCGGTACTGGCCGGGTCGCCTAGGCGGTTGAGTATTCCTACCGACGGCCGCTGGCTGCTCTACGATCTAAACCGCAACGAATCCGATATCATGCTGATCGAAAACTTTCGTTGACAAGGGCCTGTTTTCTCCGGCCATCCAGCCGGCAGCCAGGTTGGCCTCGCTTGCATTCGCCAATGAAAGGTTGACCGCCTAGAACGTGAACCGCCCCGCGAGGTTAAGTTTCGTGTGGCACGCTAAGAGCTTGGCGGCTCTGGTCGAGTTCTGCTGGCTCCCCGGCCGACGCCACGCCCTGCGGGGCTGCGCTCCGCCGGAGTCTATCTTATTGTTATCTAAGGTAGCTTGCTTGTTTCGACGACCACATAGACCGACGTTACGAAGGTCACTTTTGGGAAGCCTTCAATCCGTAACTCATTTAAAACCATATGGATTGGTGGCCAGGGACGGAATCGAACCGCCGACGCCAGCCTTTTCAGGGCCTCCTACCGATTAGGCCAAGTGGTCTGGAATCAGCGAAAGTTACTGAAAGGAATTAGTTTATGAGACCAGCGATTTAGGATGCCTTGGGATGGTTTGTGCCTTTTTCGGCTCTTCGATGTTCGTGTATTGTTCGCGCGTGCGCTCCGATTTTCACACTCTGACCTTGCCGGAGATTCTTCCCCGCCGGCTTTTCCTTACAATGAAAACAAGGATTGTATTCGGTCCGGACGCGTCGTTTTTTGGCAATCGCAGAGGCCCACGATCTGCAGGCCCGTCGGACTTCCTGATATATGTCCAAAAACTTTGAGCCTCGACTGGACATTCTGCGAGAATCCAGTTGCGGTTGTGGCCTGAACTGGATGCTGTGCCGTCGGACTTCGTACTGTACGGTGGAACTGGTTTGGCGCTGCAACTCGGTCATCAGAGTTTCTGACGACTTTGATTTTTTTTCATCCTCTGGTTTTGAACCCGACTGATTGCAGTCGAGGCCACCCTTCTTGCGGGACCTAGACCCCGCGAACCCAGAAACTTGGGTGCATTATAAGCGGGACAACTTGGAGGCGTTCGTCGACCCGCGAGGGACCTGTCAAAGTTGCTTTCTTTGGCGGCCTCGATACATTACTGCGGATACAGGACCCGCTGAGGGCGGCTAGATCGCGCGTGCGCGTGGCGTCGCTGGTAGATTTGGCTGGCATGAAGATGCGGGTGATTCAAGTTCGGGGAAATTGGAAGGACTACGTGGACATCCACGCTCTAGCCTCGCATGGGATCGATCTGCCGACAGCATTGGCGGCAGCCAAAACGATCGACAAAAGCTTTGATCCGGCGACAAGCATCCGGGCCTTACAGTTTTACGGCGATGGGACACTGGATCGCGTTCTGCTGGCCATGCAGCAGGATCTGACTCGATGGGCACAACAAGTTGACTTAAGTAAGCTGCCCGGACTGCGCCCGCGGCATGGTTTGAGTCCGGGAGGGCTGGGGTTATGAACCTGACGGCTCCCTATCCGGTTGAATTGCTACGCGTAGCGCGAAAGGTAGTTTGGTACGACACTCCCGAGCAAACGCTGGCTGATCTCAATACATTTCTGTCGCATTTGATGGTTTACGGTTCGTCGACGGATGTAGCTGTAACCAAGCGCTACGTGCCAGCCGAAGAATTCCGAAAAGTACTTGAGGACGCTCTCGCGGGAGTGTTTACGCAAGACGCCTGGCGGAAGTGGCATGAAGATTTGGGAATGCCGGTACCACCTTTGCCTCGTCGCCACTTTCCCGATGGTTCGTTTGGCCCCGAGCCCGGTAGTTTCTTTGGCAGATGACTTCGGTATATCATCCCGTTCAATGTTCGTTCAATGGCTGTTCGAAAATAGCCGGATTGCCTCGGACTCAGAGGCGGACTAAGAGAATAGACACCATCCCTAAGCCTGGCGGCTTAGGTTCGGAAGGTCCGTTGAGCGGGCTGTATGTCCCGGTTCTGTCCCGCACTTGTCCCACTTTTGTCTCGGTTTTGTCCCGCTTTTGTGTAGCCTCATTTTGCGTTCCGGAGGGCCCATGGAAGACAGGTTTCACGATGTTCTGAGCAGCGTAGACGCGAAACAGGGCCGCTCGCGTTTGGAGCCCTATGGAGAACTCGTGGAGGCGTTGCGATCCCAGGGCGTCACGTGTAGGGATATCACCGCTCTACTAGCGGAGAAGTGTCAGTTCAAAACGTCGAAAAGTGCTGTCAGCCGGTTGGTGCGAGCGCGAGCAAGAAGACGGAGGAATGCGGCCCGCCAAATTTCGCGCCACGTAGCGATACCACCACCGATCGTAGCCAAAAGGGCGGGATTGCATTCTGGGCCCGGACCGAGTGAGAACGAAATTCAGCAAAGAATCGCAGCAATGAAGGCGCGCAAGCCAGCCACGGTGTCATCTGACAATGACTTCTACTTCGACCCAACCGAACCGCTCCGGCTCATCGATCCGGGAAAACGGGATTCAAACGACTAGTCAAGCGGCAGGCTTGCGGCGGCTAATGAAACTACACCACTGATGAAGTCGTGCGGCTTCGTGAAAGCGGGCTCTCAATCGAGAGAATCGCCGGCCAATGCAAATCGGTGTTGGCACTGCGAGCACTGCAAACACGGCCTACGGCTCAATACCGAGCCGATCGTTGACAGCGTTCCGAAATCGCTGCTTGCAGCCCAAATATCGCTCCGTCGTCCGAACACTGACATGCCCGAGCAGAAACTGAATTTGCTCCAGCTCGCCGCCGGCTTCGTGGCAGGCGTGTTCACACCGGTCCTGGGAAAGCATGAAAATCAGAGAGTTGACCGAACTCCCAACGAATCAGGGCCTTACTTCCGAATGGGCGGATCAGGAATGAGAACGAGTTTCAGTCCGAATGGGAAGCGAAATCAGCGACACGCACACAAGATGAGAAGCCGACTTTAATCAGGAGTAAACCCGCAAACTCCCTTTTTCGGTCAGCCGTGACAGGGCGTAAGAAAACGGTAACTTATTGAAAATAGGCGTCACGGATAGCTTCTTTTGGCGCTCTGAGGTACGCCTGGTAACGCTTATTGGGCCCTTATGGGGCCCACGTCCTCTGCCCTAACGACCACTGTCCAGACCTTTGCCTGTGGCGAGCGTTTCCACTTTGACCCACTAGGCGAGTGCCTTGCCGATGATGCACTCAGCGAGGTGTATTTCCAGTTGCTGGATTCCAGGATCTTTTTTGTCCTTTAGGCTCACTGCCCTTCTCCCCGCAGCCTCGCATACTCCCACCTGGCCTGCTACACACCTGCGCTCGCGAAACCTGAGTTGATGATTCTTCAACCCCGGTTGTGTTCTTTAGGTAGCCCCGTCTGTCTCGGACAAGCTGCTTCTAACCTATCTCTCTGATAGCTCCGGGGAGCATTCGCCAGA
>PMUN01000479.1 GCA_003166875.1 Bryobacterales bacterium | reverse complement strand
CGACCGTGAGGGAGTCGGTGCCAATGCGGAATTTTTCAAAGACCCGTTAGCAGGGGGACAACGGGGGGCTCGATTCACATGGAATCGACGATGTGAATCCGTGTCTTCAACGGAGCGAATTCACCAACCGCCGCGAAATAGGTGCATCAGCTCAATCACCAGGATCATTACCACCATCGCCTCCAGCACGAACGCCCGCGCCTGATGAAACTCGTTGGTCATGAATTGATACAAATCAGCGGCGGTGCGCAGCTTCTCTTCCACCAGGTTGCGATAGTCGGTAACACCCACGCGGGCGGCCGCAATCCGATAGACTCGGGCGTAAAACATATCGCTCAGGAATTTGATGGCATTGTCGGTTCGCTCGGTCAGCTCCGTCACGTCCAGCCGCAAGGTGTTGAGCCGCTCCGCTTCGCGCGCCATCCTCCAACGCCGCAAAAAACTCCCACGCCTTTCCAGGCGCTTATAGACCTGCTCGAGCACGCGCGTCAACACATCATCGTAATGGCGAAATTCGAGCAACTGCGTATTGGCATATTCCAATAACTGGATTGTTGGCGCAGCGCCGGAGGCAGTGTCGTATACCAGTGCCGCGACCCAGCCAACCACCAGCAGATCGCTCGGATAATAAGAAAGGCTGGATTGCAGCACTTCGTTGCGCTCGCCGTCCGACAACGGTGTGGATTCGCCGCGCACAATCTGTGAGATTTCCTGGCCACGAGCCGTGAGCATGGCGGGCGCAGCCATCTGCGCGCCGAATTCGTCCACGGCCTCGCGCAAGTGGATGATGTAGTAATCCTCGTTGAGCCGCGGCGAATAGGGCTGCGTCAACGCAGAAGCGGCCCGTTCCAGCCTGGGGCGAAGCAGCTCCGCGGTGCGTCCTTCCAACTCCGGCGCCAATATCCAGCGGTTCGACAAACGCACCAGCTCATCCCAATCGGCTTCGAACTCCAGTTGCAGTTCGATGCTGACCACGCCGTAATCGAAGTATTTGATCCGCACCTCGAATTTTTCGCCGCTCTCGAGCGTGAGCGGCGCCGGATACTCGATGGCAGGCGGCCGTTCGAAGCGAACATACTCCGGCGCAGGATGTTTAAAGCCCGGCTGTTGGGGGATGGGCTCGGCTCCCACCAGGTCGCGAAGCTTCCCAAGCTCGATCTCCTCGGCCACGTCGTAGAGCACAAAGACCCAAAAGGAACCACGCAACGGCCGCATTCTTCAATTCTCCCCTATCCGCAGGGGTTATCCTACGTCTAATTGGAGATTGCGGCTTACCGAACCGCGACCGTGAGGGAGTCGGTGCCTTTTGGTGCTTGAGGAGGTTGAATATGCCAAGACTGCTCCACGATCTGAAATACTCTTTGCGAACGCTCGCCAAAAAGCCGGCATTCGCGATCGTCGTCACACTGACACTAGCGCTCGGAATCGGCGCCAATACTACTATTTTCACGGTCGTTAACGCATACCTTCTGCGGCCGCTCCCCTTTGCCGACCCGGAACGGCTCGTGTCGCTCACCGATCTGCAGCCGCCCAACGACCGGACACCCGCCTCCTTCCCGGAGTTCGACGACTGGCGCAAGGGTAACCAAGTATTCACGGACGTAGCGGGCCAATTTTCATCGAGTCTGAATTTGATTGGCCGCCGAGAGCCGGAGCGCGTCCTGGGCGTCCTGGTCTCGGAAAATTATTTCTCCATGCTCGGCGTGCAGCCCGTCGCCGGGCGCACATTTCGAGCCGAAGAACATCGGCCCGGAGCGAATCCCGTGGTCGTGATCGGCGCCGAACTCTGGCGTCGCGAGTTTAATGGCGCGAGCGACGTGATCGGCAAAAGCATCACACTGAATCGCACCAACTACACGGTGGTGGGCGTGGTCCAAAACGCGACGCTCCGAACCTTGGGACCGCGAAAGGCCGATCTTTGGATCCCGCTCGAACGCGCAGGGCCTTTCACGCAGCGGGGGATGCACTTTTTGAGTATCGTTGCGCGGCTCAAACCAGGTGTGGGGATTGAGCAGGCGCGGTCGGATCTCAAAGTTCTGGCCCACCGGTTGGAGGAGCAATACAAGACCGGCCACGGCATTACCGTGGCTCCGTTAAGGGAGCAACTGTTCGGCAACGTGCGCTTAAGCCTGCTCCTGCTGTTGGGAGCAGCAGGATTCCTGTTGCTAATCGCCACGGCCAACGTCGCGAACATTTTGCTGGCCCGGGCTTCGGCGCGCGCCAAGGAGTTCGCCATTCGCGCGGCATTGGGAGCCGGCCGCGGACGCCTGATTTCCCAGACCCTGGCCGAGAGCCTGTTGCTTTCATCGCTCGGCGGTATTGCTGGTTTTCTGCTGGCGCTGTGGGGTTCGGACTTGCTAAGGTTGGCCTGGCCACCATCCATCCCCCGCCCGCAGAGCTTCGCTATCGATTGGCGCGTGCTCGCGTTTCTTGTGTTCGCTTCCCTGCTCTCAGGCGCCTTGTTCGGTCTGGCGCCGGCGCTGCAGATTTCGATGTCGGGCCTGAGCGAAACGTTGAAAGATGGTTGGTCGCAACCGAGCGGCTCGGCCCGCAGCCGGTTGCGTAGCGCTTTAGTGGTTTCCCAGATCGCCGTCGCTGCGCTGCTATTGGTTGGATCGGGATTGTTGCTGCGTAGTTTCGCCCAAATCCTGGCGGTGGATCCAGGCTTCCACGCGGAGAACGTCCTGACCATGGACGTTTCCCTGCCGTCGTCCAAATACAAAGAGGCGCCTCAGATCGTTGCGTTTTTCGACAATCTGCTCGGCCGCATTCGAAACCTTCCCGGAACACTCTCGGCCGGCGCCGTCATCAATCTTCCACTCGATGGCGGCGGAATGAACGGCGATTTCCAGGTCCAAGGCCGCACCTTCCCTCCTAACCAGCTTCCGGTAGCCGAAAAGAGCATCGTGACGGCGGATTATTTCCGGGCCATGGGCGTTCGGCTCTTACGCGGCCGGTTGTTCACCGAGCAGGACGGGCGGGATGCCCACACTGTGGCCATCATCAATGAATCCTTGGCGCGCCGTTTGTGGCCCAACCAGGATCCGATTGGACAGCGTCTGGATATCGGGCTGACCGAAAAAACCAACTGGCAGGAGATCGTGGGCGTGGTAGCGGATGTCAAGGGCGAGGCTCTGGACGCATCGACAACTTCGGAAATATACGTTCCACATCCTCAAACACCGGCCAGCGCGATGACGCTGGTGATTCGCTCCACCGCCGATCCCGCGACTCTGGCCGCTGCGGTCAGGCTGCGAGTGGCCGAGGTGGACAAAGAACAGCCCATTTTCAATGTCCGGACCATGCAGGAGGTGGTTTCGAATTCCCTTTCCGGCCGGCGAATGTCAACCATCCTTTTAGCCGCGTTTGCCGGCTGCGCGATGCTGCTGGCGAGCATCGGCATCTATGGCGTGGTTTCCTATTGGGTGGCGCAGCGGACGCGCGAGATCGGCATTCGCTCGGCACTCGGCGCGAGACAAAGCGATATTCTCCGGATGGTTTTGGGGCACGGAATGCTGCTGGCCGCCGCCGGCACCGGCATCGGATTAGCGGCTTCGCTCGTGCTGACGCGCTTCCTCGCCACCTTGCTCTTCGGCGTCTCGAGTCACGACGTGACCACCATGGCTGCGTCGGCCGCGGCTTTGATCGGCGTTGCGCTACTAGCCTGCTACATCCCCGCCCGCCGTGCCGCGAAAGTGGATCCGCTGGTGGCACTGCGATTTGAGTAGCGATGTGGGGCGGACCCCCAGGTACNNGCGGGTCCCCCTGGACCCGCGCTTCGAGGAGCAATCGCGGTTCCAGCAGGCCGACGAGGGCGTCGGCCGCGGACCAGGCGGTCCGCCCCACCGGCGCCAATGACCCGTGCTCACTCCGCTTTGCGTAGCATAATGGAGTCATGTTGCGGCCAGATCTCAATGAGCACGCCAGGTTCGAAAAATGGAAGACAGCACGCCTCTAATCCGAGAGGATCGTGACCGCGATACCTGATGCTGCTGCACCTCTGAGGTTCAAGTGCCGGAGCTCCCCGACATCGTCGTCTACATAGAAGCGCTCGAAAAGCGCATCCTTGGTCAAACGCTGGAACACATCAGATTGGTCAGCCCATTTCTGCTGCGCACGGCGGACCCTCCGCTTCAGAGCGCCGACGGCAAAACCGTTCGAGAGCTGCGGCGCATCGGCAAACGAATCGCGATTGGCTTGGACAACGACCTGTGGCTGGTGCTGCACCTCATGATCGCCGGACGCCTCCATTGGCGCGCCCGCGACGTCAAGGTGTCCCGGCCGCGTGGACTCGCCGCATTCGATTTTCCGAATGGCAGCCTTCTTCTCACTGAAGCGGGATCGAAGAAGCGTGCGTCGCTGCATTTTGTGGCAGGTGAGGCGGGGCTCCACGCCTTAGATCCGGGCGGTCTGGAACTCCTCACCGCGGACCTCGCAAGTTTCACCACCGCTCTTACATCCGAAAATCACACTCTAAAGCGCGCGCTCACCGATCCGAGAACGTTCAGCGGCATCGGCAATGCGTATTCCGACGAGATTCTCTTCGAAGCGGGCCTCTCGCCCGTGGCTCTAACTCAAAAGCTGACCGCCGACCAGATCCGCCGGCTCTTCGATTCGATTCGCGCGAATTTGCTCCGCTGGGTGGAAGCCTTGCGCGCGGAAGCCGGCAACGGATTTCCTGAAAAGGTAACGGCATTTCGCGAAGGCATGGCTGTCCACGGTCGCTACAAAGAGCCGTGTGTCCGATGCGGCGCCAAGGTGCAGCGCATTCGCTACGCATCGAACGAAACCAACTACTGCGCCCACTGCCAGACCGGCGGAAAGCTGCTGGCCGACCGTGCTCTGTCGCGTCTCATGCGGGAGGACTGGCCCAGGACTCTGGAAGAACTGGAGTCGCTTACAATCAAAAACTGCTGAAGCGTTCGCTGCTCGCGCTCTTTCTCACTCTCCCCGTATTTTGCCAGCCCGCCGCGCCTGTCGATCTGGATGATTACATCCTTCGAGCCATGAAAACCTTCGACGTGCCCGGCGTCGGAGTGGCCGTGGTGAAAGACGGCGAAGTGGTGTTCGCGAAGGGCTACGGCGTGCGGAAACTCGGCGAAAACGCCAGCGTGGATTCGCACACGCTATTCGGGATCGGTTCAAATACCAAGGCGTTCACCACCCTTCGCTCGGAATTCTAGTGGATGAAGGCAAACTCAGTTGGGACGATCGCGTGGTGGACCGCTTGCCTGGGTTCCAGATGTACGACCCCTACGTCACGCACGAGATGACCATCCGCGATCTGCTGACGCATCGCAGCGGACTCGGCCTCGGCGCGGGCGACCTGCTGTTTTTCCCGCCATCCATTAGGCATATTTGCTGCGACAGCAACACCAGCGTTGCCGATTTCCAGCCCGGTGGGGATGTCGCTGCGCCGCATTCGGAAGTGGAAGGCAAGCTGCAGCCGATTCCCGCGGCCCAGATCGATAACACAGCTCCGGCCGGAGCTATTAATTCCAGCGCTTCCGACATGGCCAAGTGGATGATCGTCCAACTGGGCGGCGGGCAAATTCCGGGCGGCCAGAAGCGCCTGTTCAGCCAATCACCGTTGATCCAACCGAAAAAGTAGTAGGGTAAGCCTCCGGCTTGCCCAGGGACAAGCCAGAGGCTTGTCCTACTTCTTCCGCTCTATCTCCTCCACCGCGCTCACCATCGCAGCCGTAGGCGCTGTGTCCGCCCCCTCGACAAGTGCAAGTAGCGCCGCCAGCGCTCGGTTACGTCCTTCCAGCTCAGCCTTCCCAGTGGAAGCCTGTTGCAACGCTTCGAAAGTTTGGTGCATCAAGCCGACGATCCTCTGCGCCAGCGCGAACTGCTGCTGCAACCCGGCGAACGGCGTCTTCACACGAGGGTCCATCTTTACCGTTAACGGTTGCGTGTAGCTCTTCCCGTCCACCGTCAGCTTCACGGAATACTCGCCAGGCATCGCCAGCACGCCCACGGGAGATCGCGGCGTATCGCGATAAGTGGCCGAGATCGGATAGTCATGATCGATTGCGTCCGGAGACGGATAACACAAATCCCAAACAAATCGATGCAGGCCGGCCGTTGTCGCCGGAATCGACGGCGGACGGATCCAGTAAGTCGGCACGTTCACCGCCGGATCGATGGGATCTGCTTTGTCGTCGCTCGAATAACGGCGCACCAGCTCCTTCGCGCTGTCGAAGATCTCGAGCGTCACCGGCGTCGATACCCTGGATTTCAGATTGTAGTAGAGAACGGCTCCATCCGGCGGATTCTGACCGGCCGGCTCGTCCGGTGGAAGTGGCGTATCGGTGCCATTGTTCCACCGCACGCGAAGAACTGCCGCGGGACGGAACAGATGCGCATCGGCAGCGGCCGTCTCAGCATTCGTCTGCCGTAACGGTGAAATATCGTCGAGAATCCAGAACCCGCGGCCGTGCGTCCCAGCCACCAGATCGTTCTCATGAATGACGAGATCGCGAATCGAAATCGGCGGCATGTTCTGCTTTAGCGCCTGCCAGTGGTCGCCATCATCGAAGGAGACGTAAACGGCCAGTTCCGTTCCGGCGTATAGCAACCCTTTTCGTACAGGATCCTCGCGCACCGTGTTCACGGGCTGGTCCGGCAATCCGTTGACGATCTCCTTCCACGTCTTGCCTCCATCGTGCGTCCGGTAAATGTGCGGCTTCAGATCATCCAGCCGGATACGATTGATAGCCGCGTACACGCTAACATCGTCGAAGTGCGAAGCATCCAGCATGGCCACCTTGCTCCATGGCGTGAGCTCTCGCGGAGTAATGTTGCTCCAGGTTTTCCCACCATCGCGAGTGACATGAATTAACCCATCATCCGTTCCGGTCCAAATCACGTTCACGTCTTTGTGCGACGGCGCGATGGCATAGATCACGCCCCGGCGAGTGGCCTGCTTGCGGGCTTCCTCTGTATAAAGGCCCACGTTCGGCGGAATATCGTAGCTCTCGCGCGTCAAGTCCGGACTAATAATGTCCCAGCCGCGGCCTCCATTCACGGTCTTGAAAAGCACGTTCGAGCCAAGGTAGAGCACGTGCGGATCCACCGGCGAGAACAGCAGCGGCATGGTTCGCACAAATCGATACTTGCCGCCTCCGCCTGGGACCGTGGGCCCTACCTGCTGCACTTGCCCAGTGCTCCGGTCGAAGCGCGAGACCTTGCCGCCATAAATAATATTGGGATTGAGCGGGTCGGGCGCCACGTAGCCGTATTCTTCGACACCCACCGGATGCCATTCCCGAAAAGTGATCTCGCCGTAGTCGCTGCGGCTGGCAATTCCGGCGGAGCCGCTCTCTTGTTGTCCGCCATAAACCCAATATGGGAACTGGTTGTCGGTGATCACATGGTAGAACTGCGCGGTCGGCTGGTTGTACCAGGAACTCCAGGTGGCCCCGCCATTCACCGTGATGGTCGCGCCCTGATCGCTGGCCAGCAGGATGATTTCGGGATGTTCGGGATTGATCCAGATGGTGTGATAATCGTCGCCGCCGGGCGCGCCTTTGATGGCCGTGAAAGTTTGCCCTGCGTCCGACGAGCGATACGTGGAAGTGTTCGCCACGTAGATGACGTCTTTGTTCTTGGGATCCACGCGCACGCAGGCGAAGTCGGATCCGCGCCCGGAAACGCGCTCCTCCGTGTTCACGCGCTTCCAGGTTGTTCCCGCGTCGTCGGAGCGATAGAGTGCGCTCGGTTTCGATTCCACCAGCGCGTACATGCGGTTCGCATCCGAGGGTGCGATCCCGATGCCAATCCGTCCGAGCCCTTCCGCCGGAGTGGGAAGCCCACCCGTGAGTTGCTGCCAGGTGCTGCCGCCATCCGTGGATTTGAAAAGCCCGCTCGCGGGACCACTCCATTCGCCGTTTTCCCAAGGCCCCTGGCGCGCTGCCCACAAAACCGCGTAGATATTGTTGGGATTGGTGGGATCGAATGCCAGATCTACCGCGCCGGTGTTCTCATCCTTATAAAGCACCTTCTGCCAAGTCTCGCCGCCGTCGGTGGAGCGAAACACGCCGCGCTCCACATTGGGACCATACGGATGGCCAAGCACGGCCACGAAAACGCGGTTCGGATCGCGCGGGTCCACCAGAATCGCCGAAATTTGTTGTCCATCCCGCAGTCCAAGATGCCGCCAGGTTTTGCCCGCATCGGTGGATTTGTACATTCCGTCGCCAACCGAGAGATCCGGCCGCTGCACACCCTCGCCGCTGCCAACATAAACGACATTCGGCTCCGAAGGAGCGACAGCGATTGCACCGATTGAGCCGGTGGGCTGGTCATCGAACAGCGGATGCCAGGTTCGCCCGATATCATCGGTCTTCCAAACTCCACCATTCGTGGCGGCAACGTAGAATACATTAGGCTGGGAGGCGATACCCGCAGCCGCGATGGTGCGTCCGCCGCGAAACGGTCCAATCATACGCCAGCGCAGCCCGGAAAGGTCCGCCGCGGACGTTTGAGCCGCCAGCGGAATCAGGCTGGCGAGAATGAGGCTGATGAGACGATGCACGGAAATCGAGTTTAACATGGGAACGGAAGAGGGTTTCTGGTTCCTCGTTGGCACCCGCGCGCGAACGAGAAACGAGAAACGAGAAACGAGAAACGAAAACTGCCCGCCATCCTAATCTTCGCCCTCACCTACCTGGTCCTGGCCATCGGCCGGTTACCCGGCTTTCGCGTAGACCGCACCGGCGCGGCCATCATAGGCGCCAGCCTGATGGTTGGAGTGAACGCTCTCACGTTGGCCCAAGCGCAGCAGGCCATCAACTTCGACACCCTCATTCTGCTCTTCGGAATGATGATCGTGGTCGCGAATCTGCAGCTATCCGGCTTCTTTTCGCTAGTGGCGGAGCGCGTGGTGGAGCATGCCCACCGCCCCGTCTTGCTTTTGATCGCGATCGTGGGCATCGCCGGTTTCTTCTCTGCGTTTTTCGTCAACGACACCATGTGCCTGGTGCTGACTCCGCTCGTTCTGGAAATCACCGAAACAGTACGCCGCAATCCGGTGCCTTATCTGCTGGCTGTGGCGATGGCCTCCAATATCGGCAGCGTCGCCACCATCACCGGCAATCCGCAGAACATGATGATCGGCAGCTTTTCCGGCATCCCCTATCGCCAGTTTCTCGCCTCGCTCGCTCCCATCGCGCTGGCTGGGCTGGTTCTGACGGTGCTCGTCATTTTCCTGGCTTACCGCTCAGAGTTTACATCGCGCGCCCGCGTCAACGTGGAAAAGCGTTCCGTGCGCGTGGATCGCTGGCTGATGTGGAAAGCCATCATCGCTTCGCTCGCCATGATCGTCATGTTCTTTGCCGGATGGCCGGTTCCCAAAGTAGCCGTTGTGGCTGCAGCCCTGCTCCTCATCACCCGCCGCGTGAATCCGGAAAAAGTCTATCGCCGCATCGACTGGAGCCTGCTGGTAATGTTCGTGGGCCTGTTCGTCGTCATCGCCGGAGTCGAGAAAACATCGCTCGAAAAAGACCTGGCCGCCTTCGCCGGACAAATCCATCTGGACAATGTCTTCCTGCTGAGCGCCTTCTCCGCGGTGCTGTCCAACCTTGTAAGCAACGTCCCGGCGGTGCTCGTGTTTAAGCCGTTCGCCGCTCATCTGGCGAACCCTACACGGGCCTGGCTGACGCTGGCCATGTCGTCAACCCTGGCGGGAAACCTGACGGTGTTGGGATCGGTTGCCAACCTGATCGTCATTCAACAGGCGCGCCGCAAAGTCACCATTGGATTCTGGGAGTACTTCCGCGTGGGCGCGCCACTAGCGATCCTGACCATCCTGTTGGGCGCAATCTGGATTCAAACATTTCCACCATAGTAAGGAACGAAAGCGCGAAGCGCATTCCTCCTTCTGACTCCTGAATTCTGGCTTCTGGATTCTGGCTGCTTCCCGCCGTTCAAAAATGAGCTTCCATCGGCTCCCTGGGCGGCTTCCGGCCGGCCAGCGGACGATTCAGGTATTCGATGAACGGGGCGATGGCGCGGAACCGATCCAGGATCTCGCCGTAGAGCTTGGGAGTGGTTGCCAAGGGCGGATCCAGCGATACGTCCAGTATCCAATCCTTCTTCTTGATGAGATCGAGCGCGGGATGCCGGGGATCGAAACCCTTGGGGGCGCGAGTCAGCTCATCGCCTTGAAGATCGCCTACCAGCTTCCGGCTTTTCTTGTTGGCGAGAATCTGGCGAAGCTCTTTGTAATTTTCCGCGATGTGCGTGCGGACCAAGTACATGGTTTCCGGGCTGGGACGATAGATGCCGCCGGCGACTTCAACCTGATCGAGTGACACGCTAAAGTAGAAGCCGCCTCCTTCGCGCCGGAAGAAAGATGCGGCGACATGCGTCTTGTACGGCGTCTTGTCCGCGCTAAACCGCGTGTCGCGATAGATTCGAAACACGGCCTTCTTCGGTTCGGTGACGCACTGGGGCGCGAACTTCCTCAGCTCACCGTTCAGCGCCGTCACCAGCTCCAGCATGGGTTCTTTGACGTGCTGCTCATAGAGGTGCTTGCGCGGTTGGAACCAATCGCGGCGATTGTTGCGCTTCAGCCCTCGGAAGAATTGAACCATTTCCGGCGGGAAGCCGGCAAACCCAGATGACACGAAGTTGCTCCTTTTAAGAAATCGCAAGCCGGAGGCTTACGCTACGAAGATCGCAAGCCGAAGGCGCGCGTTGCTACCATTTGACAAGATGCCCGTCCAGCAGGCGACGCTTCAGCGTCTTGCCCAGATTCCTAATTTAACGATTTCCGAGCACGTTTGGTTGAGCCGCTACACGAGATTCGGAATCGGCGGCCCGGCTGATTTGTATGTTGAGACGCCTTTTGAGCCGAGCTTTATGATGGCTTTGAACATTGTCCGCGCAAGCGGCGCTGAGTTTGCGGTGATCGGCGGCGGTACGAATCTGATCGTCTCTGATGCTGGATTTCGGGGAATCGTGCTGCGGTTCACATCCGGCGGCATCTTGAATGACGGCCGCATGGTGCATGTAGACGCGGGCGCGGAGCTTCAAACGTTGGTGGATTATACGATCAGCCACGGTCTACAGGGCCTCGAGACCATGACGGGCATCCCGGGTTCGGTAGGCGCCGCGATATACGGCAACGCCGGCGCCTATGGGCACTCCATCAATGAACGCGTCCGCCAAGTTCGATTCTTCGATGGGGCCACGATTCGCGTGTTCGGCAACGCAGACTGCGAGTTTCATTATCGCGAGAGCATTTTCAAGCGCCACAAGGGCTGGATTATTTTTTCCACCGAGCTCGAACTGGCGCCTGCGTCCGCTCTTGAGCTTCAGAGGACCGCGGACGGCATCCTGAAGGTCCGCCTCGAAAAATATCCCGCTACCATGAAGTGCGCCGGCAGCATCTTTAAGAACCTGATCCTGGCGGAGCTTCCGGAAGCCGTGCAACGGCAGGTGCCTGAGCGTGTAATCCGGGAAGGCAAGGTGCCTTCCGCATATTTTCTGGAGCAAGTGGGCGCCAAGGGAATCCGAAACGGCGGCATTCGTGTGGCCGAGTATCACGCCAACCTGATCTACAACGAGGGTCAGGGCACTGCGCAAGAGTTGTGCGAAATCATCGCCGATTTGAAGTCGCGCGTCCAGAACCGGTTCGGATTGACACTTGAAGAAGAAGTCCAGTATGTAGGATTTGGTTAGCGTTTCGCCAGCACCGCCGCTTTGGTGCCGCGCAGAGTATTTTGCATGGATTCCTTCGGAAATTTTTCGAGAAATCCCTTGATCATCCAGCCCAGTATCGGCGGGACATCGCGCGAAAGTGAAATTGCTTCGCATTCGGCGTAAACTCCGCCGTCCGCCTGTTCGAAACGCCAGTATGAATTCAGGCGCCAGAGAAAACCGGTATCGTCGCCCACTTTTTCCTCACCAGCGTCCGGATGGGCGGCGTCTTTCACTTCGGCGATTCGGGTGGAGTGCGAAATCACGTACATGCGCCGCGGGTCCAGCATGCCGTAGCGGACGTGATAGTTGGAATTCAGCACCACCGTCAGCACCTGCTTCTTGTAGAGGCGCAGGAAGACGTCGTACTCATCGCCTTGATGCGAGATTAGTTTGGACTCGATGACTTCAGGTTTGTAGATGGACTTGTAGTTCTCATAATCCTGCAGCACGGCCTTCACTTGAGGGATGGTGGCGCTTGCGATAAACATAGTTCCCACCCAATGCTGGATCATCCCGTCGGGAACATCGATTTTCTTTCCGTTATCGAGCGTGTGTCCGGATTCTATGCGGATATTGTTGCCGTGAGCCTTGGCTTTCCAGGCGTCCGGCGAGCGATCCGTTTTCATTCTGGCCTCAGTCAGTTCGATGTAACGATCAAAAGCAGCGGCTGTTTGCGGTGTGAGCGTGGCGGCGTAGGCTGGGGGAAGGGCGGCGAACAGCGCGGCGAATAGTAGACGAATGCGGTACACGTCTATGTGATGGGCGTTTGCAGCGTGAATCGGATCCTGGTGTCCGGGGGGACGATCACAAAGGGAGCGGGCTTGCCGCGGATGATGCCTTGTTTCTCGAAAATATTGCTACGCAGAATGTGGTTGATGCCGTTGGCCGATATTGAAACCAATTCGAGTCTCACTTGAGATACGAAGTTGGTCAAGACCACGCGCGCGCCGGCGCCTTGAGGAATCATCGTACGTCCACCGATCACGACGGGCAGGTCCACGAGCGCCTCAAACCTTTGGCCCGTGCGGTCCCGCCTGGAGTCGATCGCGCCGAGTAGACGGATGGTGACCATGGTTCCGGCCGGGACCCTCACGAACAAAGGTTGCGCGGGGACAGGCTTGCTTACGCGCGGAGTTTCAGGCTGAACGGGCGGAAGCGCAGGAATGCCGTTGTCTGCGTGGCTATTGTTCGGAGCCGTTTTGTTCTGAGTCGTTTTGTTCGGGGCAACCGGATTCGATGGAGGCGGAGGCAACTGGTTATCCGACGGTTGCGGCGTGACTTGAGTCGGAGTTACCGTGACAGGCGCAGAAGGAAGCCCCGTATTCTTCACGTTGGGCCGAAGCGCCGCCCAGATTCCGATGAGCGCCACTATGATTGCGACGCTACCGCCGGCAATCTTGCGCTCGGGGGTCCAGAAAGATGCTTTCGCCGGAACGTCGGGGCCGGTGGCATCAGCCGGACCGGTCACAACAGCCGCAGTAGCCCGAGCAGCGGCGGCGCCTGTGGCCACAACAGACGCAACGCTCGCGGGGGCCGGTGAAGCCGCGCTTTCCACCATGGTTGCACCGCGAGGCGAGGGAGCAACTTGCGGTGGAGTTACGTTGAACGTGTCCGGCTGTTCCAGAGCCGTCCCGAATTCCTCCACGGTCTGAAAGCGCGCCTCCGGCTTTTTTTCGAGCGCCTTCAGCACGGCGTTCTGGAGACCTAGCGGGATATAAGGATAGAATTTCGTCGGCAACGGCGGCGGGGCGTTGACATGATCCGTCATCACCTGATAGTCGCTATCGCCGTTGAACGGCACATTGGCGGTGAGCATTTCGTACAGCGTCACGCCCAAAGAATAAACATCCGACCGAATGTCCGCGCCCCGATTCAGTACTTGCTCGGGGGACATATAAAACGCCGTGCCCATCTGCGTTCCGGTTTTGGTCATGCCCCGCGTGCCCATAACCTTGGCAATGCCAAAGTCCATCACCTTGACGATTCCCTGCTTGTTCACCATGATGTTGCTGGGCTTGATGTCGCGATGGACAATACCCATGCGATGGGCATAGCCCACGCCTAACAGGGCCTGCCGGAATAGCGGAACGGCTTCGGTACCGGGGATGGGGCCGCGGCGCTGCACCATCTGCTCAAACGTCTCGCCTTCGATGAACTCCATCACCATCCAGGGACGCCCGTCTTCAATGAGCAACGCGTAGAGCGTGGCGAGGTTGGTGTGATTCAGGTTCGCTTGCGCCTTGGCTTCGGCACGAAAGCGCTGTTCCAATTCCGGATTTCCAGTCAGCTCGGTGTTGAGCGCCTTGATAGCGACGGTGCGGTCCAAGTTGATATCGACGCCTTTATAGACCACACCCATGCCGCCTTCACCGAGTTTTTCCAGAATTTTGTAATTACCGATCTGTGTTCCGGTCATGGAGATGCCCCGTTTCTCGTTTCTCGTTTCTCGTTAGGTCCAAGGTGGCGAACGAGAAACGAGAAACGAGAAACGTTTTACATGATTTTCAAGATCTGTAACGTTATGTTATCAAAACCGCCCCGCTCTTTTGCCATACGGACCAATTCTTTGCAGGCCTCCGCGGGATCGAGTGCAGCCGCAGTGGCCAGCAACTCCTGATCGGTCACCAGACCGTGCAGACCATCGGTTGCCATCAACAAAATATCGCCGGGCTCGAGCGGAAGTGGTGTTTCGGAAAAATCGGCAGACGCCGGCTCCACGCCCATGGCAGCGGTAAGCACGTTGCGATGCGGGTGCACGGAAGCCTCTTCCGGCGTGATCAATCCGTCCTGAACCAGGCGCGCCACCTGAGAATGGTCCCGGGTGAGCAGCGAGATGTTGTAGCCGCGAATAAGATACAAACGGCTGTCGCCCACATGACCGTAATGAAGCTGGCCGTCGAGTATGACTGCAGCCGTACAGGTGGTGCCCATCCCTCGAAGCTCCGGATGCTGGCGCGCATGTTCCTGAATCGCAGCATGTGCATCTTGAAACGCCGTTCGGAGCGCCTGGCTCGGATCGCCCTCCGAGTCATTCAAATATCCGTCGCGCACGGCCCCCACCGCGATGGTGCTGGCCAGCTTGCCACCTTCGTGCCCGCCCATCCCGTCCGCCACCACCGCCAATCGGCCTTTTTTTTGAAAGTCCAGGTCGTCCTCAGGCTCGGCGTAACAATAGTAATCCTCGTTCTCAGCGCGGTGACAACCGACATCGGTGAGATTCGCTAATTCAATGCCAGGGCGGATGCGCATGCGGCTATTCAATGAGTGGTTTGGAACCGAAGAACCGATGAACCGAAGAACCGTTTTAGAAGCATTTGAACTTTAGGGATACTTCACCGATTCGGACTATATCGTTGTCCTTCAATTCCTCGCGGGCGATCGGAGTGGAACTATCGTTCAAATACGTACCGTTGCTCGAATCCAGATCGGTGAGAAAGAATTTTTGATCCTTGTAACGCAGGCTGGCGTGTTTTCCGGAAATTGCCGTATCGCGCAGCACGATGTCGGCCTCCGGGGCCGAGCCGATGACGTTCTGGCCATCACGAATGCGAAAATCCTCGCCTTTCTGTTCGCCGGTCAACGCGACAAACCAGCCCACCACGGGCGGTTTGCGCTTATCAGTGAGCAGAACAGTTTTTCGTCCGGCGAAGGGAGCGGCCGGCGGTGCTTCCTTGGGAGCTTCCGCTTCCAAACGCGTTTTCACCGGCGGAGGTTGGGGTGGCCCCTGAAATCCTGTCCGTTGGCAATAGGGACAGACCGACCAGGAGTCTTCCATTTGATGTCCATTGGCGCAAAACTTTGCCATCTCGTTCTTCCTGCCTTTACGAGCTGAAATAGGTCAATACGACGGATCCCTTTTTGCCAAGGTAGACACGATCGCCATTCTGGAGACCCACTTTGCTGACGCGCGGCGAATCCACCGAATTGATGTACGTTCCGTTGGTAGAGCCACGATCGATGACCACTACCCGATTATCGACTGGAACGATCCAAGCGTGCTCGTGCGAGATGGAATCTTCGGTGACACAGATCTGGCATTTTGACGGATCGGTACCCACCAAAACTCCGGCCTTGGTGATTTTGAATTTTTGCCCGGCCAGCGATCCTGCCATAACCTGCACGCTTCCATAGGACGCCTCGGCAGCGGGCGAAGGCAATTCCACCCGAGGCGGCGTTTCCGGACGAGTGCCGACCCGGGGAGGACCTGGCATCACCACACCCTGCGCACCAGGGGCCTCCGGCAGCGCCTTGCGGCGCATTAGCAGGAACGCGGTGACCACAATCACCAGCCCCACCGCGGAATACAGCATCCAGGTGGACCCTTCCATGACGCGGCCAATGGCGCCCTCCTCGGTTGCACATTTCTCCGACGCTTGCATTAAGCTGACTGCATCCGGCATGTTGGGCATGATGTTCAACACGCTTTGCAGCTTGCTCTTGGCGCCCTGGCATGCGCCGCGGTCGTAGGTGTCAAGCGCCGACGCCCACATCTGGTTGAAGACTCCCGCCTGCGGCTTCGCGCCAACCTGATTCACAAACTCCATGGCGGTGTTCATGGGTACGAAGAAATATAAACCCACAGCGTCCTTCGCCCGAAGCGTGGCGACGCCAATCACTTCACCGGCGTCATTGAAAGCCGGGCCGCCGCTATTGCCGGGGTTGATGGCGGCATCGGACTGAATCACTCGCGTGCCTTTGAAATCGGTTTTTATCGCAGAGATGTGGCCATTGGTGACAGTTGGAACTAACGAAGATTCCATGCTGACCAGGCTCACCTGCGAGGCTGCGGCCGGATATCCGATCACAGTCATCGGCTCCTGTATGTGAACGGAGTCGGAATCTCCGAGGCGGAGTGTGGGCAGGTTGGTGGCATCAATCTTGACGATGGCGATATCCTTGCCGCCCTGGTCCATCGGATCGCTGTAAGCCTTGATTTCCCCGTTGAAAACCTGCCGGTTCGGCAAAGTAACGGTCAAGTCCGGGCCTCGCTCGAAAAAAGGCCTGATGTCGTATGCAATGCGAATTTGATCGTCGTTTCCGGTTACGGAGTGACCCGTGACTTCCGCAATTTTCGGAATCAGCGCCCCGATGATGTCGTGCATGATCGAGGACTTCAGGTTCTCGCGGGCGTCCGCGTCCTTCTTGTTTGCGGCGGCAACCACGTGCCCGTTAGTTACGATGTAGCCGTCCGGACGGTAAATGAATCCGGTGCCTTTTACATCGTAAGTCAAGCCGTAATTGTAGGGATTGCCGTTTATTCTGAGCCTGGTTCCCACCTCGAAGTGGACGGTTAACAGAACAACGGCGGACTTCAACTCCATGGTCCGTTTTTCGGCGGGATTCAGACGCGGCGCGCTGAAGGCCGATTGAGCGATGAGAGCCGCGCACAAAGCGAGCAGGCCGATGCTTTTCACGATCAACTCCTTGAGGAGGAACTATTGTGCCGCGCCTGAAGAGACAAAGTCAAATGCGGTGAAAATCTATTGACCGCCGGAGGCCGCCATTGATAAACTATCTGTAGATACCAACCGCCCACGTGCAAGCGTGGGCGGTTTTATTTTTGGGAGGAGAATTTGATCGAAACACTCAACTGCGTACAACTCTACTACGAAGTTCACGGCAGCGGTGAGCCGCTGATTTTGCTGCACGGCTTCGGTGGATCGAGCCAGGATTGGTCGCCATTGATCCCCGACTGGAGCAAAGACTTTCAACTCATCGTCCCCGATATGCGCGGCCACGGACGTTCCAGCAATCCGTCGAAAGTATTCCGTCATCAGGATTCCGCCGCGGATGTCTTCGCGCTGCTCGATCACTTGAAAATCGGCACTTTCAAGGGACTGGGCGTGAGCGGCGGAGGCAACGTTCTGCTGCACCTTGCCACACAGCAACCCGAGCGCGTCGAAGCTATGGTGCTGGTGAGCGCCACCAGTTACTTCCCCGCTCAGGCCCGCCCCATCATGCGCCAGTATCCAAATAGCCTCACTGAACAGGATTGGGAAATGATGCGCCGACGCCATCCGGGAGGCGACGCGCAGATCAAAGCTCTCCTCGCCAGCACCGCGAGTTTCGCCGACAGCTACGACGACATGAATTTCACTCCGCCGTACCTTTCCACCATTCAAGCGCGGACGTTAGTTGTACAGGGTGATCACGATCCTCTTTATCCGGTTGAGATTTCGGTGGAAATGGCGAAAGCGATTCCGCGATCGAGCCTGTGGATCATCCCCAACGGCGGTCATGGACCAATCGGTGGCGAGAGATGGCCTGAGTTTGTGAAGACAGCTGCTGCGTTCCTTCGAAGCTGCTGAAAATGACGTGGCGCACGCACTCCTGCGTGCCGCGTCGAGAGACTCGTCTCGACGCTGTTTCACAGGGGAAGTGGAACCAAGAATCGAGAGTGCCTGCGCCACAGTTACGAAATCCGCTGCGCACCATCCGATGGACGAACGTGATAAAAGACCGGCTCGATCCCGAATTTTTCCAGATACGCGCTTCCCAACGTTTCCTTGAATCGCTCCACGGCCGCCGGCTCAACCAAATTCACGGTGCAGCCCCCGAATCCGCCACCGGTCATCCGCGCGCCCAGCGTACCTTCGATCTGCATCGCGCGATCCGCGAGAAAATCCAACTCTGCGCAAGTTACTTCGTAGTCGTGTTCCAGGCTCCGATGGGATTCCACCAGCAACCGGCCCATCTCGCGCAAGTCGCCTTTGCGGCTGGCCTCTACGAATTCCAGGACCCGCTGGTTTTCGCTAAGAATGTGCCGCGCGCGCCGCTGGGCTATCGGATCACGGATTAATTCCAGTTGATGCGCCTCGGCATCGCGCAAGCTCTCCACGCCGATATCCAACGCCGCAGACGCACATTCGGCCACCCTTTGCCGGTATGCCGACTGCCCCAGCTCGTGTTTCACCATCGTGTTCACGGCAACAATCGCCACGGCGTCGGGAAGAGCAATCGTTTGGCTCTCCAGGCTCCGGCAATCGATCAGCAATGCCGCGTCTCGCTGTCCGAAGATCGCGGCAAACTGGTCCATGATTCCGGAGGGGACCCCCATAAAATCGGTTTCGGCGCGCTGGGCCAGTTTTGCAAGTTCGATGCTGGGCAGATCGCCCGGCCAACCTAGCGCTAGCGCCGTCGCAACCTCCAACGCGGCCGAGGAACTGAGACCGGAGCCCAGCGGCACGCTGCTGTGGATCAATACGTCGCGCCCCCGGCCGAGCGGCAGTTGCCGCGCGATGCCGATCACGTAATCGCTCCAATCGCCGATGGCGCGGAGACCCGAGATCTGCCCGACTGGCCACTCGCGGCTTTGATCCAGGTTTTGGGAATGGATTCGCAGGACTCCCAGACGATTGGGTGCAGAGGCCACGTAACAATCCAGATCGATAGCCACCGGCAACACCAGGCCGAGATTGTAATCGGTGTGCTCGCCGATGAGGTTCACGCGTCCGGGAGCCCGCGCGACATCCGGCGTGCTGTGGTAGCGCGCTTCAAAAGCCTGGATTACGAACTGCGCCGTGCCAGCCACAATAGCAGGCCTCCGAATGCCAGAATCGAAACGCCGCAGTAAAGATTTACGTTGACCGTTTCGAGCGGGGCGCGATTCTGCGTTACCAGACCTGTTACGGCGAGGATGACGCCGGCCAGTGTGAAGAACAAACCGATGGGGATGCGAAGGTCGCGCATATTTACCAGAACAGGAAATTCAAGATTACCAGTGCCACTATCACCACGCCGGCTAGCGGAAGCGGCCGCTTGTACCACGGCGGAGCGGGGTCATGCGGAATGTCGGTGAGCCCGTAAACCAGATTGTGCAGCTCCAGCTCGGGCTTTGGCCGGGACAATAAACTTACCAAAATGGTGACTAAGAAACAGGTAGACCACGCAAAGATCGCGATCCAGAAATTCTGCGCCATGGTGGATGGAAAACTGTGAACCACGGCGCCGAGCCAGCCTCCTTTGTTTTCGGCGAGCGTCAAACCGTGGGTAGCGGCGGCCGCTAGTGTCCCCGCCAAAAGCCCGGTAAAAGCGCCGTGTCCGGTGGCGCGCTTCCAGAACATTCCGAGCAAAAATGTCGCAAACAGCGGAGCGTTTACGAAGCCGAACACGAGTTGCAGAAAATCCATGATGTTATTGAAGTGGCTGGCCAGGTACGCCGTCCCGATCGATAGCCCCACTCCCACCACCGTCGTGATGCGGCCCACCAGAAGGTAATGCGAATCCGGCGCCCGCTTGCGGATGTAGCCCTGATAAAGATCGTACGTCCACACTGTGTTGAAGGCCGTGACGTTACCGGCCATTCCCGACATGAACGACGCCATCAGCGCGGTGAGCCCCAGGCCCAGCATGCCAGAGGGATAAAACTGCGCCATAAGCGTGGTCATGGCTTGATCGTAATCGGGGCCGCCATCGGGTTTGAGCGGGAGTGCATACCCCACAGCCATCTTGGACAGCGCCAGCGCCGCGATTCCCGGCACGATCACAATGAACGGCATGATCATCTTCGGAAACGCCGCGATCAATGGCGTTCGCCGCGCGGCCGACATGGAATCCGCCGCCATGGCGCGCTGCACCACCAGGAAATCGGTACACCAGTAGCCGAACGAAAGAACGAACGCGAGGCCGGCCACCAATCCGAATACTTCGACACCCATCGGATTCTGCGACGGCTCTTTCAAATACGACCAGGCGTGGGTCATCACCGGCGGTAACCGCGCCGACATCCCGCGCCATCCGCCCGCCTTAAGTACGGACATGATGGCGAGCGGCGCGAAGCCGAGGACGATCAGGAAAAATTGCAGCACCTCGTTGTAAATGGCGCTGGTGAGCCCGCCCAGGAAGGTGTAGATCAGAACGATGGCGGCCGAAAGCAGCACCGACGCCGTGAAGCTCCAGCCCAAGACCAGTTGGAACAACAATCCTAACGCGTACATCGAAATTCCGGACGAGAAAACCGTCATCACGGCGAAGGTGGCGGCATTCAACGCGCGGGTTTTCTCGTCGAAGCGCAGTTTTAAATATTCAGGCACGCTCCGCGCGCGGCTTCCGTAATAGAACGGCATCATGAAGACGCCCACGAAAAGCATGGCCGGCACCGCGCCGATCCAGTAAAAATGCGCGGTCATGATGCCGTATTTCGCACCCGAGGCGCACATGCCGATCACTTCCTGCGCACCCAAGTTAGCGGCAATGAACGCTAAGCTCGTGATCCACAGCGGAACAGAGCGGCGGGAAGTTAAAAAATCCTCGCTGGTGGTGACTTTGCGCTTCACCAACCAGCCAATGCCCAGAACGAATGCGAAATAGAGCGAGAGGATGAGGTAGTCGACAGGGGCTAGCGTCAAGTCGAGAGTCTATCAACTTGTAGGGCAGGATGGCATCCTGCCGCAGCTTGTCAACCTGCCCCACAAGTGCGATTATGACTCCTTGCTCTACGCCGCCACCATTTTTCTCAGCGCGTTTCTGCTGTTTGAAGTGCAGCCGATGATCGGCAAAATCATCCTGCCCTGGTTCGGCGGATCGGCCTCCGTATGGAGCACTTGTCTGCTATTTTTCCAGGCGTCGCTCGTGGCCGGATATCTCTACGCCCACTTCTCCACGCGTTATCTGAAACCCAGGCAGCAGGCGCTGCTGCACGTGGCTCTGCTGACGGTGAGCATCGCTCTCCTTCCGATTCTTCCTTCGCCGGATTGGAAGCCCGCGCATCCCGGTGACCCCTCCGGCCGCATCCTCATGCTTCTCGCCGCGACCATCGGTTTGCCTTACGTTTTGCTATCCACCACCAGTCCGTTGCTGCAAGCCTGGTATGTCGCGGCGAAGCCCGGCGCCGTCCCTTATCGCCTGTTCGCGCTCTCAAATCTGGGATCGCTGCTGGCCCTGTTCAGCTTCCCACTCCTTGTGGAACCGCTGGCGGCGACGCACACGCAAGCCTACGGATGGTCCGGAATATATGTGTTGTTCGTGGTCCTTTGTGCGGTATTGGCGTGGAACGCGCGGAATCACACCACCGCGGGCGAACCTTCGTCAGTCGGCGATGCTCCACGTTGGGAATTGCAAGCGCTTTGGATTGCGCTGGCCGCCTGCGGTTCCGCGCTGCTTCTTTCCGTCACCACTCATCTCAGTACTAATGTTGCGCCCATTCCGCTGCTGTGGGTGGCGACGCTCGGGATTTATCTGGCCAGCTTCATCATCTGCTTTGAGCGCGAAAAGTTTTATCACCGCGCCATTTTTCTTCCTCTGCTGGTAACTACGCTCGGAGCGGCGGCTTATGCGCTCTATTACAGCAAGGGCAATCTGGCCATCAAGTGGTCCGTTCCTACGTTCGTCGCTACGCTATTTATTTGTTGCATGGCTTGTCACGGCGAGTTGGTTCGTCTAAAGCCCGATCCGCGGCACTTGACCAGTTTTTATTTAATGGTTGCGGTAGGCGGCGCACTGGGCGGCCTCTTCGTCGCAGTTGGCGCGCCTCACTTGTTCGACACTTACGCCGAGCTGCCGTTGTCTCTGGTAGCTTGCGCAGCGCTTATAGCCATCGTGCTATGGGTCGCGCCTGGTAATTGGCCACGACGGTTCGTACTGCTCACAGTTCGCATCGCGATGATCGTATTCACGGCCGCGCTCGCCATCTACATCGGCTATCAGAAACATTTGGATGACCAGCGCTTCGAGCGTTCCGTGCGCAATTATTACGGAGTGCTGCGCGTGTACGACTTCGAGGACAACGCAAGTCAGACCGGATCCCGCAGACTGATTCACGGCACCATTAATCACGGAACACAGCTCACCGCTCCGGAGGATCGCGACACTTCCACCAGTTACTACGGCCCCAAATCGGGTGTGGGGCGCGCGATCCGCTATTTTGACGAACAGCGTCCGGGGATTCGCGTAGGCGTTATCGGGCTGGGCGCTGGAGTCACCGCCGCCTATGGCCGGCGCGGCGACTTCTTCCGTTTCTATGAAATCAATCCGCTCGATCTCAGCATCGCAACCACTTGGTTCACATTCCTGAAGGATTGCAAGGCGGACCATCAAGTGCTGCTGGGCGACGCACGATTAACTCTGGAGCGCGAGCCAAGCCAGCAGTTCGACGTGCTGGCGGTGGACGCCTTCTCGAGCGATGCCATCCCGGTCCACTTGTTGACGCGCGAAGCTTTTCTGCTCTATTTTCGCCACCTGAATCGCGGCGGGATTTTGGCCGTGCATGTATCCAACCGCTATCTCGCGCTGGAACCGGTTGTAGCGCGGAATGCGCTCGACCTCGGCAAAGTTGCGATTGAAGTGAACGACGATGGCGAGGATGAAGATTATCTGTCCGAGAGCGACTGGGTGCTGGTTTCCTCGGACCGCGCGCCGTTCACCAGCAATCTTTTGCGCGGTCCAGGCATCAAACCAGCCAAGCCGCGTCCAGGCTTCCGCGCATGGACGGACGATTACAGCAATCTGATCCAGATTCTGAAGTGACGTGAGCGCACCAACAGATAAACTGAAATGCAGGAGGAACCGTGAATAGAACTCTTGCCGTTTCGTTGGGCTTGTTGGCCGGCATTTTGAGCGCTCAGGAATTCAAGCTGGGCTCCCAAGTCACCGATTTCAGCATCCAGGATCTGGACGGCCAGCCAGTTGCGTCCTCCACTCTTCGCGGGCCGATCACGGTGGTGACTTTCATCGCTACGCAGTGTCCCGTTTCGAACTCCTATAACCAGCGCATGAATGCCATCTACCAGGATTATTCAAGCAAAGGTGTCAAGTTCATCTTCGTGAATGCGAACCGGACTGAGCCGGCGAACGAAGTGCGCGAGCACGCTAAGAGGGTGGGGTTCGCCTTCCCGGTTTATAAGGACGCCGATAACGTGCTGGCGGATCGATTCGACGCACAGGTGACGCCGGAGAGTTACCTCATCGATAGCGCGGGAATCATCCGTTATCACGGCTCCATCGACGACAGCCAGAACGAGAGTTACATACGGGCGCAACGCCTACGCTTGGCGCTGGACGCGGTGCTGGCCGGAAAAACAGTGGATCAAGCGGAAACCAAAGCCTTCGGATGCGGCATCAAACGCGTGCGAAAATCCATTTAGGTTTGGCGCCTCTGAGCCAGATGAAGATCGCCCTGCTCTTCCTTTCGATTCCGCTCTTCGCGGCGTTGGTTTCGCTAGATGAAACAGGATTCCAGAAGCTGGTCAGCGATCACAGAGGTAAGGTGGTCCTGTACGATTTTTGGGCCACCTGGTGCGATTCTTGCCGGGCCGAGCTGCCCCAACTGGTCCGCCTGGAGGCCAAGCTGCGATCGCAGGGCTTTGAGCTGGTGACGATATCGGCGGACGAGCCGGAGGCAGCCGCGGGCGCCGAGAAGCTGCTGAAACAATTCGCGGTCCGTGGCGTAGTCTACCGCAAGCAGGCCGAGGACGATCAACACTTCATTGATTCGATAGACACCAAATGGAGCGGCGCCCTACCAGCGCTGTTCCTGTACGACAAGAATGGACATCAGGCGAAAGCCTTTATCGGCGAGACGGACATCAGCGTGATCGAAGCAGCGGTCCGCAAGGTTTTCTAGCACGCCGCAATTACATATAAATGGTGTTGCATTGTCTTCGGGATATTCCTATACTGAAACAGTCTCCAGCCCCGCTGTGGCGCTTCCTCATCTGTTGGTTTCGGTGACGTAGTTCACTTATCACTCTCGTTCTAAAATTTAGGAGTTCCAATGATAAACGTCCTCGCCATCGTGCTGGCCGGTGGCGCTGGGGAGCGGCTCGCCCCTCTAACCCTGAACATTGCAAAACCCGCTGTGACATTCGGTGGTTCCTATCGCATCATAGATTTCACTCTGTCCAATTCAGTCAATTCGGGTATCCGGCGGATATTTATTTTGACTCAATACAAGGCCCTGGAACTGACCCGGCACATCCGCGAGGGTTGGAGCCTGTTTTCGGGCGAGCTGGATGAATTCGTGGAAGTGGTCCCACCCATGAAGCGCATTCACCAAGATTGGTATCTGGGAACTGCCGACGCGGTGTACCAGAACAGTGAGAGCGTCATGTTGGAAAATCCGGAATTGACGCTTATTCTCGCGGGCGACCACATCTACAAAATGAACTACCAGGACATGGTCACCTGGCACCGGCGCGCCAAGGCGGAAATCACCATCGCGACCATTCAGACCGCCGCCGATCAGGCCGGGCGCTTCGGCATCGTCGAAATGGATGACCACCAGCGGGTAATCGGTTTTGAGGAGAAGCCGCAGCACGGCCGTCCCGCGCGCTCGGTATTTAACCCCGGCATGGTGAGCGCATCCATGGGAATTTATTTGATCAATACCTCCACGCTGCTACAGTGCCTGATGGAGGATGCCGTGGATGCGTGCTCCTCCCACGATTTCGGTAAAGATGTTCTGCCCAAATGGATCTCGCGCGCCCGGATGTTCGGTTTCGATTTCCGCGACCTCAATCGCAAGGCCGTGCGCTACTGGAGAGATGTCGGAACCCTGGATGCTTACTACGAAGCGAATATGGACCTGGTGGCTATCGATCCCGAGCTCAACCTATATGACAGCAGGTGGCCGATCCGGACGCGCCTGGAGCAACAGCCTCCAGCTAAATTTGTCTTTGCAGAAGAGAACCGGCGCATGGGAGTGGCTACCGATTCCATCGTTTCGGCGGGCTGCATTATCTCGGGCGGACGCGTGAACCGCAGCGTTCTCTCGCCCGGCGTGAGAGTGAACAGTTTTTCCGAAGTGGAAGGCAGCATCCTGATGCCCCACTGCGATATTGGAAGGCACTGCCGTATCCGCCGCGCCATCATCCCCGCCCGTGTCAGCATCCCGGATTTCACCATCATCGGGCACGATCTTGCGCAGGATCGAGCCAAGGGTTATACCATTACCGATGCGGGCGTCGTGGTTGTTCCCCCTGGTGGTGTGGATGTCGTCGATAAAGCGGGAATCATGTGCGCGTAACAGGGGACTGGGGACTTGGGGCTAGGGACTGCGAAGCCCGACGCTTTAATCGACCGTTCCCAACGAGAAACGAGAAACGAGAAACGGATTTTCTATAATCAGTCATGCTTCACGATCTCCGCTATGCCCTACGGGTGCTCGCGAAGGACTTCGGATTCTCCGCCGTAGCGGTTCTGACGCTGGCGCTCGGAATTGGAGCTAACACCGCCATCTTCACCGTCGTGAATGCGGTGCTGCTGCGGCCGCTTCCCTACCCGGAATCCGATCGCCTGTTGTTCCTGTACAACACCAATCTCAAACGCGCCAGCGGACGCGGCCCTTTTTCGTTGATGCGGCTGGATCAATTGCGCTCCGAATCCCGCTCCTTCTCGAATCTCGCCGGTTTCTGCAACGAGACTTTCAACCTCACCGGAGTGGAACAACCCGAACAACTCCAAGCCGCGCGCGTCTCCGCTGATTTTCTTCACACACTGGGTGTCCGTTCCGTCCTTGGCCGCGATTTTCTTCCCGACGAGGATCGGGAAGGCGCGAAACCAGTGGTGATGCTGAGTTATGGCCTGTGGCAGCGGCGGTTCGGAGGGAATCCAGATGTGATCGGTACATCGCTCGCGCTTGACTCCCAGGCGCACACCGTCGTCGGCATCCTTCCACCAGGCCTCGATCAACCAGCGCCTGATCTGGACCTGCTGGCTACCAACCTGGCTGCCTTCAGCGTATTCACGCGCGAACAAGTTCGACTTGGAGCCGGCTACATCTCCGTGATTGCTCGATTGAAACCAGGCGTCAGCGGCCAGCAGGCGCAGGCGGAAATGGATGTACTCAATCGCCAGTATCTGCGGCAGAATGCCGGCATGGTGGATGCGGATCCCGACGCCCGCCTGGTGGGCAGCCCTTTGCGGGGAATCCTGGTGGAAAACGTGAAACCAGCGCTGTTGGTTTTGTGCGCGGCCATCGGCTCGGTGTTGCTGATCGCTTGCGCCAATATCGCCAGCCTGCTGTTGGCCAGAGCCACCAGCCGTCGAAAGGAGTTCGCGGTGCGTGCCGCCCTCGGTGCAGGCCGCGCCGATTTGATTCGCCAGTTACTGGCCGAGAGCCTGGTGCTATCGCTCTCGAGCGGTGCTCTTGGACTAGCGCTGGCCTTCGCCGCAACGCGGCTAGCCGGCCGCATCAACCAACTCAATCTGCCTCGCGCCGGCGAGATACATATTGATTGGGAAACGCTTGGCGTTCACGTTGCTTGTGTCCATCGTCACCGCCGTTTTCTTCGGGCTCATTCCGTCGCTACAAGACTTCCAAACCCGATCTGAACATGATTTTGCGGGAATCCGGCCGAGGCGCCGCCGGCAGTCTGCGCCGCAGCCAGGCGCGAGGACTTCTGGTGATTGGCCAAGTCGCGGTCTCCATGATCCTTCTGATTGCAGCCAGCTTGCTGATGCGCAGTTTCCTGAAGCTCCAGCAGGTTGACCCTGGCTTCGATCCTCGCAATGTCTTAACTATGCAGGTGACACTGCCGAAAGCGAAATACGCAACCAATCCCCAGAAGAATGCTTTTTTTCGCGAGGCCCTTCGGCACATCTCGGCAACACCGGGCGTGAATTCCGCCAGCGCAATGCTCTGGCTGCCGCTCCACGCAAGCGTCGTGGTGCCGATTCAGGTGGTCGGTGATGCCGTGCTTCCGTTCGGCAAACGCCCGCTCGCCTACTGGCAATCCGTCACACCGGATTATTTTCGAACCTTCGGGACGCGCTTGGTGCGCGGCCGCTTCTTCACCGAGCACGATAACGAGTCGAGCTCCGGCGCAGCTATCGTGAATGAAAGCCTGGCGCGGCGATTCTGGCCCAATCAGGACCCGATTGGCAAGCAACTCATCGTCGCCCGGGCGGAGCTGCACGAAGAAGTAGTGGGTGTGGTGGCCGACGTCAAAACCACCGCTCTGGATTCGGACGCTGGTGGCGAATTGTACTCGCCGTACCCTCAGCGCCCCTGGCCGGGCATGATCATTGCCGTGAAAACTTCCGGAAATCCGCTGTCCATGGCGAGCGCTGTGAGAAAGCAGATCGCGCAGGTAGATGGCGACCTTCCGGTTACAGCCGTTCGCAGCATGCAGGACGTCGTCTCCGAGTCGTTCGGGCAACAGCAGTTGACCTTGTGGCTGCTGGGTGCGTTCGCAGCCGCGGCGCTGGTACTGGCGGCCATCGGAATCTACGGACTGCTGGCCTATTCGGTGGAGCAGCGCCGCCAGGAGNNGCCGGCATTGCCGCTGGTCTCGCGGGCGCATTCCTCATCGGCAGGGCGCTAGAGGCGCTCTTATTTCATGTCAGCCCCACCGATCCCGTCATTTATGCGGGTATGGCGCTGTTGTTTTTGACCGTCGCCCTCATCGCCAGCTACCTGCCGGCCCGCCGCGCACTCCAGGTGGATCCGGTGGTGGCGATTCGCGAATAAGGTTGTGCGACGAGGGCGTAACCGAGCCGGTAGACGTAGCGCACGCACTTTTGCGTGCCGCGTTCACACTCATGTGAACGCCATGAAAATAGTTCTTCTTCCTAATTGTGTTCGCAAGAGTGCGAACACGGCACGCAGGAGTGCGAACACGGCTCGCAAGAGTGCGTGCGCCACGGGCGGGTCCCGTAGAATCAATATTTCTGGATCGGCGTCTTCAACAGAGCGCTACCAACGAGTGCCGCTCGTTCTGCGCTCGGTTAGCGCTTCCTGCCGGTCGCGGCTCGGTTTTCGTACGGTAGCGCACCCCGCGAATAATAGTTGCAACTTTTCGGCTGCCACCTGCGTTAAACTTGCCAAGTATAGGAGTGCGAAAAAGGAGCACGCAATGAAGAGTACTATTTTGAGTCTGCTGCTAGCGGCCGCTTGGACCCTCAGCGGCGCTGATTTGACTGGCAAATGGGCTGGAACCGTGGACATGAAACAGGATGGCGACGCCCAGACAATTCCTGTGGTCATGATCGTGAAGCAGGACGGCAATAAGCTGACGGGCACCGCCGGCCCTGAGGACGACCAGCATGCCATTCAAAAAGGAGTGGTGGACGGGGACACCGTCACTTTTGAAGTGGATAACGGCGAAGCCATTTATTATCTCGAGCTGAAGTTGGATGGCGATCAACTCTCGGGTGCGGCAAAGGCAGGGGCCGACGGCGAAAAGATGAAGATCGCGCTGAAGCGGGTCAAGCAGGATACCTAACGGCCGTCAGAATCTGGTCACAGTGAACTTCACGGTTAATGCGCAGCCCTGCGGTGTCGTGAGGATACCTGAGGAGATTAACCCGATGTTCGCTACCGGAACGGAGTTGTTCGCCACCGGACTCGAAGTGTTGCTCGACATTGCCAAAATCGATCCCAGGTTAAGCCCCGCAGCGGCCGCGAGTTTCTGAGCCTGCGCGGTAGCATCGGCAATCAGCCCAGGGATGTTGCAGGACTGCGATTGCAACAAGCTGGTGGAGACTTGCGCGCTCTGCACCGAAAACGAAAGCGTGAATCCGCTGCTCGCCTGCGTAATGCTCTGTTGCAGACTGGTGAGCGCGGTGACCGTCGCTTTCATCTGCGCGAATGGCACGGCTAATCCAAAGGCCCATTGCTCCGCGGGGGGTTGCCCGTTTCCGGTGCCCGTGCCCGACTGAGCCGTGGCGGAGCTATACACGCCTGAAAAGTTAGCGCTAGTGATGCCGGCTCCCTTTACAGCAGCGAGTACATCATCAAGACTTGCAGTGAGAGGCGTGGAGACGTAGACCGCGAACAACACCTGGTCCGGTTGCAGATTCACGCTCTGGCTTGCGGTGACGGTGATGGAATTCGAATCAAGCTGTCCGAACGCGAGCGAAGCAGACAGTAGAAAACCCAAAATCAAAGTGCGTTTTAACATGTTTGCAGTATACCCTCAGAATCTGGCCACAGCGAACTTCACGGTCAATGCACAACTCTGCGGCACCGTGAGCTGAGAGCTAAATGCGCCGCTGATGGTCTCAAACGCGATGCCCGAATTAGAGCCGGCGCTCGATATTGCCAGAATCGATCCCAAGTTAAGCCCGGCCGCGGACGCGAGTTTCTGAGCCTGCGCAGTGGCATCGGAAATCAAGCCAGCGATGCTACAGGTTTGCGATTGCTGCAAGCTGGCGGAAACCTGCGTGCCCTGCACCGAAAAAGACAGCGTGAACCCGCTATTCGCTTGCATGATGCTCTGCTGCAGGCTGGTGAGCGCAGTGACCGTCGCCTTCATCTGCGCGAATGCAACGCCTAATACGAAAGACCATTGAATAGTGGGCGTGGGTTGCGGATTGCCTGGAAGAATGCCGAGTGGGGTACCGGAACCGTTGCCTACGCTTGAAAGACCCCGAACACCACCTGATCCGGCTGCAAATTCACGCTCTGGCTCGCGGTGACGGTCACGGTATTCGAATCACCCTGTCCGAAAGCGAGCGAAGCAGACACCACAAAGCTAAAAATCAAAGTGCGTTTCAACATGTTTGAAGTATACTCTCGATGAATGCGTAGCAATCCCCTGGAAGTGCGAGACCGCGTCACCAGCCCCCAGTCCCGAGTCCCCAGCCCCCCGCTCCTCGACTTTCGCAACATCACCGTAATGCGCGGCGACAAAACCGTTCTCCACGACATCACCCTCCGCATCCAGGCCGGCGAGCACGCTGCCATCCTGGGACCAAATGGTTGCGGCAAATCCACGCTGATCAAAACCATCACGCGGGAATGCTATCCGCTCGCTCGCGCCGAATCCTCGCTCACTATTCTCGGCCAGCAATCCTGGAACGTCTTCGAGCTTCGCACTCTATTGGGCATCGTCTCGAACGATCTCATGAGCACCTGCACGCGCGACATCACCGGGATCGAGGTAGTGCTTTCGGGCTTCTTCTCGAGCATCGGAATCCAGCCTTACCACCACGTCACGGCGCCACTGCTAAAAAAAGCGCGTGAAGTCCTGGATCTTCTCGAAGTGCCCCACCTCGCGGATCGTTTCATGACCGAAATGTCGTCAGGCGAGGGCCGCCGCATCCTGATCGCCCGCGCCATGGTTCACAATCCGCTCGCGCTGTTGCTGGACGAACCTTCGAACAGCCTGGATGTAAGCGCCACCCTGGAACTGCGCTCGCTGCTTCGTAAGCTGGCGCAGGCCGGCACGGGAATATTGGTTGTCACGCACCACCTGCCCGACATTATTCCCGAGATCGGCCGGGTCATCCTGCTCAAGAATGGCCGCGTTTTCGCCGATGGAGAAAAGATGGATCTGCTCACAACCGAACGTATCGGCGAGCTTTTCGGCGTTCCCGTAGAGATCGGGCGGCGCGACGGGTATTATCATTTGTGGTGATCTCCGAATGACCGGCGCACTCTCCAAAGACCTCCGCTATGCCGTGCGGATGCTGGCCAAAACACCCGGCTTCACGCTCACCGCCCTGCTGACGCTGGCGCTCGGAATCGGCGCCAACACCGCCATGTTCAGCGTGGCTAACGCTTTGCTGCTCCGTCCAATGCCCTACCAGGACTCCGGCGATCTGGTGATTGTCACCAACGCTCGCGGCCCCAACCGGAGGGCCTTTTCGTACCTCCGCGCGGAGTTCCTCCAGCAGCACAGCCGCTCGCTCACGGGCCTTGCGCCCTTTATGAGCGGGAACTTCAATATGACCGGTCGCGGCGAACCTGAACAACTCCCGGCGGTGCGCGTAAGCTGGAATTTCTTTGAAGTTCTGGGCGTTCCACCCGCGCTCGGCCGCACTTTCACGCTAGAAGACGATAAGCCCGGCGGCCGGCCCGTGGTCTTGATCAGTGAATCGCTTTGGAAGCGCCGATTCGGTGGCGACCCGCGCGCCATTGGTGAATCCATCACCCTCGACTCCGTGGATACCGCGATCATCGGCGTCATGCCGGCCAATTTCGAGTTCGCGCCCGCCGGTCGTAGCATCGACGTATGGTCCAGCCGCGTTTTCGCGGAGAGCGACCTCACTCCTCAGCAAAGCGCCGCCGGCCAAGCCTATGTGATCGCGGTTGCCAGAATCCGGCGCGGCCTTCCGCTCGATCAGGCGCTGGCGGAAATGAAGGTGCTGGACGCTCAATACACTCGGGAAAATGCGGCCATGTGGGACGCCGACCCGCGGCTCGCCATCAGCCTCAACCAGATCCAACAGTTGATGGTGGCCAATGTTCGGACCGCCGTGCTGGTCCTTTTCGGAGCCGTTGGATTGGTATTGCTGATCGCGTGCGCCAACATCGCCAGCCTGCTTTGGTCACGGGCCATGGCGCGCCGGCGTGAGATTGCCATCCGAACCGCGCTCGGCGCCCGACGCTCGGAAATCGTTCGCCAGTTGCTCACTGAGAGCATTCTGCTAGCGCTCGCCGGCGGAGGCCTGGGCGTAACGTTGAGTTTCTGGAGCACCCGGGCTCTCGCCGCGCTTCCGCCCAGCACGCTGCCCCGCATCAATCCCATCCACATCGATGGCCAGGTGTTGGCTTTCGCCCTGGGGCTATCGTTCGCCACCGGCGTGTTGTTCGGGTTCATGCCGACTCTCCAGTTTTCGGGACCCGATGTTCAGACGGTTTTGCGGGAGGAGGGCCGCGCAACCGCGGGCGGCCGGCGGCGCAGCTTGGCGCGAGGCTTGCTGGTGGTGTCGCAAGTGGCGCTATCCATGATTTTGCTGGTGGGCGCCGGTCTGTTAATGCGCAGCTTCGCGAAACTTCAAAACGTCACTCTCGGATTCGATCCACACAATGTTCTGTTGATGGACATCACGCTGCCTGAGGCGCGCTATTCCACGCCCGCCAAGAGGGCGGGCTTCTTCGAGAACGTGCTGGAACAGTTGAAGCCGCTCGCGGGCATTCGCTCCGTCGCCTTGTCATCCGCGCTCCCGCTGATTCCTTCCAACTATTCGGCAATGCTGCCGGAAGGCCAGCCCGAAGTGCCCATGGCCCAGCGCCCGAACCATTCCATCCAGACCGTCACTCTCGAATATTTTGAAACCATGGGCATCGCTCTATTGCGCGGCCGCACCTTTGAACGGCGCGATCGGGAAGGCTCGCCCGAGGTCGCCATTGTGAATGATTGTTTCGCTCGCCGCTTCTGGCCGAATGAAAACGGCCTTGGCAAACGAATCGTCATTGGACGCGCCACCGTCGTCGAGGTAGTGGGAGTGGTAGCGAACGTCAAGAATATCCGGCTGGCCGTCGAGAGCGTGCCGGAAGTGTACTATCCGATGGCGCAGCACCCCGCCGAATCGATGCACGTGATTGTGCGAAGCGTCGCGGATCCACATAACCTTGCGCTCGCCGTGCGCGCCCGCATCTCGGCCATCGACAAGGAACAGCCGGTAACCAATGTGCGGACCATGGAGCAGCATCTGGCCAACTCCATCGCACAAAACCGCTTGACCATGTTGCTGCTCTCCATCTTTTCGATGGTTGCGCTGCTGGTGGCTACGGTCGGCCTCTATGGTCTCATCGCTTACTCGGTGGCGCAGCGCACGCAGGAGCTGGGCATCCGGCTGGCGCTGGGTGCGGATCCCTCCGATATCGTTTTGTTGGTCATGCGTCAGGGTCTCCTCGCCGCCGCCGTGGGCGTCCTGGTGGGTCTGGGTGGTTCGTTCCTGCTGACACACGTGATGAAAAGCTTGCTGTATGATGTTAGCGCGACCGATCTCCGTACCTTTACACTGAGCGCGGTTGTTTTTCTCGCGGTCGCGGTGGTGGCCAGCTATATCCCAGCCCGGCGCGCCGCGCGATTGGATCCGTCCGATACATTGCGATATGAGTAGCCCCACCATCGCCGCAGCCACCACGCTGGAAAGCCTCTTCGCGAATCAGGCCGCGGCCTTCGCGGCTGCGCCTTATCCTT
>PMUN01000042.1 GCA_003166875.1 Bryobacterales bacterium | reverse complement strand
GCGCCCAGCCACTGGCCTCTGCCATTCATCGAAACGGAGTTCCCGTCGGCGAATTGCCGGACGGCCTCGGTTTCAAATCCGCCATCCGCCGCTGTGCGGTAGGTGATGGCGCCTACATAATCACCCTTCCCGAGCTGATGGCCCCGAACCAGCCAACGGCCTTCCTGCGGCGGGCTTTGTCCACTTTCCCGCTTCCACTCCGGAGTTTCCAGCGGGAATTCGTCAGCGAGCCATGGCAGAGCCTTATCGCAAAGAGCCGGCCAATCTTCGAAGCGGTGCTGATAGACGAGCGAAGGGAACATGGCCAACAGGAAATCCTTGAGGTTGAGCCATTCCTGGCGCGTGCGTCGCTGGCCGGCGATCTTCGCATAGCTATGACAAGTGGTGCACGCGCTTCTGACAGTCTCGTTCGGAACCTGCTCCTCCACGTCCTCACTCGCCAGCGAGTAAGCCACTTTCTCCAATTCGGAAGCGGTCAGTCCGTGGGAATCCGAGAGATACTGCTCGATCTTTCGCCCATCGGCGGCAGTAAGATCCAGGCCGTGCAGTCGCATCATGCGCTGGATGGTTTCTTCCCAACCCTCGGGTGTCTTGCGGACGTACGAAATCCGGCTCATGCGCTGCTCGGAATCCAGCTGATGGCAGGCGCCGCATCGAGCGCGAACCAGATCGCTTTTCACCGGCAAGTCTTCCGCTGCCAGGCTATTCGCGAGCAGAATCACGCCCAACGCCGGCAGAGAGAATCGAACTGCGTCCAATGGGATTTTTGACCCTTCCGTAGTGAGCTAACCAGTATACACTGGGCCAGTGATTCACGGTCCGCAAACCAAACAACCGAATAACTGAACAACCGAACAACGGCAACGTGAATGCACTGGGATCAAGCCTGTACCCGTGCGCGACAGGGGACGCGTCTGCTAGGATCATACCTTGGCCATGCGATCAAAAGCGAGCATTCTTGTTGTGTGTCTATGCGGCGGAAGCCTGCTCTGCGCTCAGAGTACCCCGCCGGCTCAGACCACTCCTCCACCTCAGACCACTCCTCCACCTCAGACCACCCCTCCGGCTCAGACCACCCCTCCGTCTCAGAGCACCACGCCGTCCCAGAGCCCTCCACCTTCTCAGAGCACCACGCCGCCAGCTTCTTCGAGCTCTTCTACTTCCTCGTCGGATAAGAGCACGGCTAATTTCATACGGCGCTTTTCGGTAGGAGCCACGCTGACAGTTTTGGGATTCAGCACGATAAGCGGCAGCTCCCAAACGGTTGCCACTTCATCCTCGGTGAGCACCGTGTACATGACCAGCGACGCGTCCTCCCGCATCGGATATGGACTCACAGCTCAAGCGGGTGTTACGGATCACTTTGCGATAGCCGCGGGAATATATCTGCGCAAGATCGGATACCAGTTTACGACCACCACCAACACCACTACCAATGTAGTGGAGGGCGGCACCGTAGTGCCGACCGTGACCACCACCAGCACGCATGACGACACTCGAGGGCGTCTGCTGGACGTTCCCGTGATGGTTCGTTACTTCGGCAAGAGCCGGCACGTACCGGGGTCACGCTGGTTTGCCGAGCTAGGAGCAGCCTGGCGCGACTCCACAAGTTTCAGGACTTCCATGGATTCCACGGACGCCACAGGCGTGGTGACTTGTTGCACTGCCGAACCGACCGTGCCGACGCACCGGAGCGCTTTGGGATACGTGGTTGGAGCAGGTCTTCAATTTATCGATCCATTCGGGATCCGAGTAGTGCCGGAGGTCCGGTATACGCGCTGGAGGGACGAGATTTTCAACAATTTGAGCACGCACACCCAGCAGAATCAATTGGAAGCCAATATCACGCTGTCTTTCTAGCAACCGGTTTGCTCACAGTTTCCTGAAGGATCGTTTCAAACTGTGACGCGGCGGTTTTCCACGCGAAGTGTCTTTCCACCAGCGAGCGCGCGGCTCGTCCCAGCCGGGCAGCCAATTCCCGGTCACGCAGGATGCGAACCACCGAACGGGCGAACTCGCGGGGATCATCGGCAATCAGAATATTTTGGCCGTGCGTCACTGGAAGGCCTTCGGCGTCCAAGGCGGATTCCGGCCGTGACCGCAAAATCGTCTGTTTTCAGCACGTTTTGTTTCAAGCAGATGGCACGAGCTTGTTGCGACTTGTTGAAGTTTATTGAACTCTTGGAATTTTACGTCTACGATTTTATCTACACCTCTGAAGCCCTCGGAGTAGTTGCTCGTGACGCCAAACGATGATAGGCGGCGGGTTGTCAAGGATGCGTTTTTGTTCGAGCCCATCAAAGGAGGCAAGTCAACTTCCTGGATAACGAAAATGGCACATCAAGGAATGCGGGACAATGCACAGGCACTAGTTTGCCTGAAACGCTGTGTTATCTCAGCGAGATTCTCAGAGCCGTCAAAGCTTGCAGGGCCCAGACTCACGCATCTGGAATAGAGTAAGCATCTCTTCACCAGTCAGAGCGCGATTGTAAAAGAGGATTTCATCCAGTTTTCCATGAAGGAGGTGTTGATGATCCTGGGTGGCACCCAGATAGATCGGTGCCCGCGGGCCGCTGAGGACAGAATTCTCAGCATGCAAGATTTTGCGGTCCTCTGCGGTTCCATTCACGTAGAGAACCACTTCTTTGTTGTTTTTCGTAACACACACCTGATACCAGCGATCGGCAATGGTGGAAGTATTACTGAAAAGATGAAGCGCGGTTCCCGGGCCCGTCACGAACTCGAAATGGAAGCGATAGTCCTTGTTCTTGCTAAGCCGTGCAACAAGGCCATCCTGGGCGTAACGATGCTCGAAGAGACCCATCTCGCCGTCTACAGTGGCGAACTTGACATACATCGCAACCGACGAGTCGCGGAGGCCGAAATTATAGAAAGGTGTCCACGGCGCAACTAGATAACTCGATTTTCCGTCGAGCATAAACGCTTGCCCCACCCGTCCCGGTCCAAATCGCACGCTGGGGGCAGCGGTCAAGTGTGCTCCGCCCATAGCGTCGTCAACGGCCCCGTCGCCGGGATAGAACAAAGCGAGGCTCTCAGGAGGAGCCGAACATTCGGGTCTCTCCGCATCAAGAATTAGTATTTCCTTTCGTTTGTAAAGAGGAATAAAGACTTTCCTGAGAGCCGGTAGCATCACTGGCCCATCATTAAAGACGTCGGGCGCATCCTCCCATCTTTCTGTCACTACGTACTGCGACGTATCCATGACGGTGAGTGAAGAGCCTACAAACAGAACTCGTCCATGATCGATGAATCGCGGAACGCCTACCGTCGCGAAAGGCATGCCGATTGTTCTCACGAACTGGCGGTCCGCCAGACGAAGAAAGTGAAACACAAGACTGGGGACCGATGGGCACCCCAGGTGATCATAGTCGGGGCTCGCGCAAGCGTCCAGCCCATCTATTACGGCCAATCGTCCGTCTGGGGATACCGAAAGCGGTCCGCCGACAATAGGAGGGCCGCTTGCGATTCCCAGACTTTCTTCCGTCTCCGCGTTAAAGATTTCCACAGCGTCATGTCCATTTCTTCCCTTAGGTCCTCCGCATTGATAACTAACAACGAGAGTTTGGCCGCGTGCGTCAAGCCCAAGATGGACGGGACAAATCTGATCCGTGACTTGCTTCAACTGCCCATTCATCGTGAGCATTCGCCACACGCCCAGCCGATTCATCGTGATGAAGAGTTTCTTTCCATCCGGTGTCAAAGCTCCATCGTAAACAGGACCCGGAGTCGGAATAACCCGTGGGGCTAGTCCCTCCCGACCGGTGTCGACCACGACGATACCTCCCGACGGCGAAAGAATGTAGAGTCTGTTGCCATCCCGACTCATCACAAAGCGACCGGCATCTCGCGGCAGCGGCAATGTGACAAGGCTTCCATCTTTCCTGTGAAAAATGGACAGGGAGCGAGAGAACTCACCGGCGGCGTAGACGTTGTTGCCGTCGGGGGAGACGGTAGTATACGTCGGCTGTTGATCGAACTTAATCCTTGCCAGGCTCCCATTTTCGGAAGTGGCCCTAACGAGTAACCGACCCCACTGAGCAACTGGAAAGGGTGTCTCGGTTGCGCGACGAAACGCCCAGTTGACTGCGAGAATGACTCCTGCGGCGACCAACAGCCCGGCAGCGACTTGTATTAGGCGTCTTGGCCTGACTGTTAGGCGCCCTTCTGTCTCGGTTCCTGGATGGCCGGACCCCGCTTCAAGCGAGGGGGTAACCATCCGGCCTGACTTCCATCGATCCAATTCGTCGGTGTGGGCGAACACCCTGCCGTTTTCACGGCGAACGGGCAATCCTTCCTCTTGCCAACGCTGGGCTGTTCTAACACTGAGACCTTTTCCAAGGTGTGAGGCGATTTCCTTCCAGCCGTCTAGGCGTCGTCTCTGGGGGTCAGGGATCTGATAAAGAGAGTCGCTCGACATCGATTGAGCACGAGTTTACCACCACAGTCTGCTCTACCCCCAGAGCGAATCTTAGCGAAATGAACGGTATATCGACGATGTCGCTTCGATGTCGCATCATGTCGCTTGTGCCAGACAGCAGGTTCGGTTATCAATAATATTCGTCGGCAATGAACAAGTATTTCAAAAACGATTTCGCAGCGGTACCTCGGGTGCACCGACTCCGATGAATCTCAGACCTCTTATCAGATCGGGAGAGATGGCGACCTCTCGAATGTGGATTCTGGCCCTCATGTTGGCGGCACCTATGTGCCATGCCCAGGTCACATTTACGGAGTATCCGATCCAGACTGGCGCTAGCGGGCCGTACGGGATCTCCGCAGGACCGGACGGCAATCTGTGGTTTGGAGAGTACTTCGGGAACAAGATCGGGAAAATCACCCCCGCCGGGGTGATCACCGAGTTTCCAGTGCCAACCAGTGGCGGATCCCCGACATCCATCGCCGCAGGGCCCGACGGCAATCTATGGTTCACTGAGTACTTCGGTCAGAAGATTGGAAGAATTACGACCGCCGGAGTGATCACGGAATTTCCGCTCCCGAGCGTCAACAGCTTCCCGCAATGGCTTGCGAGAGGGCCGGATGGAAATCTTTGGTTCACCGAGACTGGCGTGGGTAATGGCGAACAGGGGCCAATCGGTGGGAACCGAATAGGAAGAATTACCACTGCGGGAGTGATCACGGAGTTTCCGGTCCCCACCAGCAACTCTATCCCCTTTGAGATCGCCGGGGGACCAGACGGTAATCTGTGGTTCACGGAGAGCCGCGGACAAAATATCGGGAGAATCACCCCCGCCGGAGTGATCACCGAGTTTCCGGCGGCGGGCAGCCCGGCTTCAATCACTGCTGGGCCGGACGGCAATCTATGGTTTGGAGAACACACGGGGAACAATATCGGCAGAATCACCCCCGCTGGAGTGATCACGGAATTTACGGTCCCAACTCTCAATAGCAACTTGTATGGGATCACCACGGGACCAGACGGCAATCTGTGGTACACGGGGTTCATTCAGATCGGTAAAATAACCACCGCCGGAGTGATCACGGAGGTTCCGATCCCAACCAGTTCCGCGTCTGCCATTGGAATCACCACGGGGTCGGACGGTAATCTGTGGTTCACAGAGTTCAACGGGAACAAGATCGGCAGGATTCAAATTCCGCCAACATGCGCTGCTGATGCGCTTTCGATCACGTTACTCTCCACGAATCATGGCGGCAATGCGGGACAGGTAACGGTGCAGATGTACGGCTGCGGCTTCGGGAATGGGACGCAAGTGAAGTTGACAGGGCTTGGAGCAGACATCGTCGGGACAAACACCACCGTTTCTAACGGGTCTGTTTTGACGACGACGCTCAATCTCACAGGAGCGACGCCCGGCGCGCGCACTGTTGTGATCACGAACGCCGGCGCCACTAGTGTGACTTTGCCAGCCGGCTTCACCGTCGAGCAGGGCGGTGCGCCGCAAATTTGGGTGGACATCATCGGTCGCGACAAGATTCGGATTGGCAGCGAGCAGACATTCTATATCGCTTACGGGAACGCCGGAAATATTGATTGGAATGGTCTAGCTTTCGCCGCCCTAAAAGTTCCGGTCGGTATTGACCCCGTCTCCATTAACTTTGGCAACCAGTTGGCCGTTGTGTTGCATCCGCCACCGTTGTCGACTCTGCCATTCACGGGCGCCGGGATCTCTAACAACGCGGCGCTGGTCGGCACGCTCGTTTTTCCTCCCATACCGGCTTCCGGAAGCGGGACGTACTCGATACAGCTTGCTCTGCCAGCTGGCCTCAACCTTCCCTCCGTGCCAATTGAATTAGATCCATTTGGGTTTCCCCCTGCGCTGCCGCCATCGATAGTTAACCTTCCCGGTCAATTCCTCGTCAGTTTGATTGAGTTGAAAGGTCAGGAGCTTGGGATTGGTCCGCCCCAATTTGATGAAGCTTTCCTTCAAGCATTCGAGAAAGCGTTAACTGATGCACTTAAGGACACGGCGTTAAAGCTTGCATTGATTCTCTCAGACCACCTGTTCCCAGAATGGCTCAGAGACTTCGTGCACGACGTTATTGAAACAGTAAATGACCCTACGTTGAACAATGCGAAAACGGCTTTTGAGGACTATTTTGATAGCGTGACCACGGGAAGCAACGGAGATTTTTTCGATTCGGCGCTGTACGCAAACTACCAGCAGTGTCAGCAGCTGCTACCCCAACCAGCTCCGTCGTGTAAGCTTCCGGAGCAAATGCTCAGTCCGATACCAGTGACATCCCTCGATCCGAACGACAAAGTTGGTCCTCAAGGAGTTGGAGCTGGCCGATATATTTCTGGTCAATCGTCAACGCCATATTCCATTGATTTCGATAACCAACCCACTGCGACCGCCCCGGCTCAAACCGTGACGATCACCGACACGCTCAGTCCCGCTCTGGAGTTGAACACCCTAGCGTTGGGTCCGATCACCTTACCCAATCAGGTGATCACACCTCCATCCGTCCCGCTGTCGCTCGCTCCTTTTAGCAACACCCTGGATCTCCGCCCAACCAACAATCTTCTCGTCAAAATTAACGCTTCTTTGGACATCTCCTCGCGAGTCGTGACCTGGAGTTTCCAATCCCTCGACCCGGCCACGGATCTGCCGCCGACCAACCCGCTCGCCGGCTTCTTACCGCCGGGAGCGGAAGGCAGCGTGTTCTTCACCGTGTTGCCAAAATCCACGCCGGTTACCGGCACCGTGATCCAAAACACGGCAACGGTCGTCTTCGACGCGAATCCGCCGATCAACACGCCTACTTGGTCCAACACAATTGATAGTACCCAGCCAATAAGCAGGGTTTCGCCACTGCCGTCCACTCAGACCTTGAACAGCTTCCCGGTCCAATGGTCCGGTACCGACGTGGGTGCTGGTATCCAGGACTTCACAATCTATGTGTCGGACAATGGTGGTGCCTTTACGCCTTGGCTAGTCAATGCTGTTGCCACGCAGGGCATCTACTCCGGCGTCGCGGGACACAGCTACGGTTTCTACAGCATCGCCCGCGACCTGGTCGGTAATGTGGAGCCAGCGAAGACGGCCGCTGAGGCAACTACGACCATCGTCGCGCCGCCGCAAGTTGTGGTCACCAGGTCGCTGAGCCGTGATCGAACCACTAATGACATCGTCGTAGTCGCGACCATCGCCAACACCGGTGGTGCGGCGGCATCCAATGTGCAATTGACTATTGCCAAGATCGGTTCGACCGTCACCAAGACGACCCTGCCGCAATCGGTCGGCACAATTGTCTCCGGAAGCTCTGCCCAAGTTACCGTGCGTTTCCCCGGCTCTGCTGGATCACCAGGTGCGACAACCACGGTGACTCTCGGTGGTACGTACACCGGTGGCAGCTTCACCGCAACGGCACGCACCACTCTACCGTGAGGAAGTCTGAGGAACTAAATGAAACATTATCATCTCGCGTTGATTCCGTTGATCGGATTGGTCTGTGCGACTGCGAAGGCCGACCTACTGACCATCGTGCTCGATTCACCTACGCTCAGCGGATCACCCGGCGGCGTGCTGGAGTTCTCAGGCACACTCACCAATACGGCGAGCTCAAATCTATACTTGAATGCCGACAATTTCAATCTCGCTGGGTTCGAACCGAGCGCGATCAACGACAGCCCCTTCTTTACGAACGCACCTCTGTTTCTCGGCGGCCCAGACGGCTCCACCGGGGACATCGGCTTGTTCAATATTACGATTCCAGTTCCGTTTGTAACGGGAAACTACGGGGGCGCGTTGCAGGTATTGGGCGGCGTGGATGTTAATGCGCAGGACGTGGTCGGATCGGCAGATTTCACTGTTCAGGTCCAACAGCCTGCGGTTGTTCCTGAGCCCGCTTCTTTCGTAACTCTCTCCCTTGCCCTGCTCTTACTAGTGTTGACCCTACACGCTCGTCGTGCGGTTCGATGGTAGTATGGCTTCGCGCGCAGAACCGATAGGTTGTATGCACAAGCGCACGAAGCCGATCGCGAAAAAGTTTCGTCAGCAGTTGCCGTTGCTCCTTACAACTGGCGAAGCAGAACACGCGGAAATCTTGTCTCAGGTGCTTGACCGAGGGAACAACTGCGGGCGACCTGATTTTGCTGTAACCCCAGACCGAACCGCAGGGCGGGACCGTAGTGCCAACCGTGACTACCACCAGCACGCATGACGACA
>PMUN01000291.1 GCA_003166875.1 Bryobacterales bacterium | reverse complement strand
TGACGGCAGTATCCCCAGTTTTGGGAAAACTAAGTGACATTGGGATGGCATCCTGCGCGCGGGTTGTTAACTGTTGTTAAACCGCGCTGGTGCCGATCACTGTTGCCGGAGCGAAGTAGAAGGGTCCACCTTTGTCGCTTGGCGCGCGGGCAGGTAACTGGCCGCGAGCGCCATCACAACCAAAAACAAGGATGCGCCGCCCAGGATCAACGGATCGCTTGCGCTGAGGTTGACCAGCAGCCCGCCAATCAGCCGAGCAGCTACCAAAGCCAGAATCGATCCCGCCACAACGCCGGCCAACGCGAGCAACAACCCCTGCCGGACTACCGTCCCCAGCACGTCGCGCGATTGTGCTCCCAGCGCCATCCGAATACCGAACTCATGCTCGCGCTGGCCCACGGCGAAGGCCAGCACACCATAAAGTCCCAACGCGGCTAGCAGCAATGCGATGGCGCCCAACACGCTTAGCAGAGCCGCTGCCACCCGCTGCGGAAACAGCGAGGCACTCACATGTTCTTCGAACGGTATCACCGGGAACGCAGCCGCACTCGGCTCCACCAGCGACGCCTCGCGCCGCACGGCTGCGATTTGGTCGCGAGCCGGCCCCACCGTGCGGATGAAGAATGCCGTCCAGAACTCACCGCCATGCGACTGGCGAAACGGCAAATAGAAGTACGGAGTGGGCGCTTCCGTCACCGAGCGATATTTGCTGTCCTTCACCATTCCAACGATGCTGACCCAGCTTCCGTTTTCGTTGCCTCGAATTCTGCCGCCCACCGGGTCGTGGCCCGCGAAGAATCGCCGGGCGAAGGTCTGGTTCACGATGGCCACCGGGGCGGTTTGCGGCGTGTCCTGCTCGGTGAAGTCGCGGCCATTCAGGAGCGGAATGCCCAGCGCGTCGAAGTACCCCGGCGACACCGTGGCGTTGCCTGCGCGCGTGTCTTCCTTCCGGCGCGGCGTGTATCCTTCAATCTGAAGCTCCGCCCAGGAACTGTTGCCGAAAGCGAGTGGTATGTCGAGGCTATAGCCGACTGCGGCGATCCCCGGCCGCGCGGTCAGCCGGTCATGCAGACGGATCGAGAACTGCTCACGCTGCTCACTGGTGGAGCAGAACGTGTCCACATGATACTGCACGAATAGCAGGTTGCGGCTATCTATTCCCGGATTCATCGATCGGGCATTCAGGAAGCTCCGGGTGAACAGCCCCATGCCCACCAGTGCCAGCATCGCCAGTGCGACCTCGGAGACTACCAGCATTCCGCGCACGCGTTCGAGACCCGCGCTGGACGTGCCGCTGCGGCCGCCTTCTTTCAGGGTCTCGTTCACATCGACACGTATCGACTGCCAGGCGGGCGCGAGGCCGGTCATCCCTGCGAGAACGGCGCACAGCACAATCGCGAAAGCCAGGATGTCGGGGTTCAGCCTGAAGTCGAGATTGATTGGAAACTCCGTACGGGGCAGCATCCATTCAAGCGACTGGCCCAGCCACAAGGCCAGTGCCACACCTACTACCGCGCCACCTGCGGCAAGCAACAAACTCTCCGTCACCAGTTGGCGGATCAAGCGGCCCGGTCCGGCGCCTAGCGCCAGGCGTACACTGAATTCTTTCCGGCGGGCTGTAGCGCGCGCCAATTGCAGATTGGCCACGTTGGCGGCCACGATCAGGAACACCACGCCGCACACCGCCATCAGGATCCGCAATGGTGCGAGTAGGAGTCCCTGTAAGCCGACGTGAGCTTTCCATACGGGCATCAGGCGGGCACTGAAGCCGCTGTTGGTCAAAGGCGCTAGACTCGCGATGCGTCGCGCACAGGCTTCAACTTCCGCATTCGCCTGTCCGATGCCGACGCCAGGCTTCAGCCGGGCCGTGATCCACATCTGATGTTCTGTGCGATCGGTGAGCAGCCACGGTCCCTGGCCGTTCAACGCAGGCGCCATCATCATGGGCACCCAGATATCGAGGGCCATGCCGGGCATCGACCCCCGGAATTCCCTCGGAGCCACGCCGATGATTGTGAGCTCATGCCGGTTGACGCGAAGCGTCCGGCCGAGCACCGTGCGATCGCCGCGAAACCGCTGTTGCCACAGATGATGTCCGATCACCACCACCGGACACGATTCGCGTGTGTCGGCGCACTCGGCGGGCAGGAACGCGCGGCCCAGCTCGGGCTGCACGCCCAGGACGCTGAAGTAATTGGCCGACACATACTCACCCGAGACGCGCTGTGGGTTCTCGTCGCCGACAGCGAAGGCGTTGTACAACGATGCGCCGACGCCAGACTCGAGCGTCAGGCTGTCGCGGTAATCCAGGTAGTCGCGCCAGGAAGTGGTGCTGAACTCGCCCGTTGGCGATAGAGTTTCAATCGAAGCCAACCGGTCGCCGGCGCTGACCCCGGGGAAAGGATGCACCAGAAGGGCGTCCATCCACCCGAAAACAGTGGTGTTGGCCGCTATGCCCAGTGCCAGCGTGAACACAGTGACTGCGGCGAAACCCGGACTGCTCCCTAAAACTCTAATGCCATAGCGCAGATCCTGGAAGAAGACGCGCATGTCCTGTTTCTGTGATTCACCTGATTGGCCGCACGTTTGTCGCCACTAGTAAGTCGCTCATCGGACAGGACGCCGCCCGCAGCAAGGGCCGGTTCTGCGCATAATTCCTCACCCGGATACCAACGAAGTCGCGTCTTTTTGCGCGGTATCGCAGTGAGTCCAAGTGAGGGAGGCTGCGGCAGTTGAACCCCCACAGATCAGCTATTCGACCGGACATAGCCCTAGTGTTCCACCAAGTCCGTCGTGGAATGTCAAACAGCACCGGCCAAGACTGTGTCCGCCGAAGATCCAGGATTCCAGCTCCGATCGGATTTGTGCGACAGTCAAAGTTGCCAACCTCACTTTCAACACGAGCCGATACCAAAGGAGGTTGTTTCGTGAGATTCCTGCGCTGTCTTGTTGTGTGCGCCGTCATCGCCGGCACTTGCTTCGCTCAACTTCCGGAATTCTATAAGCGGGTTAACCGTGTCATCTGGTTGGTGAAGTCTCTGGACCATCCATTGGAGGGCTGGGCCCAGCTCGGTCTCTCCGACATCCGCCGGCATGCCAGCCTCACTTTCGAAGGGCAGTACCGCGGCAAGGCCGTATCCGTTAAAGCCAGGGGCGCTACGGGCAGCCTCGGCAATTTGACAGTGGAAATGCTACAGCCAGAAGTGGGCGATAACGCTTTCACGGAATTCCTGGCGCGTCACGGTGACGGAATTTTTTCCATCGTCCATGAGGTGGCGACGATGGAGGACATGACGAAAGAGATTGAGCGGATGCGTGGGCTTGGCGTAGGTGTGCTCGAGCAACTGAAAATGAAAGGCGATGCTGGCCCAATTACCTTGACTTACTTCGATACGGAAGGGCAGGGCAAGTACGTCTTGGGCCTGATCTATTGGCCAGGAGGCGCGCCTGCGGCCGGGCCGCCGGGAAAAATATCGCACATCGGTTTCGTAATCCGCGAGGCGGAAGGACCCTCGGCCTATTGGCAGAAGCTCGGCTTTCCGGCCATGCCCAAGTCGCACGCCAGTCCTCGCGAAGACTCCCGCTACCACGGCAAGCCACTCTGGTTGGACTTCGATGTTTGCTGGCAAAGGCACACCCAGTTCACTTACGAATGGATCATTCCACCAGCCGAGCCTCCCAATCTTTACGCGGATTATCTCAAGGAACATGGCGAAGGCGTCCAGCACCTGGGCGTGCCGGTGGACGATCTGGAGAAATCCATCGCCGATTATCAGAAGCTGGGCTACTCTGTTGGACAGTCCGGCGCATGGGGCGAAACAGGCAAGAAGGGCTCCGGCCGCTATGCGTACATGGATACGGACTCGATCGGTGGCGTTGTCGCTGAGGTGATACGGCCTATCAACTGAGAGCTACCGAAGGCACCGACTCCCTCACGGTCGCGGCTCGGCTCCCTTTTTCACGGCTTCTCACTCTTGTATCGGTTCCAGTGGGTGGTGATTTCCTGGACCACAGTGTTGCCGACGCGCCATGCGGATTCGAGCGCGGGCAGGTAGCCGGCGTATTTTCGTCCGGAGTTGCGGGCTAGATTTTCAGCGGCGCTCATGCCTGGTGGGGGTTGATCGAAGTCGCTGGCGGTACGCAGCACCAGGATGCGATTCCAATCCACGCGACCGGCTTTGGCCAGCATCTGGAGCGAAGAGAGAGTGCCGGTGTCCTCCATCCCGGTGGTGACGTAGTTGCCTTGGCCTCCGGTGTGATACTTGACCCACTGGTTGGCCCATTCGCTCATCTTGACGCCGCTGAAAAATGTGCTGGAGGAGATGGTATCGCCTTTCAGCACGAAGGGAGGGCGGCGTGCGTTGGCGGAAGCGTACGCGGCGCGGTCCTTCTGCATTTCGGGGGTGTCGGGAAGGTCCACGTGCTCGGTCAGATGGAAGGCCCAAGCGGTGAGCGCGGCACTAAGATGATACATCTCACCCCGGTCTTCGGTGCGCGGGGGTTCATAGGGCGTGGACTTGCCGAGCGGCACGAAGCCGGTGGGCCAATCGGCGGGAATCTCGCGAGCGTCGATTTCGTAGGCCAGGTCGCCGTCCACCACCCATTCGGCCCACGCGGCGGAACCCAGCGATGCATCCGCGGGATCGACGCCGGCGATACCCGCGACGATCCAGTAGGCCTTGCGCAGATCAAAGCGCGGGTCGAGTCCGAGGGCCATGATGCTGCCCGCGGCTTTGGCTGTCCCCATGCCGGTGAGGACGGCGAGGACTCCGTCGTGATTCATCCGCAGGTGGTGGTAGGCCTGGGGAAACGGAAGGATCTGGTCGAGATGATTGCGTTCCACCCAATACTGCAGTTCGCCGGGGCGGTCACCCGTATCGGCGCCGGCTTCGAACATGGTCACGATGACGACTTTGATCGGGATCGGCGGGTCCTTCTTTAAACTGGCGGCCGGTGCGGAAAGGGCACCGAGGATGCCGAAGAACAGGGTCACCGCCGCTACCTTACTTCGCATGAGTCATGGTACCGAGGTGGGGAGTGCCGTGCCAAATGTTAGGTAGTGTCCTAACAGTGCGGACCTGATCTGATGGCGGCCTCGGTAGCGCGGGCCGCCAGTGAATCACTTAGGGTCCCCAGATACCAATTTGAGTTCAAACTGAAACCCCGGACGCTTGCCCATGACGCGTTGCATCTCTTTGCGCAATTCATCCATGCTCTCGCAAGTGCTCGCGATTCCGATGACTTTGTAGATGTGTTCAACCAGCTTCTTTAGGCCGTATTGCTCCGTAAGCCAGCGATGATAGCTATTATTACCGATCGGCCTCGGCGCGTTTTCTCGAAGCCATTGGGCTACATCGGGATCAAGATAGTCATAGATCAGTTCCATGACTAACTTGCCCCAGTACTTCGGCCTGGAATTGATGGATCCCTTCCAGTTTGTCAGCCTTCCAAACTGCTGCCAAAGCTCGTCAGGAAACGTTTTTTCCCATTTCCGCATTTCTTCAAGCAGAAATAGCCTGAGCTTGAATTGAAGCGCATCCGCCGGGCGCTCGTACTGATAGCCAGTAGCTTCGTCGATTAGGGCGATGAGTCCCACTTTTGCACACGCTGCTAGGAACATTGCAGCTTTGATAGCAATTTCCTTTTGGCGATCCGTCGTAAGGGCGTTGCTCTCGAACGCGCTTACGTACGCTTGGCAGATTTCTACGAAGCTTTCGGCAGAGATTCCACGCGTGGTAGTGTTCGGAGCGCTCACTCCGGGGATGTAGAACTCGATCATCTGATCTTTGAAACCAGGGGGCACATAGCCTCTTAGGTTCTCCACCATTACATATTTTTCAAGCTGACCGCCTCCCCTGTCGTCGGACAATACGGCGGTGGCGGCGGTCCGAGTAATAACGCGCCTGCCGTCCTCTAGGACGTAACAAGGAATTTCGCTTGTGCCGATGGTCAAAACTCCGGGCCAGCGGGCAATCGGTAACTGCTGATTCCTCTGTTGGTTAGCCTCAAGAACAACAGGGTCATAGTCAATTCGTCCGGCGACCTTCGTGCTTGCTTTGTTCTTTTCTTTAGCCCATCGATCCTTTGCTGCTTTACGTGCGATCTCTTTCCGCTTTTCAGGGGATAACTTTGCGCTCCTAGAATTACCACCCATCGCGGCACGGTTCGCGGCGAAGTCGTCTGTCGGTTTGCTCATACTCAAAGCATAATACAGAAGCAAGCACAGAAGCAAGCACGGAAGCAAGCATTTTCTATTTACGATCCATTCTGTGCTTGCTTGTAATGGATCATGCAGCAAAAAAGCCCCGCTCAACGCTGAAACACCGATCAGGGCTTGTAATCCACCTCAGCCGAAGCTGGAGCAGACTCGCAATCTCATTATCCGGCTTCAGGCTGTGGAACTCAAGAGGAGATTCCATGACCTGCCACAACTGCCGTATCGAATGTAAGCGCGCCGGAAAGCATCGTAACGGCCTACGGCGCTTCCGTTGCACCCAGTGCAAGAAATCCTTCACCGAACCTCACGAGCGTCCTTTGGACGAAATGCGCTTGCCCCTGGCTAAAGCTGAGATGATTCTCAAGATGCTGTGTGAGGGTGTTAGTGTTCGCAGCATTGAACGGCTGACCGAAGTTCACCGCGATACGATTCTGCGTTTGCTGGTGAAAGCCGGGCAGCGTTGCGAGAAGCTGTTAGGCGAGAAGATCCGAAACATTCCGGTCAAGGATGTAGAGTTGGACGAAATTTGGCATTTTTGTTTCAAGAAACAGAAAGCACTTCGCCCCGGCGACGATCCGAGTTTCGGTGACTCCTGGTGCTTCACTGCGATTGATCGGCACTCGAAACTGATCTTGAACTTTGCTCTCGGCAAACGTGACCAGGCCACTACAAATATCTTTATTGAGGGACTAAGGCAAGCAACGTTATCGCAGCCGTTCCAAGTGACCGCCGATGGATTCCCTGCCTATCCCAGCGCGATTGAGAACACACTCAGCGACCGGTGCGATTTTGCGCAACTCGTAAAAGTTTATCGCGCCAGCCCCGAGGGCGAGTGCCGGTACAGTCCCGCCGAAGTAGTTTCGACGGAGAGAGTCCCAGTCATCGGTAACCCCGACCCAAAAAGAGTTTGCACGTCAATTGTTGAGCGTCAAAACCTCACGATGCGTATGCAAATGCGTAGACTTACGCGGCTAACCAACGCGTTTAGCAAAAAATGGGAGAACCTCTGGGCCGCACTTTGCTTGCACTTCGCGTGGTACAATTTCTGCCGGGTGCACACAAGTTTGCGGGTGACTCCGGCCATGGAAGCCGGAATCACAGACCGCGTGTGGGACCTGGTAGAAATATTGGCGCAGGGATAAGCCACCTGCTTCGCCGCAAGCAGGCTTGATTGTGTCGGAAGCACTTTCAAGCTCTCCCTTTCGGCCTGCTAGGAGTGTACCATGAGCAGGCTGACGCTGGTAAGAGACGTAGAAGAGATGCCACTCTCCAAAGAGAATCAGGACTGGGTTAACGATCAGATCGAGACCGCTGTCACCCGGCGTCTTAATCCAACGCCCCGACGCGCGGCGCTCGATATCATCAGAACGTGGGGGCCACCAATAACGATTGTCGCTATTTTTGCCACACTTCTCGGGGTTACCGTAGCCTCGCTCATTCAGGCATTCTCTCATGTCAAGGAAGAAACCGAATTCAGAACAAAAACGGGTTACCGGTTAGACAGCATTGAGAAGAGTCTTCAGGTCATCCGAATTTCAAGCAGCGCAGCAACCCCGGACAGCCCGGTAAGCCAAGCTGAAGCGAAAGCCGTAATCGCCGAGGCACGAAAGAATCCATCCAGGCCGCTTCCGACGCCGGTGGTGGAACAGGTCGGCAAAAGCTTCACAGGGGCCGCGACGACTGACCCAAGTGCTTGGAAGGTGGCGCTTGAGTTTGTGAGCTACCGTTCCTCTCTGAACAAATTTCAGGTTCCTCCCAAAGGAACACAATCTCTTGATCCGCGAAGCGTAACGAACTACTTGGATTTTGGTGATGTCGGGCCAGCCAAGCTAGAGTTTCCACAACCTAGCAGCCTGTGTCTAAAAT
>PMUN01000052.1 GCA_003166875.1 Bryobacterales bacterium | reverse complement strand
AGTCCCCATACACCAACGTCCAGCAGCAACCCCAGCGGACCGGCCTTGATCCAGCCTGCCTTTCCCATCACCAGAACCACAGCTATTCCCAAGAGGCCGCAGACCAGCCAGGTTGCCGCCGGAGTGGGATCGAACATGCGGCGCCCACTTACAGTCGGAACAGTGAATGCGGTGCCCCATCTTCCGCCTAACGCCCAATAGGCGTGCAGAACAGCAATTCCACCCAGCACAATGACAAGTGGAATCGCGAACAGAAAACGGTTGTGCATCGGTTCCTCTAGTATCCATCGAGATCGCTACGCGCGCATCTTTCCGAAACACGCCCGCAATTCGCGAACAAACAATTCCGGCTGCTCAAACGCCGCGAAGTGCCCACCTTTATCCAACCGGTTCCAATAAACCAGATTCGGATAGCGCTTCTGGGCCCAACGCCGCGACACGCGGAAAATCTCCTTCGGGAATACGCTGCAGCCCACCGGTATGCGCACCGGATCGTAATTGATCTTGTTGAAGCTCTCCCAATATAGACGCGCCGAAGAGGCCGCTGCGTTGGGAAGCCAGTAGAGCATTACATCATCCAGCATCTCGTCCCGCGTGAGCGCGTTCTCGGGATGGCCATTGCAGTCCGTCCAGGCCCAGAACTTTTCGAGAATCCACGCCGCTTGTCCGGCAGGCGAATCCGCCAATCCATATCCCAGCGATTGCGGACGAGTGCTCTGCTGTTTCGAATAACCGGAATCCCAATCCTGATAGTGCTGCATTCCGGCTAGCCCATCCTTCTCTTCCGCAGTAAGGCTGTCCATTGTGGAAAGATCGGGCCGCACCACCGGCATATTGAGATGGACGCCGTGGCAGTGCTCGGGGTCCTGCAATGCGATGGCGGTGGTCACCACCGCGCCCCAGTCGCCACCCTGCGCGTAGTATCGCTGGTAGCCCAGCCGCAGCATCAATTCGCTCCAGGCGCGCGCGATTTTCTCCACCGCCCAGCCACTCTGCTTAGGTTTGCCGGAAAAACCGTAGCCGGGCAGCGAGGGACAAACCACGTGGAATGCGTCAGAAGCCTGGCCGCCGTGCGCTGTGGGATCAGTTAGCGCTGGAATAATTTTCAAAAACTCGATGATCGATCCTGGCCAACCATGCGTCAGGACCAGCGGGAGAGCATCCGCGTGACGCGATCGTATATGCAGGAAATGGATGCTGACGCCATCCAGGTCGGTTTGAAACTGCGGAAGCGCATTGAGCCGTGCTTCGGTCTTCCGCCAGTCATACTCGTGCGCCCAGTAATCGCAGACCTTCTGCACATAATCGAGCGGAATCCCTTGCGACCAATCCCCAACCGTCTGCGCATCGGGCCAGCGCGTCGCGCGAAGACGCCGCTTCAGATCCTCCAGCTCGGCGTCGGCAATGTGGATCTTAAAGGGCCGGATTTCTTCGCTCATGTGTGGTTTCCCGGACCCTAGTTTACCGTGTGGGGCAGGATACCATCCTGCGGCGGGTTGCTAACCCGCCCAATCTCGAACTAACACTTTCGAATGTTCCGGCCGATTTACGACTAGTATGCCTCTGTCCAAACAACCCAAACGCTCGGTCCTAATCGCCGCTCGATTGATCACCGCCGTGGTTTCGCTCGCCGGCGCCGAGGCAATGCTGTGGTTTGGAGGCTACCCTCGCTGGTGGGCCATGGACGCGCCCTGGGGCGGTCCCTCTCCGCAATATTCCTGCGACGCTAATCTCGGCTGGAGCGCCAAGCAGGGCCGGTTCGATTTGGTATGGCCCGGCCATCCGGGAGTTTCCCGCTACACGAACTGGAGCGGCGGACGGCGCGCCACGGCCGAGACGGAGCCGGCACGCGGCGACAATCGTCCGCAGTGATGTTCTTCGGCGACTCCTTCATTCAGGGCTACCAGCTTTCCGATTGGGAAACGCTACCGTGGATCGTACAGAAGCGGCATCCCAAAGTTCAGGTTTCGAACTTCGGTTCCGGAGATTTCGGAACCTACCAATCCTACCTGGCTATCAAAAAATGGGTCCACGGCCCGGTCTCCGTCTATCATCTCTTCAACAGTTTTCACGAAGGACGAAACGCAGCCGACCCGAACTGGCTCCGCATCAACCAGAAGCTGCCGAACGGTTGCTTCTATCCTTATGCTGAGCTCTCAGCGAACGAGCTGCGCGATCGGCGATCCCAGGGAAATCTGGTGTGGTGGCTCAGCCATCATTTGCGCACCGTCGCGATGGTGCAGGATTATCGCGACATCTTCGAATCTCTGAATCGCATGCGGAACAAGCGCCAGTTGACCGAAGCGTTGCTGATCAAGATGAATGAGACCGTCCGCGAGCAGGGCGGAAAATTCACCGTGCTCCTGTTCGACATGTCGCCCGACGAGCGCCAGGATTACCGGAAGTTTCTGGAATCGCGCGCCATCGCGTTTGTCGATTGCGGCCGCCCGGAGCTGAAAGACAAGAAACTGCGCCTTCCGGACGGACATCCCAGCGGCGCGCTACACGAACTGGTCGCCCAATGGGATGGAGCCGCTTCAAGTGGCTCCTGATCGGGGCACGGAAGCCAGACAACGACACTAGTGGGGCGGGCTGGCAGCCCAATGTCACTTAGTTTTCCCAAGACTGGGGATTCTGCCGTCATAGTGGGGCAGAC
>PMUN01000456.1 GCA_003166875.1 Bryobacterales bacterium | reverse complement strand
GCAGAGGCCAGTGGCTGGGCGCTACTGCCTGGCGCGGCAGCGGCCACGGGTCCGAAATCGATAGAGCGCGCGAAGTCTTTCAACTTTCCGCAGACGGAAAGACGCAAAACGGCCGCTGGTTCCCTTTTCAACATCCAGAACAGGGCGCCAAGGAAGTGCGTTATCGCGTGGATGGGTCCCCGTTGATTGCAGGCGTTATGCCGGGCGCGATCCTGCGCGGCACTTCAGCCGTGCTTCGGATCTATGGAGCCAATTTCACGCTCCAGCAGCACGATCTAAATTTTGGCGACGGCATCGCGATCGACAAGGTGACTGAGCGAATGTCGGATGACATCATTGTCCAGGTTCGCATCGCGACCAACGCCAAGGTCGGGAAATATGACATCCAAGTGGGAGCGGCGCATCTAGCGGGCGCGCTCACTGTCTATGACAAGGTGGACTATATTCGGGTGCTTCCGGAAAAGGCGCTGGCGCGCCTGGGCGGAGTGCGCGCCGTTCCCAGACTCATCCAATTTGAAGCGCACGCATTCAGCAATGGCCCGGATGGAATCCCCGGCAACGCCGACGATCTCGATCTGGGATTGGTGAAGGCGTCCTGGACGCTCGAGGAATCCTTCACCACACCCAACGATGATGACAAGAAATATGTGGGCTCTATCAGCCAGAATGGTTTGTTCACACCCGCGCAGGAAGGCCCCAACCCGCAACGGCAGCGCAGCACAAATAATGCTGGAGATGTTTGGGTGAACGCATCCCACACTCCGGAGGGATCCACTGCTCCACTGAAGACGCGCGCTTACCTGTTGGTCAGTGTGCCTGCGTATCGCGAACTAATTTCGCAATAGAGGAGGACTAATGAATCACGTCAAACCAGTCAACCGGAAAGCTCGCATGGTGGAACGAGCGGCCAAGCACGGCGCGGGCGACGTGAAAGCCCTGCAGTCTCTACCGCTAGGCTGCTCGCTCATCTTCGATCCCGGTTGGGAAACAGATGCGGCAGGTGGCGTTAGCGGTTTGTGCCAGCCCGTTGAGGCTGACCTGTACGGTTGCTATGACGACTGTTGGTGGCCTGCTCAGGTTCCGGATCAGTTGACCAACTATCTAAGCTGGTCCGACTCATGCGCGGCCGCCGAACGCGACTGGCGGAAACTGGATCTCATTTATCCCGACCGATGAAAGCGCTACTTACATTCGCATTCACGGTGGCGCTGAGTTTCGCCCAGGAGTCTGAACTTTACGTTTTGGGTGTTCATCCTCATGGCATCGTTATTTTCGATGGCACGCGCAATGAGATCGCCGGTCAAATCCAGACGCGCGGCCGCGCGCCCAAAGAACTGGTCCCATCTCCGGACGGCAAGTTCGTCTACACCACCACCGACGGCCGCGCCAAACTGGAGGTGGTGAACCTTGAGACCCGCTCGATAGATCGGGTTCTGGAAATAACGCCGCCCGGTTATCGGCTGACGATCTACGGGCTGGTGCTCAACGGGAAGGGGGATCGTCTTTATGTTCACGTCAAGCCAGTGCGTGAACTGATTGACCGCTACGTGGTGGACCCGCCGCAAATCTGGTCCGTGGACGTGGCCACCGGCAAAACGCAGAAGGTCGCCGAAGTGCCGCAAGGCGTCGCAGCGCTGGCGCTCACTAAGGACGAGCGCACGTTGATTGCTTGGGGCCGCGATCTTTACTACATTGACCTGGCTCAGAACCGCATCACCGATACATTTCCGTTGATGAACCAACCGAGCCCAACGGCGGGGGCATTGAACACACTCGCACTCTTCATTCAGTTCGAACGGAGCGGGATTTTCAGCATCCCGTATTACACCAGGGACCCGATTACCGCGAAAGATCTGATGGGACTGGTGAATCTGGACGTCGCGAACGGCAAAGTCGGTGTGGTGGAATTAGGTTCACCGATCCCGCTGTATTCCGCCGTGGTGTCGCCCGATCGCAAGCGCGCCTACGCCGTAATGAATCAGTTGCTGGCAATTGATTTGGAGAAGAAGCGCATCACTCAGATCACGGACCTGGAGCGCACGCGCTACGTTGCTAACATCAGCCGCGACGGCAAGCGCCTTTTCGTATCGGGCGCCGCGCCGTTCATCCATGTGTATGATACAGCAACCCTGCAATTGATCAAGACCGTCGAATTACCGGGCGATCCGTCGGTGACGTCGTTTCGCGCGCTGCCGGCGCGCTAACGACGTCGGTTATTCGGTTAACGACACAGCGCGGTGAACCGCACCTTGTGGCGCATGCACCCTTGCGTGCCGTGTTCGCACTCTTGCGAACACTAGTGTCCAGAAAAGCTGCGGGCGTTCACACGAGTGTGAACGCGGCACGCACGAGTGCGCGCGCCACATCGATTCGTCTCGATCGGCAAACACTTGGGGGATTAACAAGCGCTGAGCATTTGATGAACCGAAGAACCGATGAACCGAAGAACCGCGCTTGCGCTACAATTCGGCTGCATGGCTTATTGGCTCGGAATCGACGTTGGAACTGGGGGAACACGGGCGCTATTGGTGGATGAGGGCGGGCAAGTGCGGCACGCCTCAACGGCGCCTCACGAAGATGTGCGCATGGAGCGGCCGCTGTGGGCCGAACAACGTCCGGAGAACTGGTGGGACGCGGCACAGCAGGCGGTCCGAAGTGTTCTCGCTGAAGCCAAAATCACCGGCAAAGATGTCCGCGGCGTCGGATTATCGGGACAGATGCATGGCCTGGTGATTCTGGACGCCTCCCATCAGGTAATCCGGCCGGCGCTCATCTGGAGCGATCAACGTAGCCAGCCGCAGGTGGATTGGATCAACCACACTGTCGGCAAAGACGCTGTGCTGCGCTACACGGCGAATCCGGTGCTGACCGGCTTCACGCTGCCCAAGCTTCTCTGGGTGCGCGACAATGAGCCGCGGAATTTTGAGCGTGTCAAGAAGATGCTGCTGCCGAAGGATTACGTCCGCTTTCGGCTCACCGGAGAATTCGCAAGCGACGTTTCGGACGCCTCTGGCACAGCTTTATTCGATGTAGTCCAGCGCCGCTGGTCTTTCGAAATGATGGACGCGCTGAAATTGGATCGCGGCATCCTGGCTCGCGTATACGAATCGAGCGATGTCACCGGCGGCATCACCGGCGAAGCCGCGCGCGATACGGGCCTGGAGCCGGGTACGCCCGTAGTTGGCGGTGGAGGCGACCAGGCATCCAGCGCCGTTGGCAACGGGATCGTGGAGACGGGAGTGGTCTCGTGCACGCTGGGAACTTCGGGTGTCGTCTTCGCCCATAGTGACAAGCCGCAATACGATCCGGCCGGCCGCGTGCATACGTTTTGTCACGCCGTGAAAGGCGCGTGGCACGTGATGGGCGTCACGCAAGGCGCCGGCCTGAGCCTGCAATGGTTTCGGAACCAACTCGCTCCGGGAACGGACTACGACGCACTCACCACGGAAGCAGCCACTGCACCGGCTGGATCGCAGGGCCTGTACTGGCTTCCTTATTTGATGGGCGAACGAAC
>PMUN01000080.1 GCA_003166875.1 Bryobacterales bacterium | reverse complement strand
GTTCCCGATGTCACAGGTGTAGCCGGGAGCGGGCGTATAAGTGTCGCCGTTTGAGGCGACATATAGCGGGTTCAAAGCCGCAGTCTGGGCGGGTGAAGTGGCCGAAGTCTGGCCGCAAGCAGGGGTAGCCATAGCTGCGGAAACACACGTCAGACAAACGGCCAAAATAATCGCGATCCGGGTTAAGTTAATCTTCATTTTTCTCTCCGATGTGAATAGGTCATGCGAACTTCTCTATCGTAAGTGGTTCCACGTAGATATGCAATAGCTGGGGGGAGGGAATTGTACTAGTACCTTAGTGGCGTTTTAGGGTTGGTAACTGATCCAGAAATCATGGGTTTAGGAGCGCCGACAGTAAGATAACGCACGCTCTGCCGCGAGCCCTATTGGATCGGTGATGTTACAGCGGTAGAAGTCCCCACGCTGTTGCTGATAGTCGCTGAAACTGAAGCGATTGTTTGCAAGAGAGCGGTGCCCGTGGGCGGTGTCCCCGAGAACGTGAATGGTACTGAAACGGTGAATTGACCGCCAAAGCCCTGGGATGCTGTACTGTCGAACCAAACCGTAGCCTGCTGGGTAAGAGGCACCGTTACCTGCGAGGTTGCCAGACTAAACCCTGCTGCTGCAGTAAATTGCACGTTTAGAGCGGTAAGGCTCCGGGTGGTTGAATAGCCTGTGAAGTTCAGCACAACACCGTTGGCGCTGCTAGAGGCCACCGTGGCGGCAATCAAAACCGGAGCCTCCGCAGGAACGGTGAACTCGAGCGTGGGTGGGTTGGAAGGCGTAAGGGGAACACCTGCGGCAGTGGCAAACGATGGCGTCAAGAGAATGGTGCTGGCAACCGTCCCTGTTTGCAACAGGATCTGATTCCCCTGGCTCGCAAAGTTGGCTACAGTTCCATTCGCGGGGATGGTGAACGGCACCGTACGGAGACCGTTTGTGAACTGAACGGCCGGGTCGCTGCCGAGTGTACCCGAGGTGGTCAGCGTTAGGACGCCGTTGATAGCCACCGGGTACGGGCTGGCTAGCGTCAAGGTTACGCTGGGCTGGGATTGCGGAGCCACTGTCCCGCTGGGGCCGGATATTGTATAGGCCGACAGCAGCGGAGGCGCCGTGCCGGAACCGAACAATGGAACGCCAGTGGTGTTGATGAGCAGAGTGTCGGTCACCGACGGCACCGCAGTGGGTGCAAAACTAACCGTAAACGAGAAAGACGCGCCGCCCGCAAGGCTTTTTGGCAATGGTGGCGTCCCGGAAACCGAGAACGGGCTGTTGGCCCCTTGAATTGTGATGTTCGAGACGATGGATGGGAGCGTCCCGTTGTTCGTCACAGTGAAGGGGATGGACGCAGTCTTGGTCACCTGGACGGGGCTGAACACCACGCCAGTGACACCGTTGGTTCCGATGGTGAGCGTAGAACCGGCCGCAACGTAGGAGAACTGCAGGTTGGATCCCAGTCCCTTGCCTGTCAAATTGAACAGATCGGTCGACAGATTGGTTCCAACCAGCAACTGGCCAGGCTGAGCGCCGGGCGCGGTGGGAGCAAAAGTGAGCGTGAAGGTGAAGCTATCGTTCGTATTCAAGGTCTTCGGAAGCACTGACCCGACAGTCACCTGATAGGGGGGTGCTGTACTGATTGAGCCTACGGTTACACTTCCGTTACCGGTATTCTGAACGCGAACTACCAAGCTGGATGTTGATCCGACATTCGTGTCGGGAAGAGCTATGGGACCGGGTGGAGTAACAGTGGTGGTCTTGCCGTTCTGGAGCAGCGTATACACCAGCGCGGGAGACGTGCTGCTGCCCTGCAAGACAAAGGACTGGGTGGTTCCGTCGCCAAATGTAATCTGTACTTGGCCGGTATCGGTGCCCACTGCAGTGGGCATGTATTCGATCCCCACCGGAAGGGTGTTGCCACTCTGCACGCCCGCAGGCAGCAGAGGGCGGTCAACCAGCTGAAATGCTTTTCCGGTAACGACGATGTTGTTCACTTGGCCGGTGGCGCTGCCGTTGTTCGTGATATTCAGCGGCAGCGTTACCGTTGTGTTGACCGGTTGAGGATCAAAGACAATGGGCTGACCGTTGGCCACCTGGATGACGTTCTGATTCTTGGTATAGCTCACTATGAAAGAGGGGGCCGTCCCGATCAGACTCAGATTGATGGCATTGGAGTTGACAACGGGCGGCGGGTTGCCGGAACCGGTCCCGGGCACAGTTTCCGTAAAAGGCAGATTGAATATAGCGCTGACTTCCGCGGCGCTAGTAGGTCTAAACACTATATCGAAGGAAAAACTACCGCCTGGCTTAACGGTTAAGGGCAGCGTACCGGCCAGCGCCGCGGTGAATTCGTTGGAGCCGAATACCAGGGTAGAATCTTGCGGAATGGTGATGGTGCCGCTGCCGGCATAAGTGGCAGTTACCTGAAGCGTCTGAGTCTGTCCAACCCCGGCCGCGAAGGGAATTTGGGAGCCGTTCGCAAGGGTCAGTACGATGCCGTTGGAGGTCCCAACCATTTGCAAAGGAAACGTCTGTGCCAATCCTAGAGCGGCCATCCCCGCGCCGAGCAGGATGCTACGACCGAGCCATTGAAGCCGCATTTATTCAACCCCCTTCGATGCGGCTGTCGCCGCAGGGACAAAATAAACCGCAGGCCGGGGTGCAGTGCTAAAAAGCCAAAGCGGATCCTCCAATTTGAAACGGGAGCCGATGACGAAGCTGTTAGGTCCTAAATCCTGAAGACCGGTGGGTTGAAAATCGAGGTGAATGGTGGTCTCGATTTTCTGGCTGGCTAGGTTGTACACGCCTGCCAGCCGGTCAGTTCCGCTGGCCACATAGACTACCGGCTGGTTGGCGGTATCGTGACCAGCGAGGATGGCGATCGGATCGCGCAATCCGGTGAGCGGGAGAACCTGGGAGGCGAAATCGCTGATGGTGATGGCCGTGAGTTTCAGCGCGGCGCCGTCCAACGCATATAAATTCGCGCCATTTTCAGAAAATGTCAAGGAGACCGGATTTTCCATTTCCACCAGTGGAATGAATTCCTGATTCACTTTATTCAAATACACGCCACCTTTTGGACCATGCACGGCAATCGCGATTTGCTGGCCGTCCATGTCGGCCGCAACGGCGGAAAGCGATCCGCCCAGGACCGACAGATTCCGGTAGGTGTTGGCCCGGGGCGCCTTGGGAATGCCGGCCACTGTCTGGATCCAATTTCCCGAAAGCGAATACAGGATGGCGACGGCGCCATCGCTCGACCATACCGCGCCATCCGGTTGGCCGAATACACCAGCCAGCGGGGCTGTGGACACATGCCTGGAGCCCAGGCCCGAAACGAATAGACAATGGCCGTCCTCGAAGGCGATGGCGTAATTCTTATTCGGCGCAACCGAGCTGTACTCGACGCCGCTCACCAGGGCCGGCCCAAAAGTGGCGGATCCCGCGATCCCATTGACGGCTCGCAGGCTCTCGGTCGGCGCATCGAAGATAAAGCCTTCGACGGGTCCGCTCAAAGACTGCGCCGAAGCGGCGCTGGATAGGGAGGTAAACAAAAACAATATAATTTGGCTGCGCATAAAAAATTAAGGCTGCCCCACGGTGGGCGAGCCGGGCGTAACAGTGATGGGGACAGTGCCGCTGGTAGAAGAGTGGCTGCCTCCGCGTGTCGCCAGGACGATACCCGCTGCAGCGCCCGCCACACCTGCAATGATGGCGATCTTCACCCAGGTGGGAGAATACCAGTGGGTTTGCTTGGAGCTTTTTTTCGCGCCCTCCACAATTCGGGTCACATTCGACATCTTGACTGTGGTTTCGCCCACCTCATTTCCATAAGTAGCGGTGACGTGGACTTCGAATGTCCCTACTTCGCCATTGGCCATCCAATTCACGGCCGCGGCCTCACCGGTTCCAGTGGTTCTCAGTGTTTGAGAAGTCTTTCCTCCTGTAAAAGCTGCGCCCGGCCCGTCCAAGGGAAACCGGAACACCACTTCGGCGCCTTCCACCGGCCGATCATTCTGATCCAGAACCTGGACCACCAACGAAGCCATCACTCTGCGCTCCAAATCGTTCATTTCCCCGTTGCCGGCCAACACGAGTAACTTCAGGTTTTTGATCACCGGCAAAGGCGCCATGGGTTTCGCGGGAGCGTTAGCCGGTGTTTGGGGCGGTACGGGAGCAGGTTGGCCGGCGGCAGGCGGATTCTGAGGAGCAGCGGGAGCCTGTTCATCAGCGTACAAAGGCGTGACAATCAGAATCGCCGCCAGCACCTGTGGCAACCAGCATCGCATCAACAAATTTCCGTTAGCAGGATGGTGCATCGTGATCACTCAGTGTATCATTCCGGGCTAGCGCTAATTACTCAACGAAGTATTGAAATGACTATGAACGGACCGTTCGAGATTATCAGTTGGCCAACCGTCGTCCAAACGACCCGTTTGATGGATCGGGGCACATACAAGACATCGTTCGGCAGCAGTGGGAAATCGTTCGCTTTACCCGTGTAGATATCGTTGACGTCAATCTCGATCTCGGCGCGCCGCGTAGAATTCAGAATGGGCCGCAGGATTCGCACCTTGGCGCGTTTGGCGTCGCGGGTGAGGCCCCCGGCTTGTGTCAGAGCTTGCAGGAGAGAAATCGAGTCGCGCTCCCCGAGGTCGATCGCTAAGGTTTTAAAAACTTCGCCATTGATGTATATCTGTTCGGCACGGTCAACAGTTATGACATCAAACGGTTGCAGGATGATGTCCTCAGCGGGATTGACGTTTTCCCTCAGGCTGCCCATGCTGATCTCGACGGTGCTGATCTTCTTCTCAGGATCTTCGATGGCGCCGGGCAGTGGGATAACGCCATATTCGGCCCGCCGCGTAAGTCTGATATGCCGGCTGGCATTTGGTGCAAGCCCACCTACCTGGACCAACATCTCCACCAGCGATCGCTTGCCTTGAAGCCCGTAGATACCCGGTTTGACGAATAAACCGACGAAGAAGACCGGCGCGCTCCGAAACGCAGTCGGGGTGATGATCACCGTAGGATTCCGGATATACTCTTTGAGCCTCCTGACAATTTCCGCCTCCAACTCCAGCTGCGACATTCCTTCCGCGTGTATTTTACCCACCAAAGGAAGGTTGATGTTGCCATCCGCATCAATGCGAAACGGCTTCTCATTAATTTCCTCAGCATTCGAGCGGATCAGAATCTGGTCGTCAGGGCCCAGCACATAGTTGGGACGTATCGTATCGGGGGGCAGTTCTCTGGGGGGTGCAGCCTGATTAGGGTTTTGACCCGTGTCGGCCGGCTGTGGCTGCCCAGCCGGTTGCTGGTGGGCGGACATCTGGGCAGTCGTCAACAAACCCACAGCTAAAATAAATGTGAAACACTTAATGTAGCGTAGCGTCCCATGCAGATGCATATCACCCTCTTCTTAAGGTCACGTTATGCGGTGTCGTAGCGCCACTTCTATCCCGTCGCGCTGGTGGCAAAGGACGAATCCAGTCTCTGTCAACCTCCGCCGATACCGATCGCTGAAGAAGCTGAACAGAAACAACCAGCCGGTACTTGCCCTTTACCTCGTCCAAAATACCCTCCACGCCGGCCAGAGGGCCACGTTCAATCAACACCCTATGGCCCAATTCCAGAAACGGCCACGGCATCACCAGCAATCCGGATTGTACCATCCGCCGGACGTTTTCGATCTCGTCCTCGGGTATCGGCGCGGGAATCTTTCCGAAACCCACCAGGTCCACCACACCTGGCGCCGTCAGCACCGGCAGCCGGTCCAAGGGATTCAGTCGGCAAAACACGTAACCGGGAAAGAGAAACTGATCCATCTCTTTCGTTCTATCAGACCAGCGGCGCTCAGTTTTCCAAGAAGGCGAGAACTCCTCGTAACCGCGTTCCCGCAAATGCGCCGACGCGATCCGTTCGTGGTTGGAGCGGACCCGGACTGCAAACCACGGGTACCGAATATTATCCGGAGCGGATTTTATACCGTCAAGTACTATCTTGGAGACCATGGCACGTTTCAGTTTGGGTTCCAACAAGCTCTTTCCTGATAAAGGAATATCTTCAGATTGACGGATGAATTGACATTTGTCAATCGACTGGAAGGTTCCAGTACTTTAGGCGGTGTTGTACCATTTAAGCCTCCCCCGATTGGACTTAGTTCTTGTTTCCTACGCGGCTCAGTGTAGGCAGGCAGAACTCGATTTGAACCTACGTGTAAACCAAAGAACGATTAGGGAGAACCGGGCATAGAGAAGTACTAGCCATCTTCCGATGGATGGCTAGACGCAACAACTACCATGCGAACTATATACCAACTTCTATTAGCAGTAATGCTTTTCTCGATGGCCGCCGCGTCGGACGCGCAAACGATAACGCCAGCGAGTGTCACATTGAAACCTTCGCAGACACAACAATTTTCGGTTGCAGGCGCCAGCAAGACCCTCTACACTTGGTCGATTGATCCAAGCTCCGGAACCATTTCGACGTCCGGACTCTACAAAGCGCCAGCGACTATTACCGCGATAACCACCGTCACTGTTTATTCTTTTGAGCCCGGGCACCCAGCGCTGTCGGCTACTGTCACCCTGATGCCCTTGGTGGGTATTTCAGTCAGCCCGACGTGGATCTCAATGACCAACGGCCAATCGGCCGCATTCACAGCCAACATCACCGGAGCCTCGAACACTGCGGTCACATGGTCCGGACCAGGAGTTGGAACCATCACCCCCGGTGGAGTCTACACGGCGCCCATGTCGCTCAACAGTTCACAAAACATTACGTTGTACGCCACGAGCGTGGTGGATCCCACCAAATACGCTTCGGCCACGATCGCATTGGTGCCGACCATAGGGATTACGCTGAATCCAACCTCTACTTCCCTGACGAGTGGACAATCGACAGCGCTGAACCCCACCGTGACCGGAACTACCAATACGGGCGTCAACTGGTCCCTTTCGCCTCAAGTGGGAACGTTATCTAACGGAGTTTATACTGCACCCTACCCGATCACTTCGTCCGAAACGGTAACCGTCACGGCAACCAGCCAGGCGTCCACGGGCGTCATCGCCAGCGTGACGATCAACCTATTAGCAGTGTCGATTTCCGTATCGCCCTCATCCGCGACTCTGACTTCTGGTCAGTCAACCACACTAAAAGCCACCGTGAACGGGACCAGCAACACTGCAGTGAACTGGACCGTAACACCCGCGGTGGGTACCGTTACCAATGGTGTTTACACAGCGCCGGCGCTAGTGACGACGGCCCAGTCCGTAACTGTCAAAGCGACCAGCGCGGCCGATAGCACCAAAAGCGCCAGCGCGGTGATCTCGTTGACGCCGTCGGTGTCGATCACAATGACGCCCTCCACGGCTTCACTCACAGGCGGCCAATCCACAACATTCAAAGCGACGGTCAGCGGATCGAGTAACACCGCCGTAGACTGGTCGATAGCGCCGTCGGTTGGAACAATTGCTAGCGGAGTTTACAAGGCGCCCGCAACCATCGCGTCGGCGCAAACGGTGACGGTGACGGCCGCAAGCGCGGCGGATCCCACCAAGACTGAGAGCGCCAAGGTAAGTTTGGTGCCCGTGGCCGTAACGGTTTCGCCTACGACGGCTTCGCTCACTGGAGGACAATCCACTACGCTGAAAGCCACGGTCAGCGGCTCGAGTAACGCCAGCGTGAACTGGTCGATCTCGCCGTCGGTGGGAACTATCGCGGGCGGAGTTTATACGGCTCCCGCCACTATCGCTTCCGCGCAAACAGTGACGGTGACGGCCACCAGCGCCGCCGATCCTACCAAGACAGCCAGCGCAACGATATCACTGGTTCCGCCAGCGCCGGTAGCCGCCATTTCAGTGACGCCATCCAGCGCTTCACTCACCGGCGGGCAATCGGTGACATTCACGCCTACGGTCACCGGTTCGAGCAATACCGCTGTGAATTGGAGCCTGTCGCCTGCAGTTGGAACAGTGACGAATGGCGTCTATGCCGCGCCGGCAGTGATCTCGCTGCAACAGACCGTCACCGTATCAGCCGCCAGCGCGGCCGATCCGACCAAGATCGCAACCGCGTCAGTCACGTTGCTTCCCTCAGTATCCGTCTCTGTGTCGCCCACGTCCGCCAGTCTCACCCCCAGCCAATCGCAACAATTCAGCGTTTCGCTGAGCGGCACCACGAATCCGAATGTCACATGGTCCATGTCGCCGAGTGTTGGAAGCTTGGGCAACGGCCTTTACCAGGCTCCGGCGACCATTAGCAGCCAACAAACCGTAACGGTTACAGCAACTAGTTTGGCGGACTCAACCAAGACGGGCAGTGCTACAATCACACTCGTACCGACGGTTGGCATCGCGCTAACGCCCTCTTCTATTACTTTTACTGGCGGCCAAACGACCCAGTTCAACGTTTCCATCGCAGGAACATCCGCGTCGTCGACTGCGGTTACTTGGACTCTGGCTCCCTCGGTCGGTACTATGTCGAACGGAGTGTACACAGCACCAGCGACTATTACATCATTGCAAACAATCATACTTACCGTTGCGAACATTGCCAGTCCAACGCAAACCGCGACGGCCACCATCACCCTTAATGCATCGACCGCGCCTGCCGTCAGCGTCAGCCCGAGCCAGGCAACTCTCAGTCCGTCAGGGACACAACAGTTCACAGCTTCGGGGATTACAAGTCCGACGTGGACCATCAGCCCGTCTACCGGAAGCATAAGCAGTGCTGGATTATACACGGCACCCAGTAGTATTACTACCCAGTCTACGGTCACGGCTACCGCCACGGGCACAGGTGGCTCAGCCACCGCGACAATTACATTGAACCCGGCCGCTTCGACTGCTTCGACTGGGATCACGTTGCCACTCGAGGTAGTCGGGCCGAATGGAACGACCGTGAGCGCCTCATTCACCATCCCGTCCGGGTCGACGACGCCGGCGCAGCTCTGGTTCCAGATCCATGGCTTGCGCTATGCCACTCAGGCCAGCGTCCAATTCAACGGCGGCGCCTGGATTCCGATCAATGAATCGACTGGGACGGTATTAGGGCGTGCGGCTCAATACGGCGGCATGGGAGGTGGATTCCACACCTTCCCGATGACCATGAACCTGCCTGCCAACTCGATTACCACCGGAACCAATACGATCACTTTCCAGTTCAATGCAACGGATGGCACAGTGAGCGGTTTCCGGGTTCTGGCACTGAACATTTTGGATGCGAACGGGAACCAACTGATTCCGCAAAGCACGTTCACCCAGACCGATCCGAACACTTGGCAACCGCCTTCTACCCTGGCTTCCGACATAAGCGCCGGCCAGACTCTTTATACTTCGGCGCCTCTGACAGTACCCACATCCTCTGGGCCCCAAGCGATCCAAGCTCATTGCGTGGACTGCCATACCCACGATGGCCGCGACCTGAAATACTTCAACTACTCGAATAATTCCATCGTTTCGCGCTCAATGTTCCACGGCCTCACCACGGCCGAGGGGAATCAGATCGCCAGCTACATTCGTTCGTTAAATGTTCCGAATCCGGGCCGGCCTTGGAATCCGCCCTATCAACCGGGCCCCGGTTTGGATTCTCAACCGGTGGAGAATTGGGCCGCCGGTGCGGGCCTTTCCGCGGTATTGGATAGCGATGACGATATCCTGGCACAGTTGATGCCGGGTGGCACCGCGACCAATTGGGCGCCCACCGACTATCTCAATGCCCGCGAAATCCCCATCACCCTGGAACTGCCGGATTGGAACCATTGGTTGCCCACCGTCCATCCGAAGGACGCCTTTGGCAGTGCCTTCACCAGTAGCCAACTATACGCCGATTATTTGCGGATTGCCTCCCTACTGAGCCCCGGGGGCTCGCAAGCTTACACGAACGCCCTGGGTTACATGGCGGAATGGGTTTCGTATCAGTCGCAATTCCTGGCGCCCCTGACGCAGTCTTCTACGTCCACTGCCTGGAATAATCCAAAATATACTGAGGAGATTCAATCGGTTGCGCTGTGGCAGATGGTCAAATGGTGGGATATGAACCAGGAGTACGGCTTGGAAGGGATGTCACAGGTTGCTTTTGGACCACAGGCAGCCACGCGATCCTGGTTCTCGAATGCTCCATTCGTCACCTCACCGAACATGCTGCACATCCCGACGAATGCCCCGGGAGTCGGCAACGGCCAGCTTATCACCCATACCTACTTTTCACATATATGGTACCAGCTGCAATTGACCCTGAACGACGGGAACGGCAAGTTTGGGGGTCAATCGCCAATCGACTTTCCCTATTCATTTAACTTCGTTACCAGCCTTACCCAGGACAGTCCGGCCTCGTCCCAACCGGGTAACGCAGCGCTGCTGCTTCTCTGGATTATAAAAGGTCTCCAGGTTTCGAATTTCAATCAAGGACCGCAGACCGGATCGGACGGCTGGCAATACTGGGTGAGCGATCCTCTCAATTTAGTCGCTTTCCCCAACAATACTTTGCTCTGGAGCGAAGTGCCTCTTGCCCAGCACCTGGCCGCGTTGAATGCGTACGTGAACGTTTGGGTGCCCAAGCTAACATCCTTCACAGCGCAACAGTTTATTCAGGGGGCCCTTACCACCGCCAACCAAGTTCCTGATCCGGCTAGCCCCTTTGGCCCGAACATGTCGAGCCACGTTGCATTCCTCATTCCGCAATTGATTTACCAGGGTATCGATCCTTCAGCGTTGAAGCAGCTCGCGACCTGGGCAAAGACCGTATGGCCGGCTTACAATTGGGCCGGCACACTCGATGCTACCTGCATCGGCAGCGACCGCACTGGCGGGGGCATCTTGATTACTTGCACGCCGGGGAATTGAAAAGATAGAAACGATTCATCTCTGGCCCATCTCGGATGGGCCAGAGCCTTTGAAAGATCGGACGTATCCAGGATGTGCCCGCAATACCGGCTGCATTGCACTGCGCAATATACGCGAGATCCTTCGGTTAGTGAACCTGTCACTTCAAGTCCGCCGGCGTGATCTATATACAAATAGCTCCCGCGGCGGTAGGTTCCCACCGTCAACTGTTGCGCTGCCTATTCCACTCGCCAGGCATCAACTGGATTAAAATAAATTCCGAGCCCGCGAATAGTTTCGGTTGAGGACAATGAAACATATTATCTGTCTTTTGTCGCTATTCACGAGCGCTCCGATTTTGGCGCAGCACAACTTATTCGAGGGCGGCATCGTCAATGCAGCCAGCCTCGCCAAAGTAACATTGCCAAACTCTTCGATTGCACAAGGTTCCGTCTTTTCGGCATTTGGGAGCAATTTGGGTCCGGCGCAAAGCCCCTCGCTCGCTTTCCCGTTGCAGACCACCCTGGGCGGTGTGTCATTGACGGTGCTGGCCGGAGGCCAGTCCTACAACGCCATCCCGCTATTTGTGAGTCCCGGGCAGATTAATGCGGTTCTGCCCTCCGCGGTCCCGGCCGGGTCAGCCACGTTGACGGTGAATTACAACGGAGCCAGCAACGCAGCCTCCTTTCAAGTAGTCGCCCACAGCTTCGGGATTTTTACCATGGCTCAATCCGGAGCAGGGCCGGGAGTGATTGAAGACGCTAACTACAACCAGTACACGTTCACCCATTCGGCCCTGGCAGGCGACGTAGCCATCATCTGGGGTACCGGATTGACTCGCGTTCAGGGTAATGAAGCCGCTGGACCCTTGCCCGCCAATCAAGCGGATGTCCCGGCGGAGGTCCACATCGGGCTAACCCAAGCCACAATTACCTATCGCGGCCGCTCCGGTTGCTGTGCCGGCGTGGATCAGATTGTTTTCACGGTTCCACCAGGCATTACGGGTTGTCAGGTTCCAGTGTCTGTGCAGATCGGCGACATCGTCAGTAATCTTCCGACTATGCCCATCGCGGCAGACTCCTCCCGCGTCTGCTCCGGTCCGGAAGGGCCCACCAGCATCAGCCCGAGCCTGGTGTCACTCGGTCCTTCTCAGACGCAGCAGTTCACGGCTTCCGGCTTGGGAACGAATCCGGCCTGGAGCATTAGCCCGTCCATCGGGAGCATCACCACCGGTGGGCTCTACACCGCGCCAAGCAGTGTGACTGCCGAGACTACGGTCACGGTTACCGCCATGAGCATTACCGATTCCACGGAACCGGCCTGGGCGACCGTGACATTGAATCCGGCCGTGGGCCAGACTCTACCTCCGCCAACCACGATCGCCGTTCCACTCGAAGTGCTGGGTTCGGCTGGAACGACAGCGTCAGTCTCATTCAACATTCCTAGCGGAACGAATCTGAGCGGTCTGAATCTGTGGATGCAGATCCATGGCTTGCTTTCCCAGACTCAGGCCAGCCTGCAAATGAATGGAGGACCCTGGCAGCCGATCAACGAAAGCACCGTGACGCTGCTTGGGCTGGCCAACGCCTACGGAGGAATCGGCGGCGGCTTCCACACTTTGCAGATGACCATGCCCGCCGCCGGGCTCACAACCGGCACGAATACCGTAACGTTCCGGTTCAATGGAACAGATGGGAGGGTGAGTGGATTTAGGGTACTGGCATTCAACGTTCAGGACGAAAATGGGAATTCGTTGATCCCCTCCAGCCAGTTCGTCAACGTTGATCCGAACACGTGGCAGCCGCCATCGACGGATCCGTCGGACATTTCCGCCGGGGAAGCACTGTACCGGAGTGCATCCCTGACCGCACCCACAGCCTCTGGTCCCGCGCCGATCCAAGCCCACTGCATGGATTGTCATGCACAAGACGGCCGCGACCTGAAATACTTCAACTACTCGAATCTTTCGATTCAGACCCGTTCGATATTCCATGGGCTCAGCCCGCAGCAAGGAAATCAGATTGCCAGCTACATTCGTTCCTTGAATGTACCCAATCCCGGACGCCCATGGAATCCTCCGTATCAGCCTGGGCCAGGGCTGGACTCGCAGCCGGTGAGCAATTGGTCCGCGGGCGCGGGTCTGGGCGCCGTGCTGCCAAGCGATCGAGCGATGCAAGCAAATATGTTTCCGAACGGGATTGTGAACAATCCCGGCTTCTTTTCGATCACTGGCAATCTTAATGCGAGAGAGCAGGAAATCGCCCTGATGCTCCCGGACTGGAACGCATGGTTGCCGGCAATTCACCCGATGGACGCGTGGGCGGATTTCGCGAGTTCTGGATTTGCGACTACCTACCCGCAGATTCGGGCAGCGCTGATCCCAGACAGCACCACGGCCTACGCCAAAGCCGCTCCACTTTTTGGATCGTGGAACGCCTTTCAACAGCAGTTCATGATTGCGAAAGAGGGTGTTCCAGCCGCAACGTTTACCC
>PMUN01000177.1 GCA_003166875.1 Bryobacterales bacterium | reverse complement strand
GTTGCGCCTGGGCTTTTTCCTTAGGCTGCGCTTGTTGCCGTGGCTGCGCTTGTGCTTTTGCTTTTGGCTGTTCCTGTTGCCGTGGTTGCGCCTGGGCTTTTTCCTTTGGCTGCGCCTGTTGGCGTGGCTGCGCTTGAGCTTTTGCCTTTGGCTGCGCCTGTTGGCGTGGTTCTGCCTGGGCCTTTTCCTTGGGCTGTGCCTGTTGCCGTGGTTGCGCCTGAGCTTTTTCCTTCGGTTGCGCTTGTTGCCGTGGCTGTGCCTGTTGCTTTTCGGGCTGGGCCTGCTTTTCGTCGCGCTTCTCTTGCTGTCCGTAAACCTGGACAACAGTTCCGGGAAGCGAAACAAGGGCGGCCAGGGTCATTACTCTAAGAAATTTCATGTCGATCCTCGATTCTTTGGAATTTTCGTCGATCAGCTTAACCGCGAAAGATCGAATGTCCAGGCAGGATGCAGCACGTTTTGCGCCGATTCGGCTCCCTTTCACTGTTTGGCCAGTGGTGTGCTCCTACTGTCGCCGGCGCCTACCAAACGGGACTGCGAGTCACTAGCGCAAAGCCGGGATCCAGCGGCCTGTGGTAGAGCCAGCATTACGGCCCACAGCCACCAGGCAGTGAAGCCATCGGAGGGAACGAGGGTTGGGCTTTCCGCTAGGGAGGCCCTCGCCGCGTTGCCGGCCATGGCACAAGGCCTCCACCCGCTGCAGATTTCCTGACGCCAGGTCGTCAGACGACCAAATGTGGTCGAAATCGAAAGAGTCGGAGCGCCGCCCGGCGCGTTAATTGCGCCGAGCGAAAAACGTGTGCTCTGGACGGAGCCGCCCTCAATTACTTCTCGAATACTTTTTCAATCTGGCCAACCTTCTTTTGAACTTTGCCGGCCAAGTTCTCGGCCGTGCCTTTATCCTCTAAGTTAGGATTGTTGGCGACCTTGCCTGCTGTCTCTTTGACCTTACCCTTCACTTCGTGAAAACTACCTTTGACCTTATCTTCGGTACTCGATTTCATGTGTTTTCTCCTTAGTTTGTTGAACGGAGCCTTTTGGCGACCATACTATTGCGTGCACGGGCGGTGCCAAATCTTCCCGAACGATATTAACGGCCAAGGTCGGAGGCACGCGGTGCTGTGAGCGTATACTCAACTAGGCATGCATACATTGAACACTGAACAGCAGTCAAGTCTCGCCGAATTGGAAAGCCAAGGGGGATGGAAGGATCTGAAGCATGTCGCTTGAAATTGTCCAGCGGGAGCAGGAAGGAATTTCGATCGTCGATCTGAAAGGACATCTCACTTTTGGACCAGGAGATTCACATTTCCGAAGTGAGCTGGACAGCCCAACGCTACGACATCCTGAATTCGTCCGGTCACAGGGCGAGCCTACGCAATCGTAATCGCCGCAGATTGCAGTCCTACGTCACAGTTCCGAATAGCGCCCCGACGCCTGCGGTTATCGCCATGGCCAACGCGCCCCAGAATGTTACGCGTATCGCGCCCACCGTAACGCTGGCGCCCCCAACATGCGCGGCCAATCCTCCAAGGAGCGCGAGGAAGAGCAGTGAAGTTCCGGAAACGAGGTAGATCAGGCTCGACTGCGGAACTATAGCGGTGACCAGCAGAGGCATGGCGGCTCCAACCGCGAAGCTGCCGGCGGATGCAAGGGCCGCCTGAATGGGACGCGCACGGAGATTCTTGGAGATACCGAGTTCATCGCGGGCGTGCGCGCCGAGGGCGTCATGCGCCATCAACTGCTGCGCGACCTGTTTCGCGAGCGAAGGATCCAGTCCGCGAGCGACATAGATTTGAGCCAGCTCCTTGTGCTCGCCCTTATCGTCTGCTTTGAGTTCCTTGCGCTCACGGTCGAGGTCGGCCTTTTCGGTGTCTGCCTGGGAGTGCACGGACACATACTCACCGGCCGCCATCGACATCGCCCCGGCCACCAGGCCTGCGATGCCCGCGACGAGTACATTGCTGTGAGTTGCATGCGCGGATGCGACCCCGAGCACCAGACTCGCCGTCGAAAGGATCCCGTCGTTCGCCCCCAATACCGCGGCGCGTAGCCAGCCACTGCGTCCCGTCCGATGGTGTTCCCCGCGATTTACCGGCATCCCTGAGTGCTCCTTGCCACAGCTACCCGCCGAGGTGGCCGCTTTTCGACGCGGACATTGAACCGAAGCGGCAGGCGTAAGCTCGCGTGAATTCGGCGCCCAGAAAAAGCACCTGCGCCGAATAGTATACCCAAACCAATACGATGACGAGCGAACCGGCCGCTCCATATGTATCCGTGAATCCGGCCTTGCCGAGATACACGCCCAACAAAACCTTGCCGGCCGCGAACAGCAGCGAAGTGGAGACTGCGCCAATGGCGACATCGCTCCAGTGCAGCGGCACGCTCGGCAGGACCTTAAATATGAATGCGAACAAAATCGTAAGGACAACGAAGGTGACCAGCCAATCGGTGGTTTGTACAAGCGCCTTGGGCGGAGCCGCTCCCGAGTTGAGATACTTGCCCGCCGCGAAAATCCAGGCATTCACAATCAGCGATAGCACCAGGAACAAGCCGGAAGCCAGCACGAGAGCGAACGAAAGCAGCCGATCTTTCACCAGATTGAAGATGCTCCGGACGGTGCTTGAAGTCGTGTCTTCGGGAACCTGCCAGATGGTGTTCATCGCATCCCTCAGTTCGCTGACTACCGCCGAGGCCGCAAAAAACATTGTGACCAGCCCAAGTACCGTAGCGGCAATGCCTTTGGACTGACGCGCACCATCGATCATGGACTGAATTGCCCTGGCTCCTTCATATCCCACTAAACCTTGGATCTGAGCTATTAAGCGGCCCTCCGCGGCTGGAGCGCCGAATGCCAAACTGGCGATCGCGAGTAGGATCAGAACAGTCGGCGCGAGCGAAAGGGCAATATAATAGGCCAGAGCCGCTCCCATTCGTGGCGCTCTGTCGTTTAGCCAGTTTTGGAACGCAACCCTAACGAGGGGCGCAATCTCCCGGAACGGAATGAGGGTTCGGCTAGCATGGAATCTGAGCACAGTCTGCCCTCTCGCTGTCATCAAGTATAGAGAGTTTCCATGGCAGTCGATCCCAAACTGATTCCATCCATTCCGCTTAGAACGAAACGCAGACGCGACCTCTTTGTGCTGATTTTGTTGGCACTCCGCGGGTCTGTGCTTCGCGATTTTCATCCTCGCCGGCGGCGCGGGATTCCTGCTGTGGTGTTTAGCTTATCGAGAAAAGCTGCTTCCGATGGCGATTGGGAATCACAGGCTTCATAGCCAGGCCTCGCCACAAGGCGCAAGACCGTCGGGCGACCGAAGCTGCTGTCGGGCCGCTTGCTTGAAGGCTGGAATGCATTGTTGCACGGCAACTGGGATGGGACTGCGACACAAAAATGCAATGTAGGAAGGTACGAAAAACCGAGCCGCGACCGGCAGGAAGCGCTATCGGAACTCGAGAACTAGTGTTGTGTCCCTGAAGTTCGTTGAACAATCCGCGAAGTGCGGCGGTCCCCCCGAACCGCGGGCCGACGCCCCCGCCGGCCTGTTGTTTGTTAATCGATCGCAGAGCCGGACCAGGGGGTCCGGCGCGGACGAGGGCGTCCGCCCCACGCCAAGTTATGTGGCGGATTTCAGGGACACAGCACTAGCGGCACTCGTGGTATCGCTCCCTGCCGGTCGCGGCTCGGCTACACCCTCGAAAGATCAACACTCTCCTCAGAGCAGGTTAAGCATGTAGGCGATGAGGAGAATTATTAGAACCGTCCCCAGTCCTATACCAGCCCCGCCACCGGGACCCCAGCGGCTATGGCCGTAGTATCCTCCACCGGCGCCAAAGAGCAGTATCAAAATGATAATCAGTATCAGCATATCGTTCTCCTTTTCTTTTGAATCCTAGGCCGGGTACGGCCCGGCCTGTGAATTGTTTCGCCCAAACGCGGAACCGGCCAGGAACCCAATGCTAGCGGCCAAAACCAGAAACGCGGTTGGATTCCTGCTAATCACCTGCCCGAGGTTACTGAGCATGCTTCCCAGGTCGTGATTGCGCACACATACGCAGCAGTGGAATCCAGCTTGCCGGCCGCGTTCTCCGACATAGTCTCTATCGTTTTGGCTCCATCGCGTCCGGTGGTTCGAACCGAGCCAGCCGCGTTTTCGAGCGCGTCGGCTGTTCCCTCTCGGGCTTCATCCAATTTCTCAGCGGCGGCGAGGCCAAAATCCTTCACTCGCTCCTGTGCTCGAGACAGAGTTGCGCCCGCTCTAGTTGCCGTGTCTGTTAGATTCATTCGTTTCCTCCAAATTTGTTTTACAAAACTCTTGTTCGCGGCGGCTCCGCTCGGATCTCTTGAAGTGCACGGCTGTGGCCGTTACAGGAATGCCAAAGGACGCGGCAAGGTAGAGGCGAATGTATGTTCGCCGTAAGAAAAACTGACCGCACCGGGTCACGTGACCATATATGGTTATGGACAGTTGCGTTATTGGCGCTCGAAGACCAAGCTGATCGGTTTTCGCCCGGGCCTTTCGACGCTAACGATCATGGCGCCATCCGGGGCCAGGCTGTAGCGTTCGATAGTAACCGCACCGGATTGAGTGGTGGTCACCTTCAAGACGTCGTGATCCCAGCTGGTCTTGCTCTTTAGGTCTTTGCCGGTGTGAATGGTAGCGTTGTGCTCGCTGTCGGTGACGTCGTTGTAGTAAAACGTCTCGGTGGCGCCTTCATACACGAAACTGCGAGAGACGATGATGATGCCCTCCCGATCAGCAATCGTCACAGTGCCGGTTTGAACGACTGGCTGGCCGGCGAAATCGCTCTTGGCGGGCACGAGCGCCCAAGTGCCATTGAGCGCGCTGTGTTCTCGCGCGAAGACGGAGAACGTGCAGAGCAGGGTCGCGAAGATGACTCCGCTAATTGTAGTTGTTGAATATGTCCTCATGATTTCCTTCCAGTGGATACGGTTGTGCTAAAGCACGCGCGGAGCCAATCCCGGAAGGCGGCAACGCGGCAAACGGCCCGCAAAGTGCCGAATGTAGGGTATGCGCCTAACTTGTCTGGTAGCGGTGACTGCTTCGATTCTGACGCTAGCTGGCGCGCCGGCCGCACGGAGTCTTTCCGGAAATGAGATAGAAGACTCAACGAAAACTGGCGCGGTAAGGGCGGGAGCGACGGGGCCAAGTGTGGTGCGGGCGCAGATTCTGCTGGACCGTGCCAGGTTTTCGCCGGGCCAAATTGACGGCGTCTACGGCGACGATTTCGGGATTGCGGTCAAGGGATATCAGGAAAACCATGGTTTGAAGCCGACCGGCACAATCGATGAGGAGATGTGGCGCTTGCTCGATATCGACGCCGGCCCGCTGCTCGCGACCTACACGATTACCAAAGCGGACGAGAAAGGCCCGTTCCAACCAGAACCCACCGACATCCAGGAAAAGGCGAAGATGAAGTGGCTGGGCTTCGAAACGCCGGGAGAAGAGCTGGGCGAGAGGTTCCATTGCTCGCCGAAACTACTGGCCGAGTTGAATCCCGGCGAAAAACTGGATACAGCGGGGGAGCGGATTATCGTCCCGAACGTGCGTCACGCCGTGGTCCAGTTGGCGTCACGCCTGGTGGTGTCGAAATCCAAGCGAACTGTAATCGCGTACGGCGCCGGCGGCAAGGAACTGGCGCAGTATCCCGCCACGATCGGCGGCACGCACGATCCGTTGCCGATTGGCAACTGGACCATCACGAGCGTGATCCATTATCCGTGGTTCAACTACGATCCGGATCTCTTCTGGAACGCGGACCCGAAAAAAGCGACCGCCATACTTCCACCCGGCCCCAGAAACCCCGCAGGCGCGGCGTGGATCGGCCTCTCGAAAGAACACTATGGAATCCATGGGACGCCGGACCCGGGACATGTCCGGCACGGCGAATCGGCCGGGTGTATTAGGCTGACGAACTGGGATGTGGATAATCTGTCGCACATGGTTCGCCGGGGCACACCGATCATCCTGGAGGAATAGCGTTGAAGCTCCGCGTTTGCATTACCGGGCCGTTCTCCGTGGTTCTCGCTGTTGGCGCGGCCGTTTCTGTGTTCGAGATGAGCCCGCCCATTCGCGGACTCTCGCTCGCTGATCTGCGCGACACGTTCGCTGAAGTTCACAACGGACATCCGCATGAGGCCATCGACATCGCGGAGCCGAAAGGCACACCCGTGCTTGCGGCAGTATCCGGAACCGTCCGCAAACTGTTCCTCAGCAAACCGGGCGGCAACACGATTTATCAGTTCGACGAGACGGGAGTGTATTGCTACTATTACGCGCACTTGGACCGGTACTTGGAGGGGTTGCATGAGGGAATGCACGTCCAGCGTGGCGAGGTCATCGGTTTTGTGGGATCGACGGGAAATGCGGATCCGCGCGCGCCGCACTTGCATTTCGCGATCTTCGAGTTGGGTCCGGAAAAGGTGTGGTGGAAGGGGAAGGCCGTTAACCCATATCCTGGCCTGGCAGAAGCGGTAAGGCGGGCAAGATAGTATTTCTCAAAGACGCACTGTCAGCGGCTGGGCCTCAAGAGAGTGGCGAAATCCGGCATGAAGACGATGAGGCCGTTTGTACGAGTGTTCTTCGAGTATCCGGCAACCAGCTGGCGATTGTAGTCCGGCAAGCTGAAATCGAACGGAGTGTTGGGCGACTGATCGACGATCTCAAGGTCGGCATCGGTCATGGTGAGTTTTCCAAATCGCAGCACACCACCTCTGTAATAGATGTAGTTCCGCGCTTTATAGGGGAGCGCAAGCGCTTTCGTATTCTTAGACCCGAACGTCTGAACAATTCGATCGCCTTCAATCCGCACCGCGGTCACGCGACCCTCAATTCGTGGAGGCGGCAGCATGCGGCCTGGATTCAAAAGAATATCGTCACCGTCCAACGTTACGCCACGATCGCGCTTAAGGTTGATGAGCTTGGAAAGATCCTCCCCAAACAAATGCATAAGACCCTTAAACGGGATGTGCGCGGAGCTCACTTTGTCCACATGAAATCGGATCTCACCGTCCGCCGTCACGTCCAGCTTTCCTTCGATTTCAAATGGAATGTCAATGCCCTTATGCATCACACCTTTTTGCTTGAGCCGCCCTCGGTCCATGGTGATTGCCATCTTCTTCAAAGGAGCGCCGGGATAGGCGAACACGTACCCGTTTAGAAGGTCCGCGAGACTCTTCGCGCTGAGTGCGATCTCGCCGGAGTCAATGCGGGTCAGGAACGAGTTGACGTCGTCGAGTGTCACTGGCTTGGTGCTGCTGGTTGGTACCGTTTGCCCCCGCAGATCCCGGATCTCGATCACAATCGCTTGATCGAGATGCATATTGACGTTCCGCATCTGCATTTCGATCGCTACCGCGGGCTTGGCGGCTTCTTGTGGGCGAGCGCGATTCTCAAACAAAAACAGCACAATGACGGCAGTTGAAATTCTGGCGTAAGTTTGCGTCATATATGCACTCGGTTTCTCATCTTTAGGGCGACGAACTCAAAGCTGCTGAAGGAGTAGGGTGTTTCTTAAGATATCTCGCCAGTCCACTGCGGACCCAGCTAACCTTATAACCGGACTCAAGCATATATCGCCCGGCGTCTTGCTGCGACATCCCGAGAAAATACATCTTGTACAATGCCGCGACGACGCTGGTTCTGTCGCGGCCGAGGGCGCAGTGAAAATAGACGGGTTGGTAACGTTTGTCTCGAAGGATGGCCATTATGGCTTCGACATGCTTTTGAGAAGGCGAGACGGGAGAGGCATTCATCCGAGCTGGTATGAACTCAATGCCGTACCGTTTGGCTTTTTTCTGCTCCGACCAATGCAGAAAGGGAAGAAACTGCAAATCCACAATGTATTTGACGTGCCGCGACTGAAGAAACTCGAAGTCGGCATTGGTTTTCGGCCTCGATCCTTTATAGACGCCATCGTCCACCTGCCCAAAATGCACAAGTGTGGTGCCAGACGCTGTCTGTGCGCGGCTTAAATCAGGCCTATCTAATACCGCAGAAACCTGGCCGGGCGAATGACTCGGCCACACCAGCAGGGGCAACAGTACAGTAGCAAGAATCTTCATTATCACCATCTCATCGGAAGGCTAAGCCGGCCAGCCTCTGCGTTTGTCGGTTTTGTACAGGCGTACCAAATTAAAAGCAATTTTGCGGCCTTAACGAACACCTCATTCTGGCGCGAGCAGCGAATGCTTGGTACGACGATTGCTCTTGTCACCGACATGAGAATAATCATGCCCCGTTTCTGCAGTGTGGCCCTGCTGGGCGCCGCTCTTCTAGCCCCGCTAGCAATGGCGCCAATGGCGTTCGGAGCCGAAGATACCAAAACCGCTCGCACCTACCACGACAAAAAACACAATGACGATCATGAATGGAATGCTCATGAAGATCAAGCGTATCGTATGTACGCAAAAGAGAACCATCGCAAATATCGCGATTTTTCCAAGCTCAAGGACAACGATCAACAGGCGTACTGGGGCTGGCGCCACGAACATTCAGACGCCCTGCTCAAGATTGATATCCGGTAGCCTCGATCGCGTGCGAAGCTTCGGGAAGCTCTGCAAGGTCCAGACCGTATAAGGTCACTTGACTGCATCTGGTCATCTATCAGGATGTTCTTTTGCCCTGGCGATCTAGCGGCACTCGTGGTAGCGCTCCCTCCCGGTCGCGGCTCGGCTACACCCTCGATTCCGGTGCTATTGCGCGGCCGGGGGGCTAGCCATGAAGTCGCCAACTCCGGAGGGAAGCTTCTTCGCATTGGCCAACAACTGACTCACCTGCCAAAGCTGTTCGTCGGTCAACGATCCCGAGAATGCGGGCATGCCGGTAAGGCGGATGCCATTCGAAACCTTCCAGTAGGTCTCGCCAACCGGATCGTCTGTCACTCCCTTACCATCGAATAGCTGCGGCGGCTTGGGAAACATTCCTTTGGCAGTAGCGCTGGGTGGTTCTCCGCTCAGACCGTGGCATTCGGAGCAATACCGGCGATAGCTTTTTGCGCCAGCCATTAGATTCGGTTCGGTGGCGGGAACAGGGACCTGAGTGGGCGCTTCTTTCGCAACCTTCGCGTTCAGCGCCATTCCTGTGATCGTTTTCTCCAGTGGAAGCGGAGGCGCCCCAGTGGCCACCGGCGCATATCCCATCCGGAGATAAAAGTAAGCGAAAGCAGGGAGGATAAGCAGCCCAGCTACAACTCCAAGCAGAAATTTCATGGTTTACTCCTAGCCTGCTATCAGCAACGCAAGGACCGCGAGGTATCGACGTTCCGGTTCGCGTGCCTCGCCCGTCGTAGAATGTGATTGGCGCACGTCATGTACGGAGTCTCTTAGTAGTGAAGCATGCCAACACTGTTACTGAGCCGAACCGGCGCGGGTTAGTAGGGCGCTTCTTTGCCAACCTCGGGCCGGGACTAGTTACGGGCGCGGCTGACGACGATCCTTCGGGGATATCCACTTACTCGGTAGCAGGCGCGGTTTTCGGATATTCCTTCCTCTGGACGGCCCTCCTTTCCTTTCCGCTGATGGCGGCTGTGCAACTGATGTGTGCACGGCTGGGAATGGTGACGGGGCGCGGGCTGGGCGGAGCAATCCGTTTGCGGTATTCACGCTGGGTGCTGTGGCCGGCATGCGTGCTGCTGATTGTCGCCAACGTGTTCAATATCGGCGCCGATCTGGGCGGCATGGCGAATGTGATGGAGATGGGAACGGGAATCCGGTCGTATTACTGGACCCCTTTCTTTGCATTGCTGATCACGAGCCTGTTGATCTGGACGTCTTACAATCTCATTGCGCGCGTCTTCAAGTGGCTGGCGCTGGTGCTGTTCGCTTACGTGATCACAGCGTTCCTGGCGCGGCCGGACTGGATCGCTGTTTTCCACGGAACTTTTGCGCCGCACGTGGAATGGACACGATCCTACATGTCCGTGCTGGTGGGGATTCTGGGGACGACGATCTCTCCTTATCTGTTTTTCTGGCAAGCGTCGCAGGAAGTGGAGGAGGACCGGAAGCATGGGAAGACCACTGTGGCCAAGCGCCGCGGCTCCACGAATCTGGAACTGAGCGGAGCGGCCGGCGACGTGTTCACGGGAATGTTCTTTTCCAATCTGGTGATGTTCTTTATCATTCTCACAACCGCGGCCACGCTGCACGCGCATGGTTTGAGGAACATCGAAACGGCCAAACAGGCCTCCGAAGCGCTGCGGCCGTTAGCCGGCGAGGGTGCGTATTGGCTGTTCACATTGGGATTGATCGGGACCGGCATGTTGGGTGTCCCGGTACTGGCAGGATCTTGCGCTTATGCGATTTCAGAAGCGGCGGCGTGGAAAGGCTCGTCGCTAAGCCAGAAGCCGGGCCGTGCGCCGCAATTCTACGCCGTAATGGCGGGCGCGATGCTGGTGGGGCTGGCCCTTGATTTTGCAGGATTGAATGCGGTGAAGATGCTGTTCTGGTCCGCTGTTGTAAATGGTGTGCTGGCGCCACCGCTAGTGGTGTTGGTGGTGCTGCTTACGAGCGACAAGAAAGTAATGGGCAGCCGCACCAATTCGCGCGGCGCGATGGTGTTGGGATGGATCTGCGCGGCCTTGATGAGCGCAGCGGCTTTGGCGCTACTGGTTACGTAAGGTGATTACGTGAACAGGAGACACACGAGGCCGAAACCGCTGTAAGAGCATTTCAAGCCGTTGTCGTTCACACCCTGCGGATGAGCCAGACAATTACCAGAACTACAATAATGGTTCCGAGCAATCCTAAGCCAAGCATTTTATTTCTCCTTTGAAGACAAAGTTGAGCAACTTCAGTTGCCTTCAGCCTGTTGATGTGCAGATTCGTGGCCGTTCACTTTGTTAGGAATCTTGGGCCGCCTGAGCGCGGGATCAACGGGAATAAGAGCGAGATCGCAATTCTTCCGCGGCCTGGAACCAATCTTCCTGCGATGATCCGCTTGGCCGGCCTCGAGCTTCCCAGAGTTCATACGCGAGGGCTGCGATATCGGCATGTCCGAACGCTGCAACGCCATGTCCAGTCGCTGCCTGAGCATGCTGGTGCTGGTCCGGGGAGTGTTCGAGGGCTTGCCGTGACTGCTCGTGCGCGGTCAGGTGGTCCGCGTTTCCCTGTTGCCCGGCAACACGATGTGCGTGTGCGGCGCCGTCGTGCAATTCGGCGGCTCGCTGGTGGTTCTCGAAATGCGATCCGTTGTTCTGACGAGTGGACATAATCTAAAGAGTAACCATCTGTCCTGACTTGGTGTGGGCTTCCTTGGCAAGCTTGTAAGCGCTATCGGAGTATTCCAGCGCTCGCTCCGAATGCCAGACTGCCGCTGAGTAATCCCCTTTTTCGTTATGTTCCGCGGCTGTGCGATGTGAGCGCGCCGCAAGTTCATGCTGTTCTGCGGCTTTTCTGTGTGCGTCATCGTGCATGTGGGTTCTCCTCGTAATGGAAGGGTTCGGGATGGTGGGACAGTCCCAGTTCTAGCCACTTGGAACTGTCCGAACCTCCAAACCGTGTCTACTAGTTGCGGTCGGCCGAGTCCCGATGCAGGGCCTTTTCAAACTTTCTCGCGACTTCCGGCGTCTTGAAGTCGCCGGTCAGAATTTCACGATTGCTTGAGTCGTGACCGTAGAGTTCGTGGTTGGTTTCCGCATCCGGACGAAGCGTCGCGCCTTCCAGCGAGATGCCTGCGAACAGCCCGTGCGAGCGGGAATACGATAACATTTCCGCGTGCATCATGGCGTCCGTCTCGGCGCTCGCGTCGCGGCCGATTGGGCCTGCAGCCACGGTCGCCTCTCCGCCGAGCGTAAATTTATCGGATAGCAGGTGTTTCATTCCGCCGTCGTTCATCACAAGCAACACAACGTCGGTGTCCGAAAGGCCAATCTGAAAGCCGAAACTTCCGCCTTCCGAGCGCATCGCAGCCGGAGCGCTCCAGCCCGACCCACCGGTTCGGCGGCATGTTGCGAAACCGCGGCCATACTTGGCGCCGAAGATGAATCCGGCCTTTTTCATACCCGGAATGACAACGACGCACTTCGCCTTATCGAGCAGATCCTGGGGGATGCCTTTATCGGCGGCCCTCATCGCATCGGTCAGCGCATCAGCTGAAGCGTCCAGCCTGTCGTCGACCTTGACTTCCCGGTCCGCCGCGAACGCGACGATACCCATGGTACCGGCAATTGCAAACATAGCTACGAGTGTTTTACTCATCTTCAGTTTCTCCTCTTCGGCCTCAATAGAGCAATGTGACTTCCACAGTGCGGGAAGTCACATCAACGGGTAAATCTTCGAGAATCTGACCTCAGAGTTGTTGGCAATACTTGCTTCACCAGACTTGGCTGGTTAATTGCAAGCTAGGAAGGCGGCCTACATCGAAAGGGGTCTCATGTGACCATGCACGGTCACATGACCACATATCGTTACTTGAGCAGCAAATCATTTGCTGTCTTCGGTGGCCGGCGCTTGAGAATTTTAGAAATGCTCCGAACGAGCAGGAGAGGGTAAGACAATGCTTTGGACAATATTCGCGGTCTTTTTGATCCTATGGCTGCTAGGCTTCAGCCTGCACATAGGAGGAGCTCTGATCCACTTGCTGCTGGTGGTGGCGCTTGTGGTTTTTGTTATTAACCTGGTGAGCGGGCGCCGCGGCACAGCATGAAGGAGGAACGACCGTGTCTTTCGTAATCTACATCGTTGGATTCCTAATCCTGATCGGCGGTCTCATTTACGGCGCCACCATTATGCATCTGCCTTTGCATTGGATTGTGGTGGGGGCCGTTGTGCTTTTGGGCGCCGGGATTTTGAGCGCCGTCAAAGCCACGCGCCAGAGGGACACGGCGAAATAAAACGCGGCGGAGATCCAGAGTCAGTCTCGCGGCGGACCGGCGAGAACTGCGGCTCCTGAATTAAGCACTTGCGGACTTTGCCAATGCTAACTTCGCCGTCGACCGAGAAACGACGGTTAGCGTTTTGGCCAGCCCACGCCGCGCGCGAAGCAATCGGAGACGGATAGCCGTTACGGTTGAACCCTGAGCGCGCGCGATTTCCTCAGGCTTAGAATCTTCCAGATAGTAACTCTCTAAAACGATTCTGTCTTTCTTCTTACAGGTCTGTAGTATAAGTTGGACATCAATAGCTGCCAGATGTCCTTCGGGCGGTGCGGCGATTTCGGGAATGTCCTGCAAAAAAGGTTCGCGTCGGAGACTACTGCGATACATGTTCAACGCGATAGTGTTTATCCATTTCATAAGCGTATTTGCATCCCGCAATTGACAACGTTTCTCCCACCCCCTGACCCACGCCGCCTGAGCCGTCTCCTGGGCATCATCCCAGGACAAACCGCGCGTAACAAGAAGACGTGTGGTCCGAACCAAGCCATTCTTGTATGCACTTCCGTATTCTTCCGTTGTCATTTCCCTCCTGCCAGTGGGTGCGACTTCAGACCCTTGCGGGCCGCTTCGCCGCGTTCAGAACAGCTTGAAGGTGCTCAGCGCGCTGCTGAACGTTGGCGAGTTCGCGCAAGAAGAGTTCACGCAATTGTGGTTTCTTTCCCAACTGCGGATAGAGACGTCCTAAACTCTGCTCACCTTCCCACAAGGTTTGCAGTTCGGATACAACTTGAGCGTCGAAATAATCGTGGCGAATTGCTGCGCTACTCATGACGAGCCTCCTGAGTGGTCATTGGCAGTGATTTTCGATGCACCAATGACTGAGAACAACTTCGGATTCCTCATTGCACTTTTGGCTCCTTGTGGTCATGACAGGGTTTGACGAGAGGGGCGGCTAACTGCGGTCTCGGGTCGTCAGACTTGATCCGCAGCCATTATCAAGGACTCGCTCGTTCTCAATCTGTTCACAATTGCTCATAGTCCCGCGCAAATGAAAGGGCAGGTTGCCTCCGGCCATCCAATTTCGGGACCCTCGACAGCCTGACCGTATTTGGCCACGTGACTACAGGTGGTCGCTCGCGGAGCAATCCGGACAAGTCTCGTCCAGCAATACCGAGGTCCGGCGGTCGGCCACCGAAGTGCTTTCTGTAGTTGGAGGAGTTGCGGCCCCTAATAACGTCATGAAGAAGATTCAAGCATTCACTCCAAAACTTTTCTACACCTTAGTGCTACTGATACCTGGAAACGTGATGCTCGGCCAGCCAGCGCCACAAGCGCCGCCTCCCGGACAGTCGCTGGCACCCGATCAGCTCGACGGCTTAGTAGCGCCGATCGCACTCTATCCGGATCCGTTGCTGAGCCAGATCTTGGTGGCCTCGACGTATCCGCTCGAACTGGTGCAAGCCGGGCAGTGGCTCCAGCGGAACCCCGGGCTCACAGGCCCTGCTCTCACCCAAGCGGCGCA
>PMUN01000327.1 GCA_003166875.1 Bryobacterales bacterium | reverse complement strand
CGGCGGAGTACGCGCAACTGGCGCGGCAGATCATCGAGAACCCGATGCTGAACGGCGAGGTGATCCGCCTGGACGGAGCCATCCGGATGGCGCCTCGATAGCGAGGCGGCGTTGTAGGGCAGGATGCCATCCTGCGGCGGGTTGTTAACCCGCCTTAATTGCGCCGATTGGCAATCGGCGCGCAGGTTAGCAACCTGCCCCACACGAACCGCGAGCGATATAATGAAAAAGTTCGCAACCGTTCTTGAACCAGCCGTCTCCAATAAATATGCGGATCTTGCCCATTCTCTGTCTCCTGGTTTTGCCGGCGTGGGCTTGGTGCGCAATGTCCGGGCAGGCGGAGGCTCTTTATCAACATACGGACTATCAGGCTTCGCTCCGGATTCTGAGCGTCGATACTGCGCCCGACGCGGCCAGCTACGCGCTGATGGGCAAGAATCACTTCATGCTGGGCGATTACCGCGAGGCTACGCAGCTTTTCGAAGAAGCGCTCTCTCTGAATCCGCGGAGTTCAGAATACGAGTTGTGGCTGGGCCGCGCGTATGGCAAACGCGCGGAGACCGGCGGATGGCTGACGGCGCCTTCCAATGCCTCCAAGGCGCGCCAACATTTTGAGAAGGCAGCCGCGCTGGATGCTCATAACGCCGAAGCGTTGAACGACCTGTTTGACTACTATTTGAACGCGCCCGGATTCCTGGGCGGCGGATTGGATAAAGCGGAAGCAGTCGCCCAGCAAATCGCCGCGACGCGGCCCGCCGAATATCATTTCGAACTGGCCCAGATCGCGGAACGGCGCAAACAGTATGCGGAGGCCGAGAATCATCTGCGGCGAGCGATGGAACTCGCGCCCGGCCAGGTGGGACGCGTGCTGGACGTGGCGCGCTATCTTGCAAGACGGGGCCGCGTGGCTGAAAGCGACGCTGTTTTCGCGCAAGCGAGCCAACTGGGACCCCACGATCCGCGCGTCGCTTTCGCGCGAGCAAAAACCTATATCGACCAGCGGCGCAACCTGGACCAGGCGCAAAAGCTACTTCACCAATACCTGGATTCTCGCCTGACACCGGATGATCCCCCCAAATCGACTGCCGAAAAACTTTTGCGCCAGACCGTGGGCGGATGACTGCTTCCAAAACGAAGCCTGTTACGCTTTTGCGCGTCTGGGCGATTGTGTTTCTGTTCATCGCGCTGAAGGCCGTGGGTAATCTATCGCTGGCCTGGGGGATGAAACATTTCCCGCAAGTAATGTCGGCCAACCCGATCCCTTATATAGAGGCAATGTTCAATCCTTTCGTCGCACTCGGGGTGCTGGCTCTGATTCTGGCGTTGCTCACCAGGATGGCGTTGTTGAGCTTGGCGGACTTGAGCTATGTGCTTCCCGTTACAGCGATCGGATACGTCATCGCGGCATTCATGGGCAAAACGTTCTTAAGCGAAACCGTATCCGGACAGCGCTGGCTGGGGACTGTTCTGATTTTTGTGGGCGCTGCCCTGGTAGGTTCAACTTCACATTCCACCACGAGCGTCCAAATCGAATGAAATGGATTCTGGTCACTGTGATGGTGCTAGCCACGGTTCTGAGCGATCTGCTGCAGAGCTTCGAGATGAAACGCGCGGGCGAGCAATCCGTTGGCGCGCGAGGCTTGATGCGATTGCTGGGCGAAATCGCGCGGCGCCGCTTTTTGATCCTGGCCATTGGATGCATGGCGGTTTCTTTTTTCTCGTTCATGGCTTTGGTGCAGACCGAGCCGCTCAGCTTCGCAGTGCCCGCTTCAGCGGCGAGCTTTGTTCTGGAAACGGTGCTGGCAAAGTTGGTTCTTCGGGAACGGATCAGCGCGCGCCGGGCTGCCGGCGCCTTGATCGTGCTGTGTGGCGTGGTTCTGGTCGGAGGGTGATCCCATAAGGGCTAACTTGAGCCAGAGACACTGTGGCGCGGACACTCGTGTCAGCTGCGTCGAGACTCATCTCGACGTTGTTCTATGCGCCGGCTCTCGGTAGTTTGACGGCTTGCCCGGACATCGAGATGAGTCTCGATGCGGCAGCCTGAAGGCCGCGCCACAGTCTTAGCGCTGATCAGTCTTTCACTGGAACCAGTTTCCCTTCGCGGATATAGTAATCGGCGCCGCGCCATCGAATGCTCTTGCGCAGAAAGCTGGTCAGCCAAATGAGAAACGCCAGCGCGTCCCACACCGGGATGAGTGGCATTTGCTTCCAGAAGCGCGGTTGCTTCAATCCATGGATGCCGATCATCCACGTCATCGCTACGCGCAGGCAACAATATGTCCCCAAGTACGCGAGCGCGACGGCTGGAGAAGGATGCACCATGACGGCAACGATGGACCACGGCAGCCCCTGCGTGAGCAGCAATCCAAGATGGCCCGAGGGGCGCACGTGCCGCATCACCACCAGCCAACGCAACCGTTTGAAAATTAGCGCGCGCATGGAGTGATAATCCGGTACGGTCTCAATCACGTAGGGCAGCAGGACCACTTCGTAGCCTTGTTCGGCGATCAAGCGTCCAACAAGAAGATCGTCGGCGGGTTGATTCTCGATGGACGCGTAGCCGCCGAATCCAGCCAGCTTCGTGCGCGTGGTGGCGATTGTTGTGCCAAGAGCGAACTTGATCCCGTCCAACTGCCAGGCCACCAGGACACCCGCGTAAAAATCCGAGGTCATGCCCGCAGTCTGCAGGTGGTCCGTGAACGTGTTGATCGCGGTAGGCGTGTAGAAGCACGTCACCGCGCCGATCTTCGGATCGCGAAGGGGAGCGGTTACCTGCCTCAGATAATCCGGCCGAACGCGCACATCACTGTCGCTGATCACCACCACTTCGTGCGCGGCCTCGTCCACCAGGCGCGCCAGCTTCGCCACCTTGTCATTGGTTGCGACGCGGCCCGAACCATACAGCACTCGAATGCGGCGCTCCGGGAAACTCGCCTTCAAACGATCGATGACGGAAATCACCGCCTCGTCATCGGAATCGATACAGAAGACAATTTCATACTCGGGATAATCCTGCCGGCAGAAACTCGCCAGGTTTTCGTAAGCTTCCGGATCAAGCCCACGGATCGGCTTCAGGTTGCTCACCGGCGGATGAAAGTCCGGGTCGGGGGCTTTCAAGGGCTGATTGAAATATCGCCAGGAGCTGTAGATTGCGATCAAGTAATAGACAAACGGGATGGCCGCGATAGCGAGGAACACGTAAGCGACCGTCACTGCTTCAGGCTAACCGACGGCGAGGGTAAATTGGTAGGCCAAAATTCGACTGAGCGGATTGTGTGGCAGGATGGCATCCCAATGCCACTTAGTTTTCCCAAAACTGGGGATTGTGTAGTCATAGTGGGGCAGACCCCCTGGTCTGGATAGCGCCGGGATAAACCGGCATGGAGTAGCGAATGAAAGAGTCGTACAGGGAAGGAATAGCGAACCACCCTGGCCCCGAGCCATGTGAGGGCAGTCG
>PMUN01000418.1 GCA_003166875.1 Bryobacterales bacterium | reverse complement strand
AGGTTGGTGGCGGGCGGCCCGGTCTGCGGATATCCGTGTCCAACATTGAATTCGGCGAGAGCTAGTTGAGCATTCGCCGGCAATATCCCGATTAACGGGATGGCGCCCTCATAAAAATCGAACTCGCCTCCAAACCACAGATTGTTTTGCACCGTGTAATCCACGGGACGGTAAGAGGCGCCGAATTTGAATGTGTGGCTCCCCTTCATCCAGGTGAGATTGTCCTCGAACTGATAGCGCTTCTGGTGTGAAGCGTACGGAGACTGGTAGCTCTGGTTGAAAACTCCCAGATCCCCGATGGAAAGCTCCGTGGTGCCGGGTGTCAGAGATGGGCTAGTCACATTGTTGTACGGGACCACTTGGACCCTCAGTTGATTTACCAACTCCGGCGTGATGACTTTGTTCCAGGTCCCCAGGATGGCGACGTCCGTCAGTGAAGTGTAGCTGGCAGTGCTCGCGGAATACAGATTGTTACCGCCGATATTGGTGTAGTGCCAGAACTCGGTCGAAAACCGGAAGGTAAGCGTGTCCTTGTTGTCCGGTTGATAATCGACTCGCGTAACCCAATCCTGACTCTTGTTCACGTCCGAGAAGACGCCGTTGTTCGGGGTGAGTAGCGTGACTACGCTGGGGAAATTCATCGGGTTCAAAGCTTGTTGGAAGAAGCCGGCCAAGCCTTGGAGCGCTGGAACGCCCGAGCTGGCCAGTTGATTCACGTAATTGAGCTGGGCTGGATTTCCGTTTAGCCCTTGCGCTTCCGGTGTGCCCAGGTAGGTGCGGAATTCAGGAGTATTGAGGCGGCGATCCTCATACGAGGTAAAGAAGAATAGCTTGTCTTTTTTGATTGGGCCACCCAGCGTGCCACCCGGCGAGAAATTCTGGTTGAATGGATTACCGGGGAAGGTATCGAAGTAGCTCCTCGCGGTGGTGTACTGATCGCGGAAAAACGCATAGGCACTTCCATTCCACTGGTTCGCGCCGCTCTTGGTTATCACGTTTACGGCGGTGCCCGCGGTGAATCCAAACTCAGCCCCGAAGGCGTTCCGATTCACTTGAAACTCCTGCACCGATTCCACGCTGATGTTGGCAGTGCGCAGTTGTCCCGAGCCGAATTCATTCTCTCCGCCGTCGATGGTCACCAGGTTGTTCCGCCCATTGCTGCCGCCGATAGAGAAGCCCGAAGTGAGAAAGCCGGTGTAACCAGGATTCTGTGCGCGAGGCGCATCCGAGCTGGACACGCCCGGCAGGGTGAACACCGAATCGGTGAAGTTTCGCGTAAGATTCGGAAGGCTGTCGATCACCTTGGTGCTTAACGTATTAGCCTGCTGTGTTTTTTCGGTTTCAATCAACGGAGCTTCGGCGGTTACGTTCAGGACGTCTTTCACCGAGCCGATTTTCAAGTGGACATCGTAGATCACACTTGCGCCGACGGACAGCTCCAATCCAGTCGCAACCTCTTTCTCAAAGCCGTCCATTGCAACTTCGATCCGGTAGGATCCCGGTGGAAGCAGTGGGATTTGGTATGTACCTCCCTGGTCGGTCACGGCCGTCTGGCTGACACCCCGGTCAGTATTCGTGACCGTTATGATGGCGCCGGGGACAGCGGCGGCTAGCGGATCGAGAACGATTCCTTTGAGTGTTGCGGAGGAAACATCAACTTGGCCCCGAACAGGCAGCGGAGCCAGTAACAGGACGAGGAGAAGAAGCACAAGCGGGGTGATTCTTTGGGACATAGTACAACCCTCCGCCGGAACATTACCGGCGTTGTTGGCGAAATGTTTTTGGATCGGCTCGAGCCGGTAGTTCAGCTAGCCGTTTATGCTAAGAAACTCAGGATTTCTCCTGATATTTGGGAGCGGAGGAGCACGTACGGTACCAAATTATTACAATGCAAGTTCTCTGTGGTAGTGGGTCGGTTTGATTGTAGGGCAGGAATCCATCCTGCGGCGGGTTGCTAACCCGCGCCGTTTGCGCCGATTGCCAATCGGCGCGCAGGTTACCAACCTGCCCCACACTCCGAAACTGACCCGCTGCTTTCTCTGTAGTATTAGGGCTGGGGAATGACTGGTCAGGAAAATTCACGCAGCGCAACTGCGTGTAAGTGCGGCATATGCCCCATCTATGGGTAGTGACTCTTCCTTAGACAAGTTCTCTTGCTTTCCGGATCAAAATGGCCCCCAAGTTGCCTCGGCACCTTCGTTATGAAACCCGCTGTTGCGTTGCGCACCTCTGCGTCAAATCTCGCACACCTCGATTTCGACAACCTGGAGCGATTTGGCGTTTACACTCGGCTCCACTTCGAAGGACGAAGCTACACCAACCTGGAAGAGCTGCGCCTGGCCGGTTCGTTGGCGCGCGTTCTGCGGGACTTCGGAGTGACACCGGGCGACCGTGTTTTAGTAATGATGCCGAACTCGCCCGAATTGACAGCGGCGTTTACGGCCATCTGGACTATCGGCGCCGCCATCGTTCCGGTGATTCCGCAGTGGACTGCCCCAGAGGTAGCCGAGATTTTCCGGAATTCGAGCGCGAGTGTAGCATTGACCGTACCCCGGCTCGTTCCTCGGCTGGCCGAAGCCGCCGCTGCGGTTGGGAACGTGAAGCACCTGCTGGTATTCGGTGAAACCGAGCTTCGAGGTAGCGTGAACATTTCGCCGCTGATCGCTGAACTTCCACCCATCGAAACTCCCGTTGATCTGTCGGCTACGGATCTTGCAATTCTTCTTTACACGTCTGGAACAACAGGCACGCCTAAGGGCGTAATGCTCACGCACGGAAACTTTCTGGCTGCTCTCGAAGGGGTCCTGCAACAGAATCCGGAGCTGGGTCCAGGGCCCATGTTGCATCCTTTGCCGCTAACCCACGTGTACGGCGTGCTGATGCAATTTCTGGCGAATCGCTGGGGCATCTCCTCAGTGCTTCTGCCGCAATTTGATCCGAAGCGCGTATTGGAGGCGATTGAGCGCTACCGCGTACAGTACATGCCCGTTGTTCCCACCATGCTTGTGTATCTGTTGAACCATCCGGACCGTGCGCACTACGACCTCACAAGCTTGACCAGGATCACCAGCGGAGGTGCGGCTCTTCCGGAGCGCCTGCGCCTGGATTTCGAGGAGGCTTTTCAATGCCGCATCCTGCAAGGGTACGGGCTCTCGGAGTCCGCGTCAATCGCTACGTCGTATGAGTTGGATCAAACGTACCGTCCCGGGTCGGCTGGGCTGGCCGTACCGGGCGTGGAGATCCGCATCGTGGATGATGAGGACTGCTCTTTGCCGGCGCGCGGCATCGGCGAGATCTGTCTAGCCGGGCCCAACATATCCGCTGGTTATTTCCGGGACCCCGAGGCAACCCGGCAGGCATTGCGCGACGGGTGGCTGCACACCGGTGACGTGGGTTATCTGGATGAGGAAGGCTACCTATTCATCACGGACCGCAAGAAGGACCTGATCATAAAAGGAGGCGAGAACGTTTCTCCCCGCGAGATCGAGGAAGCGATTTATCTCGACCCAGCCGTGGCGGAAGCCGCGGTAGTGGGGGTTCCGCATGCGGTTTATGGAGAAGATATCTGGGCTGTGGTCCAGTTGAAGAGGGACGCCACAGCTAGCGAAGACGACATTCTCAAGCATCTGGCGAAGTATGTGGCCAAATTCAAACTGCCGTCTCGTGTTGTATTTACGGTCGCGCTCCCTTTGAATTCGAACGGAAAGATCCTGAAGCGGGCTGTTCGGGAGCAAGCTAAGGCATTAGGCCGCGAATGAACGCAGATGAACGCCAATAAAACAGCGGCGGCGAGGCGATCGCGTTCCCCAAAGCCGCCGAGCCATGCGACCGTTTCGGAACGCCGGTTGGGGAACTGGGGTCTTCGGCTATCGTGATGCAGCGCACAATAGCAAATAGCACTTGACAGGAATCCGGCCTGGATCTATACTTTCTATGGATGCTGCATTGCAGCAATTGTTAAGGAGGATGCTATGAAACATAATGTTAAATCGGAGCCACCCGAGGCTCCCGCCCGGGCTGCCTCTCCGGTGGCCCTGTTTTCCGAATGGGTACAGCAGGGAACTGAGAATTACTTCGCCGCTCAGCGGATTCTGTTGGATCTGGTGATGCGGCAAAACGCAATGGCCATGAACACTTTGCGCGAGAGATTCGCTGGGGAGCGCCCCGTGGCGGCCGTGAGCGAATTCGCCGGCGAGGGAGTGTCCAATTTTATTGCGGCGCAAAGGATCCTGCTCAATCTGGCTGATCGCCAGAATGAGATCGTAATGAAGGGTTTGAAGGAAAGAGTGGGTCCAACATCTCCGGCGGCCGCGATGACGGATTTGCTGCGCCGGGGTGTGGAGAACTACATCCACCTGCAAAAGCACTTCCTGAACGTAGCGGACAAACAGACCGACGCGTGGGTGGAGGCGGCAAAAACCGGGAAGGCGTTTACCGGCAAGGGAGTAGCGGACATGGCGCGCGAGGGCATGGAATACTTCGCGGAGACCCAGAAAAAGTTCTTGGACGAAGTTGCCAAGGATACAGCCAAAGCAGCCGAACGCGCCAAACATGGCAATGGAGCCGAGAAGGAGGAGCCGACTAAGCTCACAGAGCTGGCTCGCGAGAGCACGGACGCGTTCATTGATGCCCAAAAGAAGCTGCTGGATACCGCTGGAAAGCAAGCGGAGATCAATTTGAAGGCGGTCCGTAAGACTGCGGACGTCTATGCGCCACTGCCGGGCAAAGAGCTGGTGGACCTGACACGTCAAGGCGTGGAGAGCTTTGTCGCGGCTCAAAAGGCGCTCATCGACGTGATGACCAAGCCGAAGCATGAGGCTCCGCATCCGGTGGAGCACGACCACGCGCACACTCACGCTCACGCGAACTGATCGTTCTCGACTTCGAGGAATACGAGGAGGACAAGGATTTCGAGGCAGGGACACCCCCGGCGAAGGGGGCCTCGGATCCAACTTCCTCGTGTTCCTCGATTTTTTTTGGTAACAGGTCAGGTTTTATGCTGTGAATCGCAGCCGATGCCATTTGGTTTCCCAAGACTGCTTAATTTGTATTCTTAGTGGGGCGGTCCCCCTGGACCGCAGCCGACGCCCTCGTCGGCTTTGCTGGATTTTGAATGCAGCTGATTTCGTTACCGAGGAGCGGGTCCAGGGGGACCCGCGCGGACCAGGGGGTCCGCCCCACCACCCACCTCAGATCGTTCGCGGCCCGGGGAAAGCTAATTGACATTGGGATGGCATCCTGCCCCACAGCAGCGTGGCAGCCCGCGTGCTCTTAGTTCAAGCAAACCAGGAGTTGTGCCATGCCTATACATTCCGGCGACCGGTTGCCGCCCGAGGACGCTGCTTTCCTTTATCTCGAAAGCAAAGAAATGCCGCTCCACATCGGAAGTGTCTCGGTGCTGGATGGGGAGATCGGGCTTGAAGAGTATATCGAATTCATATCGTCGAAGCTGCCGCTGATTCGGCGCTATCGCCAGCGGTTGGTGATGCCTCCGTTTCATGTTGGTCATCCTACCTGGCAAGACGATCCGGATTTCGACATTCGCAATCACATTCATCACGCGCACCTCAAGCGCGGCACCATGGCTGAGCTGCAGCGGCTGGCAGGGCGGATCTTCGGCCAGCTGATGGATCGCAATAAACCACTTTGGGACCTCACGCTGGTGGATGGATTGGGTGATGGCCGGAGCGCATTTATCTCCCGCGTTCACCATTGCCTGGTGGATGGAGTGTCCGGGGTGGGCATCATCAACGCGATGCTTTCTCCCACCCGGGAAACGGAGCCGCTCCCCAAGCCTGAACCGTTCCAGGCCGCACCCGTGCCGGGCCCAGGCGAATCGCTCCTGGATGCGCTCGCAAGTTCGCTATCTGATTCCGTGCAGCGGATTCTCTCGGCGCAAATGGCGGTTGTGAACGTAGCTGAGACGCTCATCAGCGACGATGTCTTAGGTAGCTGGAATCAATTCGCGGCGCTCGCGCCCGAACTCCTCGCTCCCGTAGAACGGCTCCCGTTTAATCAACCTGTCCGGGGTCCACGAAAGGTGGCCTGGGCCGAGCTCCCGATTTCCGAGGTCTGCGCTATCCGCAAAGCGCTGGGCGGGACTCTTAACGATGTGATCTTGACGGCGCTCACCATCGCTGTACGGCGCTATGCCGAGTTGCACGGTCAATCCATGCACAACCGCCTGCTGCGGCTGATGGTCCCGGTGAATTTGCGGCGCGACGAAAAACACCATGGTTTCGGGAACCGGGTTTCCGCTATGCCGGTGAACATCCCGCTCGATATCCGCGATCCGGCCGAGCTGCTGAATGCCGTCCGTCAACGGACCGAAGCAATGAAGCGCGCGCATGTGGCGGACTTGATTAAGTTGTCGAGCGCGTGGATGGGAATCACGCCTGTTCCCTTGCAGGCCATGCTCGGGTCGCTAGCCAGCCTGCTGACCGTACCGCTGTTCAACATGGTCTGCACCAACGTGCCGGGACCACAATATCCGCTCTACCTGCTTGGCCGCGAGATGTTGACCTTTCATCCTTACGTGCCCATCGGCGGCGACATGGGTGTTAACTGCGCGATTCAAAGCTACAACGGCAAGCTCTATTTCGGGCTCACCGCCGATAGCTCCGGGGCGCCTGACGTCCGCCGTCTGAACGATTTCCTGGAGGAAGCTTTCGGTGAATTGCGGCTGGCAGCCGGAATTCCGGAACCTCAGCCGGAACCCGAATCTGCCAATGAGAAGGAGGTAGCGCCAAACTTGCCGGGGGCACCGGTCGCTTACGCTCGC
>PMUN01000469.1 GCA_003166875.1 Bryobacterales bacterium | reverse complement strand
CGAGGGCGTCGGCTGCGGTCCAGACATGGGGCTGGCATCCCACCGCACCATCAAACTGACCCAAGCTCAAATGGAAACGGGAGCGTGTGGAGGAGCAGCTTGGGGCACCGGAGCAGCTTTAGGAGCAGACTGCACACCCGGTTGAAGAATCTTAGGCTCCATTGAAACCAGCACTCCGCTGCGTGGAAGCACGTACATCAGGTACGTAGAGCCGTTCTCCAATGCCTTGTAACATGCGTGGTTCACATCGTATCTATTGTTTTTCGAATCGAAGTAGTATTTCTCAATCGGATCGCGTCCGTTCGGCCGCAGGGTCTGTTCTTCGCGCGCAATCACGCGCCCTTCTCTCGCTACTACTTCGCGTGCCAACAGATCAAAGTACATCCCGGGCGAAAAGCGCATCAGGTTGTAGGCTGCGAAACCCAGGCCGCCCAGAACAGTACCCACCGTCACCAACGTCGAGATCTTTCCCTTCGCTTCCGCCATCTCGCTCAAGTGCAGCAATTGGCCGACGAATATGCCGAGAGCCGCTGTGAAGGAAACGTGCTCCCGCATGCCCGTCAGAGCAACCCACAACAAGAACGGCGCGATAGCTGAAACTATCGCGATACCGGCTGGGTTCAGGCAACGGCCGATAAACTTCTTGAACTGCTCCCCGGAAAGACGGCCTAGCCGGTTCGCTTCGAGCGACTCGGGCGAGAATCCCATCGCGTTGGAAAGATCGAACAGGACTTGCTCTTTGGTGCGGAATGCTGAGGCGTCGTCTATCACGAGAGCACTACTTTTGATATATCGACGGTGGGAGCTGGATACTTTAATTTCATATCATCCAGCGCCTTCACAATCAGCTCCGCAATCAAATGATTCCTCAGCCACTTTCGATTCGATGGAATTACATACCAGGGGGCCCACTCGGTGCTGCATTTGCGCAGGGCGTCTTGATAGGCATCCTGATATTCATTCCAGTGTTGACGCTCCTCGAAGTCAGGCAGCGATAACTTCCAGTTGCGTGCGGTGTCCTGCATGCGCGCTTCGAACCGCAGCTTCTGCTCATCCTTGCTGATGTGCAGGAAGAATTTCAGGATGGTCACGCCGTTCTCGGTCAACGTCCGTTCGAACTCATTGATCTGACGGTAACGCTTCTCCCAGACTTCGGTGGGCGCGAGCCGATGCACCCGCACGATGAGCACGTCCTCATAATGAGAACGATTGAAAATGCCAATATTGCCGAGCGGCGGCACGGCCTGGTGAACACGCCACAAATAATCATGGGACAGCTCTACGCCCGATGGCGCTTTGAACGAGTGCACATCGCAGCCCTGTGGATTCACCCCCGACATGACGTGCCGGATGGTCCCATCCTTGCCGCCTGCATCCAGCGCCTGGAGCACGATGAGCAGCGCGTACCGTTTGTCGGCATAAAGCAGGTGCTGCAACTCGTTCAGCCGGACGATCGTCTTTTGGTGCGCTTTGTCGTTGCGCTTTATCCCGAATGTATCGTCGGGATCGCGGTCTTTCAGCCGCAGTTTGCTCCCGTGCTTGACAATGCAGTGTTTCGCGATATCCATGGTTTCAGCGTAACAGTTGATCGAACGATTGCCCCGAACCGTTATAGCCCCGCACGTCAGAAGCTGTGAAGAGCCGTTTCTCGTTTCTCGTTTCTCGTTAGGAACTATCGAGCGCACCTAACGAGAAACGAGAAACGAGAAACGGCCTTTCGCCTGCCCGTCATGCAAAACTGGAACGATGGATCTGCTGCTTCACCCCGTCGAGGTGCGAGTGCTCGGCTCGCTGCTCGAGAAAGAGATCACCACGCCCGAGTATTACCCGCTGTCCCTCAACGCGCTCGTCAATGCCTGTAATCAGAAATCCAACCGCGATCCAACCGTCAATTTCGATGAAGCGGCCGTCGAACAGGCCCTCCACTCTCTGCGCGATAAAGGTCTGCTGCTATCCATCACCGGCGCTGGCAGCCGCGTGCAGAAATACGCGCACCGCATCTCCGAGAAACTAAATCTGGGACGGCCGGAGTTGGCGATTCTTTGTGAACTGATGTTGCGCGGTCCGCAAACCCTGGGCGAGTTGCGAACGCGCGGCGAGCGTATGCATCCATTCGACGATCTGGATCAAGTGCAATCCGTGATCGATCGCTTACCCGAGCTGATCGTCAAACTCGAGCGGCGTCCGGGCGAAAAGGAAAGCCGGTTCGCTCACCTGCTCTCCGGACCTCCCGCGGTCTCACACACTGAGCCCGAGACTCCGGCTCCCCACCGTCAGGACCGGGTCGCCACACTCGAAGCTGAAGTGGCTCAGCTACGCCAGGAGCTCGAGGATCTCAAACAACAATTCGCAGTTTTCCGGAAGCAGTTCGAATGAAACTGGTGGGAAGCCCGAACTCCCCACCATAAACTAACGGCGGTGCCCCAGCCCCTAGTCCCGAGCCCCTCTTACGCCGCCCGCAACGGCGGCCGCACGGGCGCTACATCACCTTCCGCCAGGCAGCTTCTCACACCTTTCACCGGACCGTGCAGGTAATCGTCGATCGGGAACAGCGAGTAAGGCTCTAGTTCCCGAAAAACGCGCCCCAGCTTCTGCTCGATGCGATACACCGCATGGAAGAAATTCCCGCGGTCCATATTGAGCTTCCGGCAGCACAGTTTCCAGTCCGCCCCCAGCAGGAAGTGATACTTGAAGATATCGTATTCCGGCGGCGTCAACGTCCGTTTGCTTATGAGGCAGAAGTCAGCCGAAAATTCCTCTGACTTGCGGCCCCAAGCGCCTCTCCGATCCTTTCCCGGCAACGGATCCAGCGTAACCTTACTAATATACCTTTCCCGGCTCACGCAGTCGCGAAAATGCTCAAAGCAGGCCCGGAATATTGCTCGCAGCACACAATTACAGGGATGCGTGGTTTCGTTCCGACCGATCCGTAACCCTAACCCGAGACAGGTGTTACACCCCGGGGCAGCATGCGCCAATGTCTCTGATCTAGTCCATTCCATTTTCTTCCTCTTTTTTGGAAACTCGGAAAGGCAACCGAGTCAGTGTCTTGACGTGACTTACAGTCTCGTCGCGGCCCTTAGATGCGTCAACGCATTAATCTGCGGCATCTAGGGCGAAATCTTTCTTCAATTGAGGAGAGAGTAGGACAAAGGTAACGTTGTCTTTTACTTAGATAGGGTCTATAACTTCCAGCACCATCATATGTCTCTGGTGTTAGGTTGCGGTCCGTTTTCTTATTTCCTGTGGCCCTATTTCAATGTGAAATATGGGGAGACGCCAGCTTGACCTTCCAGGACGCGCAACTCCGATTGCTGGCTTACGTTCGGGATCGCATTCACAACGGCGAACTGACGGAGAGAGGATTCGCTCGTATGCTTGGAGTCTCGCAGCCCCATGTCCATAATGTGCTCAAAGGGGTGCGAACCCTCTCCATCGATCTGTCCGATTCTATATTAAATCTATT
>PMUN01000389.1 GCA_003166875.1 Bryobacterales bacterium | reverse complement strand
TCGCTAACTCTTGTCTTCGTCGATCGCGATTTTAAGAGCCTTCAAGAACTTGTGATCCTGCGATGTCAGTTTGATCCTACCCGTAGACTCGAATCGCCGCTTCGGAGGCGGCGCCGTGTCGGGCTCTAGTTCAGCCTCATCAGATTCGTACTCGCCGGATTCATCCCGTTTGTTAAATCCAATGGTGGCTTCCAGGACTAGAAAAACATCGTATCCAGCCCGCTTGATCTCCCCGATGGCGGCCGCAATCCGATCCGAATCCGACAACGATTCGTTGATCGCATTACCTAGCTCTTGCATCAACTCTTTCAGTTTTTCTTCCAAGCTTCGCCCCTTTCTTCGCGGGCCACTCTCAGCATAACACTCTACCTTCTGGATGTTGTCAAGACGAGCACAGTTTCATCCANNGGATTCTCGTTAGCGGCATCCTTCGTTACACTAGTACTGGAAGGTCTTCAGTAGTAACGCTAAGAACCTCATGTTTGCGAAGGCGAAGAAGTTAATGATCCATGTCCTGCCGGGGATTGCACGGCCCATTCATATCCTTTGGAATCAAGTGATCGGCTTCTTCTTCCTAGTCCTGGCTGTGCTGCCGGTACCGGCGGCCATACGTAGCTTTGGTAAAGAGGGCAGCGGCGCGCATCTGGCCTTGACCATCCCGTTCGTACTAATCATGGGCTGGTTCGGAATATCATCCTTCTGGCGCGCGCGGAAGATCTCCAAATCATGAGCGGCATCGTGGGCGACACCATGGGCAACCCAGGCGAGCTCCCCGGCCAGTACCCCTACACCAGAGGGATATATCCCGACATGTATCGCGGCCGGCTATGGACCATGCGCCAGTACGCCGGATTCGGGACGGCCGAGGAAAGCAACCGGCGTTACCGCTATCTTCTTTCGCAGGGCATCACCGGACTTTCGGTTGCCTTCGATTTGCCCACGCAGATGGGGATGGATTCCGATCACAATCTGGCGGCCGGTGAAGTGGGCCGGGTGGGCGTGGCCATCTGCACTCTGGACGACATGCGTGGTCTGTTCGACGGCATTCGACTGGCGGACATCACCACGTCCATGACCATCAATTCGACGGCGGCGATTCTGTTGAGCTTCTACGTGTTGGTGGCGCGCAGCCAGGGCGTCAACCTGCGCAAGCTCTCGGGCACCGTGCAGAACGACATCCTCAAGGAATACATCGCGCGCGGAACCTATATCTACCCGCCGCGGCCGGCCATGAGGATCATTACCGATCTCTTCGCGTGGGCCGCGCGCGAGCTGCCGGAATGGAACACCATATCCATCAGCGGCTATCACATTCGCGAGGCCGGCTCCACTGCGGCGCAGGAAGTGGCATTCACTCTGGCGAACGCCATCGCCTACATCGAGGCGGCACTTCGGGCAGGTTTGCAGGTGGACGAATTTGCTCCGCGCCTTTCCTTCTTCTTCAACGCGCACAATAATTTTTTGGAAGAGATCGCAAAGTATCGCGCCGCGCGGCGGCTGTACGCTTCCCTCATGCGCGATCGTTTCGGCGCGCGTAATCCGCGCTCCATGATGATGCGCTTTCACGTCCAGACCGCTGGATCCACTCTCACCGCGCAGCAACCGGACGTGAACGTTGTGCGAGTCTCTATGCAGGCGCTGGCGGCCGTTCTGGGCGGCGCGCAATCGCTACACACCAACGCCAAGGATGAAGCGCTTTCGCTGCCCACCGAGGAATCAGCGGGTCTGGCGCTACGGACCCAGCAGATCATCGCGCATGAAAGCGGCGTCACCCATACAGCGGATCCGATGGGCGGGAGTTATGCCATCGAACAGCTCACCGATGAGATTGAGCGCGAGGCGCGCCAATACATCGAGCGCATCGATGCCATGGGCGGAACGCTGGCCGCGATAGAAACGAATTACATCCAGAACGAGATCCAAAACGCCGCTTACCAATTCCAGCAGACAGTGGAATCCGGAGAAGCGGTGGTGGTTGGCGTGAACCGTTTCAAGCAGACCGAGGCCGAGACACTGGCGCCGTTCCGCCTGGATCCCGAGTTGGAGAAACAGCAGATCGCGCGCGTGCGCGAAGTGCGGGCATCGCGCGACCGTGTAGTGTTCGAAGAACGGCTGCGGGCGCTCGAGCAAGCTGCCCGGTCGAACGATAATCTGATGCCGCACATCCTAGCCTGTGCGGAAGCCCATGCCACGGTCGGTGAAATCTCGGACCGCCTACGCGCAGTGTTCGGAGAATATCGCGAGTAGGGTAAGCCTCCGGCTTGCCCAATTGACAAGCCGGAGGCTTGTCCTACGCGGAAAAGATCCGCCTAAGCAGCATGATTCCCATCAGCAGACAAAATGGCGCTGTGATCAAGCCGGGGAAATATCCGCGGCTCATTGCACTCAATATCAGGTGGGACACGCCGTTCCCCACACCTCCGATGAGCGCGAGAAAAAGAACAACAAGGTAAGCCAACGGTACTCGCCGGTAGACACCCAATCCCGCCAGCACGAATGCAGCCAGCCACAACATGTTGAACGTCACAAAGCGCGCATCGCTCCAATGGATGCCAAATAGTTCTGGGAACTGATGCTGAAAGCCGGTTACATATTCCTCGGTGAAATGCAGGCACTGCACGGCGATGGCTAGCAAATAGACGGGTAGAACCGCGGCGGCATCGTTCTTCCAGCGGGCTGTAATCCATACACCATAAGACACCACCAATCCGCCACTGATGAAAATGATGGCCGGACCCATCCAGTGGGTTTGCGCGGCCAGTACGATCAACACCAGGAGAGCGCCGGCTATGCGGTCACGCAGTGGCACTCTTCGCACTTCCCGTTGGCCGCAGCTCGGTTCCTGTGCCGTTCGTGGCGAACTGCGTTACGATCTCGCGCACAGAATCGCAAAACCTCTCGGCGGTAAACCAGCTTCTTCGCTCCGCCACTTGACCGCGCAGTTCATGCTCCAGGGCCGGGTTCTCAATAACGCGCGCGATTCTTTCGCTGGCATCCTCCACGGAGTCGAAAGTCAACCTGCGGTCCCCTCCGACAATCTCCACTTGGCCGCCTGAATTATGCACGAACGTAATGCATCCAGCGCGCTGCAGCTCGGCGGGCGCGATTCCAAAATGTTCCTCCCGCATGGTGTGAATCCCGTACCGGTGCTGCGACAACTCCGCTAACAAGTGCGCCCGGCTCGCATCGCGAATCCAGCGGAACCACGGCCGGCTCGCCGCCATCGCCTGCAGTCGAGCCGCGTAAGCGGGGGAGTCACTATGCCCGATCAGCGTAAGCTCCAGCAGGTGCCCACGCCGGCGAACGGATTCCACGATTTCCACAGCCATTTCCCAGCGCTTGGTGGGATGGACTCGGCCTACCGCTGCTACGGCCAGCCGTCTCTGTTCAAACGGCAGATCCACAAAATCGCCAGGAACCGGTGGATAGACAATCTGCGCGCCAGCGCCGTGCGCCTGCTTTATTTTCCCGACTACAAACTGAGAGTTAGCCAGCATCAAATTCCGGCACAGACCCGACGGAGTTGCGCGCGCGAGAGCCAGGCACGATCGACGGTACATTCCGAGGGCACCGGGGATTCGATGAAACCAGCTCAGTTCGATCTCGGGACGGGGTAGGTAGTACCACGGGAAATTGACGTATTGCAAACCGCGGCGGTGGAAATCCATTTCGTTGGAGGTACCGTAGACAACGTCGTAGCGCTCTCGACGATCCAGGTCCTGTGCCCACCGCATGATCAAGCAAATCTCAAGTAATGCACCTTGAGTGGGCCTGTATCGCAGGATGCGCTGATAGCCTGGCGGCGCAATGTGCACCTGAAAATTGCCCTCCCTCAGGCTGGTAGCAAAGCTGTCATTCAAGGCTGCGTAGTCGAGCGGTTCCAGAGTTGCCAGAGAGATGTCAAAGTCCGAGCGCAAAGCTTCGAGCGTCCATGCGGCCATCAGGTTGCCGCCGCCTGTGCTTCTCAGCCTCGGATGGACGACAAGAACGCGTGGTTTGCGCACCGCCGCGCTACCATTCCTGAAACCGGCCATAAAGTCAGTATAAGTGCGCGGGCGCGTTTCGGGACGCGCCTGAAATACGCGGCAGTACTGGCCCGCCTATATATGCGGCAGCCGCGTGACGAAAGGGGGTAGGTTATGAGAGTGCAATATCGCCGAAAGACGGCCGGCAGATGAGGCCGTTCAAGGCCATCCGGCGACCGGAGTATTTCTTCAACCCGCGGCAAATCTGGCGCAGGTTGTGGAGGCACTCTCTGTTCGAAGGAAACGCGATCCGACTAGCGTGGGGATTGCCCGTCGAGGTAGATCCTATCTCAGGCGTGGGCTTGGATATCATCAACATCGGAGTGTCTGACCGGGTGGTGGCCGAAGCGATTTGGCGGCTGTTGGATCCGGGCGAAACAGCCTTCGATATTGGGGCTAACATCGGACAGAACGCCTCGATCATGGCTCTGGTTGTTGGACCACGCGGGCGCGTTGTCGCGTTCGAGCCTGGGCCGGCAGCCTGGAGCATACTCACCAGGAATGTCCAAAGCTGGGCGCCCTATGATCTTGCGCCCATCACCGTTGTTCGGCAGGGGCTCAGTTCCCAAATCGGCGAGGGATTGTTGCACGAAGCGATCGATCTGGGAGGATGCTCGCTGGAGGATCAGCCTCCAGGCCCCCCGAGGATCGCGCCGCCAGGCGCTCGGGGAATAAAAGTCGAGTTGACGACACTCGATGCATTCGTGTCGCAACCCACAGAAATAGGCCTGATGAAAATGGATGTGGAAGGACATGAACTGGCGGTGCTGGACGGCTCAGCACGGATTCTCGAACAGAGGTTAGTACGCGATATCATTTTCGAGGACTTTTATCCGCAGCCCAGTCCTGTGACCTTGCGCCTGCAGGCAGCCAGGTACGAGGTGTTTGCACTTTCACCCGCGTGGCACAGGCCGATTCTAGTTCCTCTTCAGCTTTCGGATAAATCTCTTATCAACTTCCTTGCTACCCGCGATCCCGATCGGGCTCGTGCGCGGTTCGAAGCCGACGGCTGGAGGTGCCTGAGGCTCCGTGCACAGCGCAAACGGGACTTGTAGCTCATCCGATTTGATTGGTGGGGCGGACCCCCTGGNNCCCCCTGGACCCGCTACCTCAAGCATCGATAAACACCAGCAACAGGCCGACGTGGGCGTCGGCCGCGGACCAGGGGGTCCGCCCCACTAGCAGCGGGTTCATTTGGCCGCGGCCCTCTGAAGCCGGTCGTGAATGGCGGCCCACTCGGGAGCAAGCGGTGGCTTCTCCACTGCGATCCAGTCCCAGCCCTCGGCGTCGGCCTGATGGAGCTTCTCATACAACACGGCGGCGTAGGCGCGTGGCTGGCCGGGCATCTGGACCATGCATGCAGCATTCGCGCTATTGGTGATCCACAAATACGCGCCGCGCCCAGCCGACGGAAGCTGGCCGTCATCCACAAGGACGAGCCGCGTCCGCGGGCTGTAATGGCGCTGATGCATGCCAGGGGAAGGATGCGCGCCTGTGCCCAACGCTCGCGCGACATCTACGGCGCCGATTACTTCTTCGATCTCGGACTTGGTCAACATGCCCGGTCTCAACAACAGCGCAGAGGGGCCGGCGAGTGAAAGCACTGTGGATTCGATGCCAACCGTGGTGCGGCCGCCGTCCAGCACCATCGCCACGCGATCGCCCATGCTTTCGCGCACATGCTCTGCCATGGTGGGCGATAGTTCGGTGAAGCGATTCGCGCTGGGCGCNNCGCGCCATCTCGATGGAATCCACGTGGACGATCAGCGGACTTTCCGCCGGCCGGCCCTTGGCTACGTAGATTCTAGTCACAGCCTCGCGATCCAGTGCGTTGGCGCCGAGTCCATAGACTGTTTCGGTGGGAAAAGCCACCAGCTCCCCGGCGCGGATCAGCGCAGCGGCGCGGCTAATATCGGAAGCCTCAATCAGGCAGATCCTCTTTTCCATCTTTCCCATCGCCCGCGATTTTGCCGGTGTGCTTAAACACCAGGAATGCATGCGTGAGCTTGTCCAAATCGCCATCCAGCACGCGGTCCACGTCGCCGATCGAAAGCTTGGTTCGATGATCCTTGATCATCCGATAGGGGGCCAGGACGTAGCTGCGGATCTGGCTGCCAAAATTGATGTCGAGTTTGGTATCTTCCAGCTTCTTGTCGGCCGCGCGCTTCTTGTCCATCTCAAATTCGTACAGCCGCGCGCGCATCTGTTTCAGTGCACTGGCGCGATTCTTGTGTTGAGAGCGCTCGTTCTGGCACTGCACTACCAATCCCGTCGGGATGTGCGTCATGCGGACGGCGGATTCGGTGCGGTTCACGTGTTGGCCGCCGGCGCCGCTGGCCCGGAACACATCCACGCGAAGATCCTCCGGCTTGATGTCGATATTGATATCGTCTTCGATCTGGGGATAGACAAAAACCGACGCAAAGGAAGTGTGCCGGCGCGCGTTGGCATCGAAGGGCGAAATTCGCACCAGCCGGTGCACGCCGATTTCGGACTGCAACAAGCCGTAAGCGTTTTCGCCGTTGATCTCAACGGTGGCGGATTTTATGCCCGCGCCTTCGCCTTCCAGCCGATCGGTAACCACGGCCTGGAACCCGTGCCGCTCAGCGCAGCGCAGATACATCCGCAGCAGCATCTCAGCCCAATCCTGGCTCTCGGTACCGCCCGCGCCCGGATGGATGATCAGAATGGCATATTTCGAGTCGTTCCGTCCGGACAATAGCATGCCGGTTTCGAGCACTTCCAGACGCTCGGAGAACTGCTTCAGCTCGCGCTCCAGTTCACCCGTCACGTCTTCGCCTTCGCGCGCCAGCTCAAACAGCGTGTCCAGATCGGAGGTCAGCCGCGCGACTTCCGCCTCTTCAGCCAGCGATTGCTCCAGCCGCTTGCGATCCTGCATGATCTTCTGCGATTTTTCAGGCTGATTCCAAAAGTCGGGATCGGAGATCTGTTGTTCAGTTTTGGCTAGCTGGGATTTCTTGCCGGGAGCGTCAAAGATAGCTCCGCACAGCGTCGGCCTGCTGGCGGAGCGAAACGTACTCTCTTTCAAGTTCGTCGAGGGTCATGAAGTTTCATCTTAGCAAGCCTGGAAAACACACCGACTCCCTTACGGTCGCGGCTCGGTAGTCGAGTGTTACCGAACCGCGACCGTAAGGGAGTCGGTGCTTGGGTGTGATACTCGAAAAAGGGATGCGATATTTCATTACCTTCGCGTGCTACGGTGCTCATCTGCACGGCGAGGAAAAAGGTTCCGTTGACCGCCGCAACAACCTGCCCAGAAGCCGCCTGTTGGACGCGGACCCAAAGCGCGCCACAGTGGAAAGCGAAGCAATGACTCAGGCACCTTATCTGCTCGATGAGCCCGCCAGGCCGATCGTTCTGGAGGCAATACGGGAGGTCTGTGCTCACCGCGGTTGGAACCTACTTGCTGCGCACGTGCGGACCAACCACGTCCACGTGATCGTTGAGTCTGAGGCTCGACCTGAAAAAGTGATGAACGATTTCAAGTCGTATGCTAGCCGTACGCTGAACCGCGCTGAGCCAGGTGAAGCACATCGAAAGCGCTGGGCGCACCATGGGAGCACGCGCTGGCTATGGACGGATCAGGATGTTCGGGAGGCTATTCGGTACGTTATCGAAGAGCAGGGTGAGCCAATGGCCTTTTTCGTTGCAGAGATGTTCTAACGGCACCGACTCCCTTACGGTCGCGGTTCGGTAACGCGCGGTGTGGAAACTGGGGCGGTTAGAGCCAAGGCTGTTGCTGCCCAGGCGGTTCCGGCGCTTGAAATCCATTGGTCGTGACCGTACGGAAATCCGCTGTCGAAATAAGGCTGGAATTTTACTGCGCGACTGATCACATGCCAGGACCCATCTTCGAATTGCGTATCCAGCAAATATTTGACGCCTCGCTGGTAGGCCGCGCTGGACGCAGAAAGGCCTGTGGCTTCGTGCAGCGCGTATAGCGCTTGGCCGGTGGCGTAGGCGTCGCTGGGGAAACCCGCGCGCTGCGCCCAGCCACCGTCGGGTTGTTGTTGCGCGAGCAACTTCTCGCTTCTGGCCCGCAGCATCGAGCCATCCGTACCAGCCCAGGCGAGACCGAGCAACTGCATTACCCATTCCTCGTTTTGCTTTGGTTCCACGCCGATCAACCACGCCCGAGCGCGTTCGATCCGCTCCGCTATTTCCTTGCGGCGGCCTGGAAGCGCGTATTGCTGAATGGCTCGGACCGCATAAGCAGTATCGGACACCGGGGAATATTGGAGCGGGGGCCGGCGATCGACGCCTTGCCAGGACCCGTCCTCGCGCTGAGCCGCCATCAAGCTGTGGACGTCGGCGTCCGTCAAGGCATCCGCTGGATACTTCTGGGCCGCGAGGCTTACGAGGAACAAGCTGTCGAGCATGGGGTAGCCGCCTTTGTTGCGCCCCACCAGCGTCGGCTCACGATCGGAGAGCCGGCGCGCCACCATCGTCTTGATTTGCTCCGCGGCTGCTTTTTCATCCACTCGAAAACCTCGTTCGCGCGCAATCCCAACCAGCATTCCCGTCAGCATATGGTGGTGACAGCCGACGCAGCCGGTTTTTTCGAAAAACTTCGGCGAAGACGCGAGCAGGAGCGCAGCACTTTTCTCGACGGCTTCCTTGATTTCGAAATGAGCAGGATGCAGCGTGGGCGGAGGATCGGATCGCGGCGAGCCTTGAACGCCGGCATTCTCGAGGAGGCGTACGATCGGCGTCGAGCCCCACTTCCGCGCCCAATCCAAAGCCGTCAAGCCATTCTCGTCGCGATGATTAATGTCCACGGTTTTCTCGAGCAGCATTTGCACGGTGACAGGATTCTGGTCCTCTGAAGTCACGGCCAGCATCAGAGGCGTAAACCCGCGCATGTCGACTGCATTCGGGTCCGCGTGGGCGTTCAGCAAGAGCTTCACAGTCTCGGGGTCGTTGCGCGGTGCAGCCCAAAGCAATGCGCTGGTCAGGCCCACCTCTTGCTGCCCGGATTGCGCTGGAACCCGGATGGCCGAGCGTTGGTTCACATCCGCGCCGGCCTTCAGCAGCGCCTGGACACTGGCTGGGCGATTCAATTTGGATGCCCACATCAAGGCCGTCTCAGTGAGGCGCAAATGCTTCTCGTTGGGATCAGCTCCGCGCCGGAGCAGCTCCTCGACAATCTGGCTGTCGCCCCGGGCGCAGGCCAGCCACAGCGCGCCGACGCCGTCTTTATCGACAGCTTTCACGTCGGCGCCTTTGTTCAGAAGCAGCAACACAGTTGGAAGATTGCCCGGCGATGCAGCCGCGACCGATAGCGCAGTGTAACCGTAATTCGATCGCGCATTGACACCGGCGCCATGCACGATGAGAGTGCGAACCTTCCCGAGGTCGCTAGCGGCCCACATCAGGGGATTGATGCCGAGATCGTTCGATGAATTGGGATCAGCGCCTTTGTCCAGCAGCAGGTTGACGCACTCAAGATCGCCGTAGATTGCTGCGTACATCAATGCGGTCGCGCCCTTGGCGTCCCTGGCGTTGACGTCCGCGCCATGGGCCAGCGACGTTTTCACCGCAGCGAGATCGCCCTGGCGAATCGCGGTAAGCAACTCGGTGTTTTCAGCAGCAGCCGCTAGGCCGCACAGCAATAACAGCAGAAATCGCAATCTATGCATTCAATTCGAGCACCTTGCCTTCGATGCCAACGTTCCAGCCCACCGTCCGGCCGATGGTGTCCTCGCGACCCGCCGCTTCGTGAATATGGCCGCAGTAGAAATAGGCGGGCTGGTGCCGATCGATGAAGTCGCGCACAGCCGTGCTTCCGAAGTGCTGGCCCTCGCCCGCGCGATCGAGCTTGGTGTCCTTCGGCGGTGCGTGGCAGATCAGAATCAGCGGGTCGAGCCCGGCGAATTTTTCCAGGCGCGCGGCCAACTCCTGTTCGGTGTATTCGCCCGGCGTATCGAACGGCGTAGGATTCGAGTAGCCGAGCCCGGCCACGGTGTAGCCAGCAATTTGGATGGTCTGACCATGGAAATTGTGAAAGCCGCACTGCTCGCACAATCGCGCGATGTCGGCTTCCGATTCGTGATTTCCTGGGATCACGTACATGCGCTCAGCCCGTTTCTGCAGCACGGGCGCAAGCTGCTCCAGCCCGCGGCCCCAGGTAGCCAGGTCACCGGCGGCGAAGTAATAATCCGCGTCGATGTCCATCAGGCGTTCCAGCGCGGATTTCTTTCCGTGTATGTCGGAAAAGACGAGCAGCCTCATACGTCAGAGCGTAGCAGGCTGCTGGTGGCTGGAGCTAGGCAGCGGAGCGCTGTTTACCGGATGGTTGATCGAGCGCTTTTTTCAGCCGCTGGCATTTCTGTTTCGAGATCTGGGCGAATTCGGCCAGAAGTTCGCACTCGGCCTTCGGCAAGACCTTGGTGGCGGCGTTCATATAGCTCGACAAAAGGCGGTGTTCGACAACCGCATCCTTGTATTCCCGGAGCACACGCGGTTTCCGCAAGCGGGTTGCGATCTTTGTGGTTCGCACTGTACTTTGTAGATCCGTCCTGGGTAATAGTGTTACATGTGACTTAAAAATCTCCGATGGCTTGGATCTCTATGAATCTAAATAACAAACTAGCGATACTTATAGTAAGACGCAGAATTATTAGACGAATTAATTAATCGCAGCGCAGCGCTACGATTGGATCCACCTTCGTCGCTCGCCGCGCCGGGATGAAGGTGGCGAGCATGGCCACGCCGACGAGCAGGAGCGAGACTGCCGTGAAGGTTGGCAAATCGGTCGCGCTCACACCGAATAACATGCTTGAAAGCAAACGAGTTATCGCGAACGAAGCTGCCAATCCGATACCCGTTCCGATCATGATCAGCAGCATACTCTGGCGCAACACCAACGCCAGCACGTCGCGGGACTGTGCGCCCAAAGCTACGCGGATGCCGAATTCGTTATGCGAAGAGCACAAGCAGGAACATGGAGAAACGCCGGCCGGCCATGGAATCCGCCAGCACCTGATCGAGCGGCTCAATGTCAGAGACCGGCTGATCTTTGTCCACGGAGAACACGGCTTGGCGAACCGCACTCCCGAGCACCGCGGGATTCGAATCGCTTCGCACCGCGAGCGTCATGTCAAAATTCGCGTCTTGCTCATAGGGATAGTAAAGCTGCATCGTCTTCGGCGAATCGAGACCGTACTGATAGACGTCGCCTACTACGCCAACGACGGTGCGCCATGGCTCACCGTCCGCGCCCGTGTGGAGCTTGGCGCCGATGGGATTCTGGCCCGGCCAAAGCCGGCGCGCCGCGGTCAGGTTGATGAGTGCCACGTTGGGATGAACTCTGTCGTCCTGTTCGGAGAAGAGCCGGCCCTCAACGAGTGGGATGTTCAGCTCCCGGAAATAATCGGGCGTGACGTCGTATTGATCAAGGCTTGGCTTATCGGCGCGCTGAAACACGCGGCCCTGAATATCCGCGCTCATCTGGTTGAAGTTGGATGATTCCGGAAGCACGCTGACGGCGCTGGCGTAACGAACTCCGGGCAACTGGCGGAGCGCGGCCAGCACTTCGCGCATGAACCTGGCGCGCTGCTCGGTGCGCGCGTACTTTGCAACCGGCATGGAAATATCGGCAGTCAGGACATTGGTTGCGTCGAAGCCCGGATGGACGGCGCGGAGATGCCGGAAGCTGTTCATGAGCAGACCGGCCGAGATGAGCAACACCAGCGCGAGCGCCATTTCGGAGACAACCAGAGCGTCGCGAAAGGTTTTCCGGCCGGCGGTGTCCGGAGCGCTGCGTCCACCGGCGCGCAATGCATCCGCGAGACTTCCGATGGAAATTTGCGCGGCCGGAGCCATTCCGAATACGATGCCGCTCAGGAGCGAGATGGCAGAGGTGAAACCAAGAACTCTGAGATCGATGGTCACGTCGGTCAGTTCGGGAATCACTTTGGTCCCGATCGCTTCGAGGACATGGACGCCCCAAACTGCCAGCAGCAAACCAGCGGCGCCCCCCAGTGCACCCAGCAACAGGCTTTCGGTCAGCATCTGCCGCATGAGGCGAGCACGGCCGGCGCCCACTGCGGCGCGGATGGCGATCTCCTTCCGCCGAACCGTGGAACGCGATAGCAGCAGGTTGGCCAGGTTCACGCAGGCGATGAGGACAACGAGGCACACGGCAATTTGCAACACCAAAAGTCCGGTGCGCAGATTCCGTACGAGGTCATCCTGCATTTTCACCAGCCGCACTCCGCGCCCCGTGTTGTAATCCGGATATTGGAGCTCGAGCTGGCGCGCAATCACATTCAGGTCTGCTTGCGCGCTTTCTAGAGTGACTCCGGGCTTCAGCCGGCCAATGGCGCGCAGATGGTTTCCGCTCGGAATTTCGTCCAGGTAGTCTTTCGAAAGCGGCTGATAAAGTTCCACGGAAGCATCCACCAGACTGACGGGCAACGACCGGAAATCCCGCGGCATGACGCCGATGATGGTGAAGGTGGTGGAGTTGAGCGAGAACGTCTTGCCCAGAATATTGGGATCACGGGCGAACTTGCGCTGCCATAGTCCGTAGCTGAGCACGGCCACTGATGCCTTGGCGTTGAGATTTTCATTCGCCACAAAGGTGCGGCCGAGGAGCGGTTGCGCACCCATCACGCCGAAGAAAGAGGGCGAAACCCGTAGAGTGCTGATGCGCTCGGCTTCGCCGTGCCCGGTGACCACCTCTTGCCAGGCGGCGTAGGCTGCGATGTCCTCGAAAGAATGATTCAGCTTGCGCCAGTCTTCGACATTCGGGAAATTTACTTGGGATCGGTCACGCAGCGCGCCTTGCCTTTGCTGGGTGCTCCATAGGAGGACCAAGCGGCCGGCATTTTTGTAGGGCAATTCGCATCCGTTTCTCGTTTCTGGTTTCTGGTTTCTGGTTCGTGCGACCGGGGCGTTCGGGGTTGCGAACCAGAAACCAGAAACCAGAAACCTTCTTACACTTTTCCCGAAGCTGCCTGGTTCGGTTCCCAAAGTACCTCCGGCACCCCAAGGACATGGTTCGCAAACCGGCTCCAGACGAAGAACGCGTCGCTCAGGCGATTCAGATATTGAATGGTCTCTGGTGGAATCTCTTCTTCGCGCGCCAGGCTCACGGCAATCCGTTCCGCGCGGCGACAGATGGTCCGGCAGGCATGCAGTTCTGTGTTCAAGCGAGATCCTCCGGGCAGGACGAAGGATCGGAGCGGCGGTAAGTCTGCGTTCATGCGGTCGATCTCTTTTTCTAGCTGTTCAATTTCCGCCGCTGTGATGCGCGCCTGCTTTGGGTGGACGTCCTGAGGCTGGGTGGCGAGGATGGAGCCGAGATTGAACAATTCGTGTTGGACGCGGCGCAGAATCGCGGCCAGTTCCGGCACCGAATCGTCGGCGGAGACGCCGGACATACCGACGAAAGCGTTCAGTTCATCGACCGTCCCGTAACACTCAATCCGGAGCGAGTCTTTCGCAACGCGCTGGCCTCCGGCGAGGCCGGTCTGGCCTTGGTCGCCGGTCTTGGTGTAGATGCGATTCAGCGCGATGCGCGGCGCGTCAAATTTGGATTCGGCCATGGAAAAAATCCTGCTTCTATTGTCATTCATCTTGCGGAATCGGGGATAACGGTAGCCAGGCTTCAGCAGGCGGCGTCGACGCTGTTGAGGATTCGCGCGTTGCGCGGGGTTCGGAATCCATGGAGGATGAAATTTTCGACCTTCCAGGCCTGGTTCAGTCGCATGGTGCGTTGGGCGAACG
>PMUN01000264.1 GCA_003166875.1 Bryobacterales bacterium | reverse complement strand
GAGTGCGTGCGCCACGGGCGTCTTCATCACCTTTGGTGGGCCACAGGCCCATGGGCACTCCCTCCCGGTCGCAGCTCGGCTACATTCCATTTATGTCGCGCACCCATTCAGGTCCTGTGTCGTCCTAATCCAGAGAAATCCGATTGCGTTTTTACATCCGACTATGTGTGGAATTGCAGGAGGGTGGTCCCAAAATCCCGATGTCCATTGGGCGCTAGGAGCCGCCCTCGACAAAATGATTCACAGGGGGCCCGACGATAGCGGCGAATACCATCAGGGACCGCTCTTTGCCGGCATGCGCCGTCTCGCCATCATCGACCTGCCAGGCGGGCGTCAACCAATCGCCAATGAGGACGGCTCCGTTGTAGTTGTCTACAATGGCGAGATTTACAATTACCAGAGCCTCACGTCAGCGCTTCGGGAGAGCGGCCATAGGTTCGCTACTTCCTCCGATACCGAAGTGCTCGTCCATCTCTTCGAGGAGCAGGGTACCGATACCTGTAAGGCGCTGCGCGGGATGTTTGCGTTCGCCATCGTCGATACCCGCGCAAGAAGGCTATTTCTGGCGCGCGATCGATTCGGCAAAAAACCACTCTATTATTCCCGCACCAACTCGGGGGAATTGGTTTTTGCTTCCGAATTGAAGGCGCTGCGGTGCTTGCTGCATGCCGCCGGAAGCGGCCGCCTGGAAATCAACGATCAAGCTATTTACGACTACCTCTCCCTCGGTTATATCCCGCAACCCGAAACCGTTTTCCGGAATGTCTTCGCGCTCCCCCCAGCTAGTTGGCTGTTGTTTGATGGCGAAAAGCTGACCATCCAGCAATATTGGCGTTTGGAAATGTGTCCCGACGAGTCCCTTTCCCTCCCGGAAGCCTGCGAGGGCCTGCGCGAGCTTCTTTCTGAAGCCGTACGCCTGCGGCTCCGCAGCGACGTTCCATTGGGGTTGTTCCTGTCGGGCGGAATGGATTCGTCAGCCATCGCCTGGGAAGCATCGCGTTTCATTGGCGACAAACTGAGAACGTTCACGGTCTCTGTGGGCGCCGGCAACGATGAGTCGCCCATTGCGGACCGCACGGCCAGGAAACTCGGTGTGCAAAACACCAAGCTGGAGCTTGCCGTGGCGCCTTTGACCGAGTTGGAGTACCTGATCCGCCAGTACGATCAGCCTTACGCCGATTCCAGCGCCATACCGACACTAGCGTTGTCTCGCATGGCGCGCCAGTACGTCACGGTCATTCTTAGCGGCGACGGCGGAGACGAAGTGCTGGGCGGGTATCGAAGAAGCTCTGCCGCCCGCGCGATGGACTGGCTGCCTTGGATTCCGAGCGTGCCGTGGAAGGCGCTCCAAAAGTTCCAGCATCACCGCCGCTCCGCTTACGGGTTCGTCTTGAGATTCGCTCGCGGACTTTCTCTGCCGCCGGCGTCCCGGTATTTGGTCTGGACCTCCGATCTGATGCTTGAATCGGACAAGAGCGCCACTTGGCTTAAGCCTCCGGTAAGGCCTACCGAAGAATGGATTGACAGCATCCTGCCTTCTGGAAAAGCTGCGTTTGAAACACAACTACTCGCCGATATCCGTATCAATCTTCCCAGCGATCTTCTCGTGAAGATGGATATGGCAACCATGGCCTCCTCGCTTGAGGCTCGTTCTCCGTTTCTCGATCACGTCCTTGCGGAATTTCTCGCCACGGTCCCGCCCCGATACAAATTCAACCGGCTTAAGACCAAGTTTCTGCTGCGCATGGCTTATAAGGATCGCCTCACGCCGGAAGTCATCAATTGTCCCAAGCGGGGGTTCGAAATACCGCTGCAAGCCTGGCTCGATGGTCCTCTCCGGAGCGTAGTTCTGGATACGGTCGGCTCCCCGATGGCGCGAGTCCGCGACTATGTGGCGCCGGAGTTTGTAGACGCAGTCCTCCAGGAAGGAGCTCCCAAAGGACGGAACAGCGCTTTCCTCTGTTATACATTTCTGGTTCTCGAAATGTGGCTTGCACAGTTCCATTCCGACATGAGCACTACCGCCGCGGAGACTTTGTCTGCTGGACGCTGCCTTTGATTCGTCACCCAGGCCGGCCCTCATGAAGATCGCGCTGGTAGTGACCGATAATTTTTCCGCGTGGAACTTCCGTCGAGGGCTGTTATCCTCCCTGCTCGGAACAGGTGCCGAGGTCGCCATCATCACACCATCCGGAGCGTGGGACCAGCATCTTCGCGGTCTGGGTGTCCGGCATATTCCGATTCAGATCGATCGGTTCATCAACCCGGCAAAGGATCTGAAATTCGCCTGGTTACTGTACCGTATCTTGAAGCGCGAGCGGTTTTCAATCGTACATAATATCTCGATCAAACCCAATATCCTGGGCGCATTTGCGGCGCGTTGGGCTGGTGTCGGCTCGGTGCTCGGTTCGGTGACCGGCGCGGGCGCCCTGTTCAGCGGCGATGCGCCTCGCCTCCTCGAACTCGTCCGGCCCATCATTATCACCGCTTACCGCGCAGCCTTCCGGCGTACGGATCGGGTTTGGTTTCAGAACCTGGACGACCTGGACTTGTTTGTACGCTGCCGCATCGTGGCCCCCGATCAAACCGTTCTGATTCGCAGTTCCGGGGTGGACACCAACCAGTTCCGCGGGGATCGCTGCGACGCTGCCAAGCTCGGAAACATACGGGCCAGAATCGGTGCGGGCCCAGATACCGTTGTTGTCACCATGGTTTCTCGCGCGTTGTGGAACAAGGGAGTGTCCGAATTCATCCAAGCGTCCCGTGTTCTCGGCAACGAGTCTGGTATCGGCGTTAAGTTCGTCCTGGCCGGTGATGGCGAAGCGGGCAACCCGGCCACCGTACCCGCCCGCTACCTGAGAGAGCGCGAATCATCAAGTTTTACATGGCTTGGTTGGACTTCCGACGTGCGAGAGCTTCTTGGAGCATCCGATATCGTAACTCTGCTGACTTGGGACCGCGAAGGTGTCCCGAGGTCGCTGCTCGAGGCCATGGCAATGGCCAGGCCGATCGTAGCCACCGACGTCCCCGGTTGCCGGGAAGTGATCGATGCCGGACGGAACGGGTACCTGGTCAATCCGAAAAACACTGCGAGTGTCATCGAAGCGTTGCGGCCGCTGATTGCGGATCCCGGCCTGAGAAGGCGTTTCGGCTCCGAATCGCGCAGAAAAGTGGTGCGAGAATTCGACCTCGATTATGTAAATCGCCGCCTGCTGGCGGAACTTTATCGCTTTCCGGCGCGCCGCGAGCCACCTGCTACGGCACTGGAACAACACACTTGTGTCTAACGGCCTGATTGAACACGGCGCCCTACTCGACGCGGGTGTTCGCCACAGCCAGGGTGAGCTTCTGAAGCGAGTCTTTGACGTATGCTCGGCAGCCGCGGGCCTGCTGCTGCTGTCGCCTGTGCTTGCGTTGTCTGCCTCTGCCGTGCTGATCGACTCCCCAGGACCGGTCTTCTATCGGGGTACCAGATCCGGCCGAAATGGCGCTCCGTTTCGCATTTTCAAGTTCCGGAGCATGGTCGTAGACGCCGAGCAGCTCGGCGGTATGTCCACCGGCAAAAACGATCCGCGCGTAACTCGGGCCGGCGCGTTTCTACGGCGCCACAAGATCGACGAGCTTCCGCAGCTCATCAACGTGCTCAAGGGCGATATGAGCATTGTCGGCCCACGGCCCGAGATGCCCGAATACACCGCGCTCTATTGCGGAGAAGAGCGTCTCATTCTCACCGTCAGACCCGGAATCACCGACTACGCATCGTTGCAATACTCGCGCCTCGACGAAGTCTTGGGAGATACGGCCCCGGATGCGGTTTATGAAAATCGGATTCGCCCTATCAAAAACGCCTTACGTGTGAAATACGTGAAAGTCCGGTCATTCCGGGGCGACCTCAGCATAGTCGCTCGAACCATTCTCGTCGTGTTAGGACTGCACAAATGGAGTACACCCGGCTCGGAAACAGTGGTTTAGTAGTCTCGCGTGTCGCCTTCGGCTGCGAACCTCTGGGGGGTACGGATTGGGGCAGCTTCGACATCCGGGAGGTCATGACCGCCGTCGGGGCCGCTGTGGATACTGGCATCAACCTTTTCGACACCGCCGACGTGTACGGCCTGGGGCTTTCCGAAGACCGGTTAGCGCAAGCGCTGGGCGAAAACCGCAAGAAAGTGTTTATTGCTTCCAAGTGTGGTGTCGCGTGGCTAGAGACGGGTCACCCTAGACGGGCGGCGATATCTCTTGATGCAAGCGCCCGGCATATCTATCAGGCACTTGACAGTAGCCTGCGGCGGCTCAAGCTCGACTGCGTTCCTTTGTATTTCGTGCACTGGCCGGATCCAAAAACACCTCTCGATGAGACGCTGGGTGCTCTCGACCGGTGCAGACAGGCGGGCAAGCTGCGGCATATCGGTCTATCGAACTTTCCCCTTGAGATGATCCGGAAGGCTGCAGCCATCACGGCCATCACTGCGGTCGAACTGCAATACAATCTGATTTCAAGAGAGGCCGAAGCGGAGGTTCTACCTTACTGCCGCGAGGCGGGCATCGGCGTTCTCGCATATGGGGTCCTTCGGCAGGGACTACTATCTGGAAAATACAATGAGACAGCATCGTTCGACTCCTCGGATCGCCGCAGCCGGTTGCCGCACTGTTCGCCGGCAAATCTTGCCCGCCTCGGAGAGACTGTGCAGCGTCTGAGAGACGCGGCTGCGGCCATTGGCAAATCCGCCGTCCAACTTGGAATTCGCTGGGCGCTCGAAAATCCGGCCGTATGCTCCGCGATCGCGGGCGCCAAGAGTTCGCTGCAGATTCGCGAAAGTGCCGGCGCTGGGGATTGGGCCGGGCTGCCGGCTGCCAGAAGATGTTTGGAGTCCGGCCAATCCGAGGACGTGGTCCCTTGCGTCTCCGAAAAAGTTTGCGCCTTCTAAAGGAGGCGGTGATAGCCGCTGCCTTCATACCTCGACGGAAGGCTTGAGCCCCAGCGCCCGGTAATCGGTAACCCGTGGTTACTCGGACCGGAGTGCCTCGATGGGATCAATGCGCGTGGCGCGGCGGGCGGGCAGATAGTTGGCGGCCAGGGCCACGGCCGCCAGGAACAGCGACGCGGCGATGAAGACCAGCGGATCGGTGGCGCTCACATGCACCAGCAGACTTGCGGCAAGCCGGGTGACGGCCAGCGCAACGGCCACTCCGATCGCCACGCCAAGCAGCGTGAGGCGCATGCCGCGTCGCACTACCAGCACGAGCACGTCGGTGGGACGCGCGCCCAGGGCCATTCGCAAGCCGATCTCGCGGGTACGCTGAGCCACCGAGTATGCCGTCACACTGTAAAGCCCGGTGGCTGCCAGCAACAGCGCGACCACGCCCAAAACGGCCAGCATGACCGCCGCTGTCTTCTGCCCGAACAGCGAAGCGCTGATGTATTCGGTCAGCGGCATCACGTCGAAGATGCCAACACCCGGATCGATGGACCTGGCTGCGTTCCGCACAGCGGAGGCCGCCCGCTCCGGCTCGCCCATGGTGCGCACCAGCAGGTTTACTTCTGAGCTCATAAACACCTGCCGGTACGGAGCGTAGAGATATTTCGTCGCGGCCTCGTTCGGGCTGACGTATTTGCTGTCTCGGGCGACGCCGGCTATGGTGAACCATTTGTCCCATGCGCGCACGCGGCGGCCGACGGCGGTGCGGTTCCCGAAAAAGTGCCGCGCAAAGGTCTGGTTGACGATCAGCACCTGCAGCGCGTTTTCATCGTCGTGCGTGGTGAAATCGCGGCCCTCGACGATCGGAATCCGCATGAGATCGAGGTATCCGGGGCCCACCACATTGCGAAAGATCTTCATGCTCTCTTTCACGTCCGGTACATAACCTTCCACTTGCACATCAGCCCAAGGGTTGCCGGTGAACCACAGCGGGACCACGTTGGCCCAGGAGACGCTGACGATGCCGGGCTGAGAAACCAGACGATCGCGCAACCGTTCGCAAAAGTGCAGCCGATCCAGTGCGGCAGAGCCGACCGACGCGAGCTCCAATTGGGAAACCAGCACGTTCCTGGCATCGAAGCCGGGGTTAATCTGGCGGGCCATCTGGAAGCTTTTGGCGAACAGGCCGGTGCCGATGATGGCCATGAGCGCAAGCGCCACTTCGGAGATCACTAACAGACCGCGAGTGCGTTCGGAGCGCGCGCCTTCCGTTCCACCCCGGCCACCCTCTTTCAGCGCTTCGTTCAATCCGGCGCGAGCGCTGTGTAGCGCCGGCGCGATGCCCGACATCACACACGCCGCCACACACAGGAGAATGGTGAAGGCAAAAATCTCGCCGTTCAGCGGAATGTCCAGCGTCAGGGGGATGCTGGCCCCGCGCGGCATCAGATACCCGAGCGACTGGCTCATCCCCATGGCCAGAGGCACGCCCGCCAACACTCCCAGCACCGCCAGGATCAGGCTTTCGCTAAGGAGCTGCCGCGCAAGCCGCGCGTGGCCAGCGCCCAACGCCATTCGTACGCTAAACTCCTTCCGCCGCGCGATGGAGCGGGCCAGCAGCAGACTGGACACGTTGGCGCACACAATCAGAAAAACCAGGCCGCATACGGCCATCAGAATAGCGAGTGGGCCGGCCATGGTGACCTGACCGCCCCAGTGGCCCTCGCGGATGGGAAGCAGCGTGGCCCCAATGCCGGCGTTCGTGCGTGGCTCTGATTGCGCAATCTGGTGGGCGAGAGCAGAGCATTCCGCGCGCGCCTGCGCGAGATGCACACCGGGCTTCAATCGCGCGACGCCCATAAAGTAACGCTTTCCACGGTCGTCCAGCGCCTCTCGCGGAACAGTGTTGAGCAGCGGCGCCATGGTGAGCGGAGTCCAGATGGAGAGCGTTAAACCGGGCAGGCTGCCGCGGAACTCCGCCGGGGCGACGCCGATGACGGTCAGCGGCTGATGGTTCAGCAAGACGGTAGTACCGATGACGCCGGGATCACCATGGAAGCGGTTCTTCCACAGTCCATAGCCGAGGATGGCTACCGGGCAAGCGTCCACTTTATCGCCGCACTCTCGCTGGGAAATCGTCCGGCCCAGCACCGGCTTGACGCCGAGCACCGCGAAGTAGTTGGCGGATACCAACTCGCCCCAGATGCGGTCGGCGTGATCGCCTTCTCCAATGGTCATGGTCATCGGAGTAGCGGCGGCGAGGGAGATCAGCTTGAGGTGATCGCGGTGGTCGCGAAAATCGGCCAGGGACGTGGGTAGGGCAACGCCGTCCGGGGCTACCGTCTCGAAGGCCGCCAGCTCCCCGCCGTTGGGCACGCCCGGGATGGGCCGCAGCAGCATCATGTCGGTCCAACTGAAGACCGTGGTGTTGACTGCGATACCAATGGCCAGCGTCAACACGGCTACTGCGGTGAAGCCCGGGCTGCGCAGCGCCATGCGGAGACCGTAACGAAGGTCCTGCAAGAAAGCAGACACGATGCTTTCTCGGTATGCAATCGCGGTGCCACGCCCGCATATATATCGATATTGCCTGGCGGAGTCTGGAAGCTGTGCGGATGTGGGATTGCGCGGGCGAAAGCGGACAGCGGGATATGACGCAACCGCCTCCGATCGAGCGACAGGAGCGGTAATCGACGCTGTCTAGTGCGCCAAGATGCGCAAATAGCGAGTTGCATTCGCGTATTGCAACTGATCGAGAGATGATCGCTACCGAATACATTTGTTCAGGTAGCTCTGCCTCAAATGACAATAGTTCACTCGCGCGGTGACCGTAAGTGGGCCCTTAACGTCGGGAACGCGGAATTCGTTCTCCCCACTCGCGGTAATTTAGTTGTGCGGAACGGCCGAGCGAAGGTTAGCAACCTGCGGCGCCCCCGCGATCTGCGTGGCGCGGGGCTATGCCCCGCGAAGGCTCCACGGTGCAGACGATTGACTTGCAACCAACCAATTCCTTAAGCTTGCGGACTGGAGGCTCTCATGCGCCGTACGCTTTTATTGATTGTTCTGGCGATTCCCATCGCAGCCGAACTCACGTATCAGAAACCGCCCCAGGAAATTCTGGACATTCTGAACGCCCCCGTTCCGCCGGTGCTCGGCGTGAATCCACCGCGAACCTTCGCGACGCTGTCCGAGACCGAGCGCTACCCGTCCATCGCCGAAGTCTCCGAGCCCATGCTGCGGCTGGCCGGGTTGCGCATCAACCCTCGCACCAACGGCCTGCATCTCGCGCCGAACAGCATCTCGATCACGCTGGTCAGGCTTTCCGATGGCGCAAAGATTCCGGCGTCACTCGCTCCCAACGCCCACGTAAGCAGCTTGCGCTGGACGGCTGACGGAAAGCAGTTCGCCTTCGCGAACACAACCGCGACAGGCATCGATGTGTGGATTGGCGATCCGGCCACCGGCAAGACCAGAAGGATCGAAGGCATCAAATTGAACACAGTGCTAAGCGATCCCATCGACTGGCTTCCCGACAATCGGACGCTGCTGGTGAAAGCTGTACCGGCGGGTCGGCATCCGGCGCCCGCGGAACCCACGGTGCCCACAGGACCGCGCGTGCAGGAAAGCGATGGCCATGCGGGCCCCGTTCCAACGTATGAGGACATGCTGCAGAATCCGCATGACGAAGATCTGTTCGAATACTACGCCACCGCCCAACTTGTGCGCATTGACACCGGGAACGGTACTGTCACGCCGATCGGCAATCCCGGATTGCTCGAACAAGTGAACGTTTCGCCCGAAGGCAAGGATATTCTGATCACTCGCTTGCACCGGCCGTTTTCCTATCTACATCCGGCGCGTGAATTTCCCAAAGAAGTAGAGGTTTGGAACACGTCCGGTTCGCTGGTCTACAAAGTGGCCAGCCTGCCACTTCCGGCGCGAGTGCCGCTGGGAGGCGTCGAGACCGGGCCGCGCCAGATCCGTTGGATGGCGAACCAACCGGCCACCATCTTCTGGGTGGAGGCGCTGGATGGCGGCAATCCGAAAGAGAAAGTTCCGCATCGCGATCGCATGCTGGCAATTCGTGCTCCGTTCAAAGGGGATCCCGAGGAGATCTTCAAAACCGAAGAGCGCTTCGCAGGCATCCAGTTTGGATCGAACTTCGCATTGGTGGAGGATCTGCATCGCGTCACAAAGCTGCTTCGAACTTTCGAGATCGATCCTTCGAAACCCAATGCGGAGGGCAAGCTGATCTGGAGCCGCAATCAGCAGGATCGCTATAAGGATCCCGGCCGTCCAGTGGAACGCAAGCAAGTTGCACGTACGTTCTTCGGAGGCGGTGGCAGCGACTCAACTCTGCTCCAATCCGGAGATTCCATTATTCTGTCCGGCCCCGGAGCATCACCGCAGGGCGATCGCCCATTCCTCGATCGCTTCAATCTAGCCACCGGCCAGACCGAGCGGCTGTTCCACTGTTCGGAAGACAAATACGAGACCGTAGAAGCCGTCCTTGACGATCAGGGCTCGCGCTTCATCACGCGCCGCGAGAGCCCCACCGATCCTCCCAATTTCTACCTGCACACCTCTATGCAAACCGCAACTTCGGAAGTCTCGCTTACGGAGTTCAAGGATCCGGCGCCTCGACTCCGCCGCATCAAGAAAGAGCTGGTCACGTACAAGCGCGCCGACGGCGTGCCGCTGTCGTTGGAGCTTTACCTGCCGCCGGATTATAAACCCGGCACCCGCCTCCCGGCCGTGGTGTGGGCCTATCCGCGAGAATTCAATGACGCCGATACCGCCGGACAGGTCAGCGGGTCCTCAAAACGGTTCACCATGATGAGTGGATATTCAGAGCTGTTCTTCCTATTGGATGGCTATGCCGTACTCGAAAATGTAGCCATGCCCGTAGTGGGGACCGTCGACGTTGTGAACAACACCTATGTGGAGCAGATCGTGGCGGATTCCAAGGCAGCCATCGACAAGGCCGCCGAAATGGGTGTGATCGATCCGAACCGCGTGGGCGTGGGCGGTCACAGCTACGGCGCGTTCATGACCGCGAATCTGCTGGCNNATTCCAAAGCGAGCGGCGTTCTTTCTGGGAAGCGCAGGATACTTATCTGCGTATGTCGCCATTTATGTTTGCTGACAAAATCAAGGCTCCCATTCTGCTGGTCCATGGCGAGGCTGATGACAACTCCGGAACGTTCCCTATCCAGACCGAGCGCATGTATGAAGCGATTCGCGGCAACGGCGGTACAGTGCGGTTGGTATTCCTTCCGAATGAGGCGCACGGCTATCGCGCCAAGGAGACCATCGAGCATTTGCTTTGGGAGAAGTTCACGTGGTTCGACAAATACGTAAAGCACGCGGAAACGCAGCAGGCTCGCACGGATTGAATCGCTGGCTGTGGATCCAGATGCAGCCGTGGGCAGACCCGCTGGTCCGCGGGTCTTCGTGGACCCGCTCTTTGCCGGTCGTCACCGTCAACATTCACGTCATACCGCTATTTCTTGTCAACGTAGCTGCAGGTATCAATGCCAGCGGGCCTCATATGGACAATAAGAGGCTTGCCGCGCCCTGAGCGTTGCCGTAGGCGAACGAGGGCATTCGCGGGGCAGAAACCGTTGTACTTGACCACAATACGGTAGTCGCCGTTGGGAACACCCCGTATCTCAAATTCACCGTTCTCAGTGGTCTCCGCGGCAACAAGTCGATGTTCGGGTTCTGTGAATATTCCAACACAGGCTTTGGGAACGCGGACCTTTTCCATATCCTGCGCGGCGCCAAAGAGCGCAGTCACCTGAACGGGCCGCCCGTAATCGATTTGGTTTCGATTCTCGTAAACCATATCCTTGCAGCTTTGGGTCTGCGCGCCGGTCGCGAGGAGTACGCCCGAGGCTAGAATTGTGGCCTGAACGATTCCCGATATGATCATTCCGCAACTCCTCATTTCTTCACCTGGTTCGCCTTGAGTTCGCCGTTAATGATCTTTTCTGCCTGCTGTGCGAACCGCTCGGTGGGGATGAGAGCTTGGTCTGCAGCCTGCATCTTCTGCAGAACGTCCGGAGGAAGTGGATAGCGCCCCTTCCCCTTGGGAAGAGCTTGCATAGCTGCATCTCGATCGTTCACCAGATGCTGGATGTGCGTTCCTTGTTGCAGGTCGTTGAGCGCAAAGATGCCGTGGTTCGCCTCGTGCCCAAATGTTTCTGCGAGCCGGAGAATGAACCCATTCTTGCCAAACAATCCTTCGAATCTCTTGAACGTCGAGTCAAAGTCCCCAGTTGAGGGCGAGCCGAGGCCTTTGATCAGCTTGAAATTGAGCGCAACCGTTGCCTTGCTGAAGTCGTTGGGACCATTGAAGTCCGTAATCGTGAATTGGCCGGCCGTTCGATCCCCGAGATTCTGATCCACGATGACAAAGGTGCGAGAATCACTGTCGAGGCGATCATAGGCCTCGTGAAGCTTCTGGTTTACATAGTTCCCGTTCTCGTCTTGCTGGTTTGCAAGGGCTTCGATCTGCTCCCATTTCTTCTTGTCTTCGTCGCTCAACTGGCTCGTGTCGATGATCATGCCGGTCGGGTCGACGTATTTGAGAGGGTTGTTCCTCGCGTAGGCGTACAGACTCAACTGCTGAGGATCAACCATGCGCCCTGGCGTTACGGTGATGGGGTCCGGGCTGGTGAATCTCCCCTCCGCCCCCGAGAAGTACCTGGCCCCGAAGTAATCCAGCCCCGATTCGGCGTCGCGTTCTTTGCCGGTACAACGGGGTCGGACGTGAAAATCGTACAACGGATGGTCGAAGCTGGTCGCGGTGTTGGAGATAGCGGGGCCAATGCCCTGGTCGAGAATCGGAGTTGGGAGCTGATGGCCCAGTCGCGAGTTTGGGGCTAGCCCCGAGATTGGGTTCGTTTTGAAAAAAACGTGTTGACCCGGCCAGGCGTCCGGTTGCGGGATTGGGTTCGTTCCTGTACTTTTTGTGGTGGCGGTACCTGAGGCGGCTACAGAAAAAACAGGCACCTGCATTTTCTCTTTAGCTTCCCGAGCCGCTGGCACTGGTTGGTCCTTCCCCTGAGTGTAACGCGGCAGGTCAAGCTTTCAACGCCTCTGAATGGTGCCGGAGGCCTCAAGCAGAGCCCGATTAGCAGCCACCTTTTCTCGTAGCGGATAGTCTGCCTGCTGCGGCCCGGAGCGGTCAAGGACGGCATTTCCGGCGCGAGCGAACCCTTGACAGCGAGGACCGCCGCCCAAGCTGTGACTGGAGAAAAGGGGGCTGCTTGGCTGGCTTACCTTGCCGCGCGTTTTGCGGAGGGAGGCGGCCCGCGAAGGAGCAGCGCGACACAGCGGACGGTGCGCGCCTTGTTTTTACTACAGCGATTTTACAACCAGGCCTGGGATCATCTGGAAGTGCCTGACGTTCAAGGTCGCAACTGCGTAATTAAACTGCAGCGCCGTGACTCCGATCACCAGATCCTGGAACGGAATCGCGACGCCCTTGCGCTGGGCCTCTCCTCCGACCCGAGCCGCCAGCCGCGCGATATCGAACGTCAGAGGATACACCGGAACAGCCTGGAACAGATCATCCATGAACTTCTGCCGGGCGGAGGCTTGTGCCGCGGTCTTGGCTCGCCAGATGCCATGCTCCAGTTCGATAACGCTGATCACCGACAGCGCGGCCAGCTCCGGTCCGGCCACGGCGCGAATGCCGCTCAGCACATCGGCGGCGGATTGTCCTTTTCGCTCTCCGGCGATGATGGCGCTGGAATCCAGGATCAGTCCCATGCGGACGTGTCGAGCGGCCGGCGCTGGGCGATGATTTCTTCCAGGTCCTGGGCGAAGTCCTCATCGAGCGTAGCTCCGGAACCGTGCGCTTTCGCTAGGGCGATGCATTCATCTAGCGGGCGACCCGGTCCTTGCACCGGCTTGATGACGGCGACCGTGCGGTAACCTTCCTCGACGATGATTTCGGCGCCCTGCCGCACTTTCTCTAGCGCGGCGTGCAAATCGCGCGCCAACTCTGCTTCGGTCATGTGCAGCACGGCCATATCTTCGATCATACGTCTTCGGCCTCCTCGGCTTCCAGTCCTTCCTCAAGCTCGCGTTTGTCGCGCTCTAGCTTTGGCTGGATGGGTGGCGCGGTGGATCTCCTGCAGACTCAGCAGTTTTTGGAAAACGCGGGTTCACTGCGTGACGCTGATTGACCCCGGATTGCTGGACTCGCCGGCAACCGTCAGGACCAACTGATAGGTTCCTGTCTTAAGCGCGGACGGCACCACAATGTCCATCTGCGACAGTCCAACGAACCCAGGGGTCAGGCCAGCGAACGCCACTTGCGCGGATAAACCTCCGATAGTAGCGGTGGCCACAGACGTCGCAGCAGCAGGAGGCTTCCCCGGGGACGCGGCTCCATCTGCCACAGCCGGACTCACTGGCCCGGAACCGGTAAAGTACGCAGTGATGGTGGTTCCCACTTTGGCTGGATTGGTCGAAGAATTGGTCGACGAATCGGCGTTCTGAACTGAAGCTTGGCCGGTGGAGGAAACAAACAAACCCGGTGCGGCCGTCAGAAGTGGCACACTGACTGCGGGGCTGGTACGGCCATTCACGGTCACTATGATGCTAGCCGTGCTCCCGGATGTCTCCCATGGAACTTGGAAGTTGATCTGATAAGGGGTTACGAACAGGATGGGAGCCGCTTTCCCGTTGACGGTGACGGAGACGCCACCGAGCGTGTTTGTTACCGGCAAACCTGCACCTGCGTTCTGGTCCGCAAAGCTCGTTCCGAAGATGCTGGCCAACTCGCCAGGGGAGATCTCCGCCCTATACCTGGCAGCATTGACGACACCACTGGTGAAGATAGCCGGAGCCGCGGGTTGCAGCTCGCGAATCCGGTTGTTGAACGAATCTGCGATGTAAACGTTACCCGAGCTATCCACCGTGACATCATGGGGAAAATACAATGCGGCTTTGGTAGCCACACCGCCGTCGCCGAAATAAGCCTCGATGCCATCGCCGGCGATGGTGTTGATGATACCGTCCGGCGTCACCTTGCGGATTTTGCTGTTGAAAGTGTCGGCAATGTAAACGTTCCCGGCGGCATCCACTGCAACACCCATCGGATCGCCCAGGGCAGCGTCCACTGCGGGGCCGCCATCACCTGAACTACCCAGCGTGCCGTTGCCGGCGAAAACCGTAGGCCCTCCTCCGTTCACAAGCCTGACGATGCGGCGATTTCCGGTATCGGCGACGTACATCACGCCCTTCGAATCGAAGGCGATACCGTCTGGTTGATTGAGCTGCAACTCGGTGGCGGCGCCTCCGAGCACCGTGAAGATATTAGCGCTTGAAACCTTTCGAATCACGTTATTGCCGGCGTCGCAAATAAAGACGTTGCCGAATGAATCTACCGCGACAGCCGTCGGGTTGCTTATTTCAGCATCCACCGCAAGGCCGCCGTCCCCGATGAAGCCGGCAATGTTGTTGCCTGCGAAGGTGGAGATGGTTCCACCCGGTGTCACCATCCGAATCACATTGTTGGTGGCATCCGCGATATAGAGATTGCCGGAGGAATCGAACGCCATACCCGTGGGGTCATTCAATTCGGCTTTAGTGGCGGCGGCGTTGTCGCCCGTGTAACCGTAGGTGCCATCGCCGGCGATGGTGTTAATGGTCCCACTGGAGATCACTCGGATGCGGTCATTCACACCGTCGGCGATGTAGATCTTGCCAGAGGAATCCAAGATTATCCGGACCGGCGTGGCCAGCTCCGCGGTGGTGGCGGATCCACCGTCGCCGGTAAAGCCCGAGGTTCCAGTGCCCGCTATCGTGGAGATCGTATACTGTTGGGCCCAGGCCCCCGTCCCGCACAAAATCGTGAGCGAAAGCCTGCTAAGAAAATGCCTTACTGCCATGTGTAGATGTAACCCGCTTCGAAAAGGATAAGTTGCTTGTTCTATGATGCCATGGATCAGGTTAGGGGGTAGTGAGTCAGTTGTTTCTGGTTTCTGGTTTCTGGTTGCTGGTTTTCAGCATATGGCATCGACGCTCTTGAGGATTCGCGCGTTGCGCGGGGTTCGGAATCCGAGGAGGGTGAAATTTTCGACCTTCCAGGCCTGGTTCAGGCGCATGGTGCGTTGGGCGAACGCTTCAATTTCGGTTTTTGAAAAAACGAAGCCATCCTCGGCGGGGTCGTAAGGAAGTCCTTTGTGCTTATGGAATTCGAGGACGGAGGCAGCGTCGCGAAGGTCGCGCCGCTGGCGCTCGAGGCGCTCGGCCTGGAGGTCGCGGAGTTGGACGAGGGTCTTTTGGAACTGGCGGGAGAGGCGCTGGCCGTGGATGCTGAGCGTCGCAAGCGCCGCGACGGCCGGGGCTGGGGATTGGGGGCTGGGGATCGGGGGCTGGGGGCTGGGGACTG
>PMUN01000054.1 GCA_003166875.1 Bryobacterales bacterium | reverse complement strand
TGATCACCATCTTGCGATCCACTGGACCAGTGATCTCCGTTCTGCGATCCAGCATGTCCTTGGGGATTGGAGCCACGGTCCATTCGGCTTCGCGAATAGATGCCGTTTCCGTCAAAAAATCGGGCAGCGCGCCTTGATCAAATGTCTTCTGCCGCTCCACTCTCGCGCGGAGCAGTTCTGTCCGGCGCTTCTCGAAATTGCGCGCCAGTGCGCCGATAAACTCGATCGCCTGTGGAGTCAGAATCTCCGAGTACGGGCCGTTTATGGGCGCAGTGATCTCAATCGACTTCTCTTGAACTGTTGCCATCATCGCTCCGATCTTACAGCAGTCTTTGATATTGGAGATAGCGAGCTGGATCCAATCGGGCCGCTAGTCCGATTTGGACCATAATGCCCGAATTAGGCCGTATCGGCCAATTGGTCCGATCCGGACCAGCCAGATTGCCTAATCGCTTATTTTCGCGTCTACTAGAGTGCATGACACACGCGCTTCGCACGACCGAATTGGAAAACAACTGGGCCCTAGATCCACGCTGGTCTGGCATCCGGCGACCTTACACCGCCCAGGATGTCGACCGCCTGCGCGGCACCATCCACGTGGAGCACACCATCGCGGCCATGGGAGCCAAACGCCTCTGGAAACTGCTTCTTGAAGAGCCTTTTGTACCGGCGCTCGGCGCTCTCACCGGCAACCAAGCTATCCAGCAGGTGCAAGCTGGACTCAAGGCCATTTACCTCAGCGGCTGGCAGGTAGCCGCCGATGCCAATTCAGCCGGCGAGATGTACCCCGATCAGAGTCTCTATCCCGCTAACAGTGTCCCACAAGTTGTGCGCGCCATTAACAACGCATTTCTTCGCGCGGATCAGATTCATCGCAGCGAAGGTCATAACGGCACCTATTGGTTTGCTCCTATTGTAGCCGATGCCGAGGCGGGCTTCGGTGGTCCACTGAATGCGTTTGAGCTGATGAAGGACATGATTGAGGCGGGCGCGGCTGCGGTCCACTTCGAGGATCAACTGGCTTCCGCCAAGAAGTGCGGGCATATGGGCGGCAAAGTGGTGATCCCCACGCAGATGTTCGTTCAGAAATTATTTGCCGCGCGCCTGGCCGCCGACGTGATGGGGGTTCCCACCGTGCTGATCGCTCGCACGGATGCCAACAGCGCACGGTTGCTCACCAGCGGAATCGATGCGCAGGATGAGCCGTTTCTCACCGGCGAAAACACGGCGGACGGATTCCTCGGATTCACGGGCGGCATCGAAGCCGCCATCGCTCGCGGCCTCGCCTACGCACCTTATGCCGATGTATTGTGGTGCGAAACGTCAGAACCGAATCTGGAGGAAGCACGACGCTTCGCAGAGGGCATTCACGAACAATTCCCCGGCAAACTGCTGGCCTACAACTGTTCGCCTTCGTTCCACTGGAAGCGCAAGCTGGACGATGCAACCATCGCTCGGTTCCAACGCGAGCTGGGGGCCATGGGTTACAAGTTCCAGTTCGTGACGTTGGCTGGGTTCCATTCGCTGAACCTCAGTATGTTCGAGCTGGCGCGCGGTTATTCGCAGACCGGCATGACCGCTTACTCCGCGCTGCAGGAGCGTGAATTCGCCGAGACCAGCCTGGGTTACGAGGGCGTCCGCCATCAGCGCTTTGTGGGCACTGGATATTTCGATCAGGTGACACAACTGGTGGGGCAGGGTATGGCGTCCACGACCGCGCTCAAAGGGTCCACCGAGGAAGAGCAGTTCGATATCCGCGCCACGGCGTAACGGCGATTTTTTACGCCCGGCCGTAGATTGGGACGGCTGAGCCGTTGACATCGCGCGCTGCGTCTGATGCCAGCCAAACCAGCAGGCCGGCGATCGCTTCGGGAGTCACCCACTTAGACGCATCGGCCGCAGGCATGGCCGCTCGATTCGCCGGAGTGTCGATCACGCTGGGCAGGACAACGTTCGCGGTGATGCCGGAGTCCTTCACTTCCAAAGCGACCGTCTTCACCAGAGCAACCAAGGCCGCCTTCGAGACGCTGTACGCCGCGAAATTCGCGATTGGCTCAATGGCCGCGCGCGCACCCACTGCGACGATCCGTCCCTTTCCGGCTTTCAGCATCCCCGGCAACACGGCGCGAAATATCGTGTAGGCCGAACGCAAGTTCAAACCCAACATCTTGTCCCAAGTCTCATCCGGAGTTTCCGCTACGGGTTGCCCGCCTCCGAATCCGCCCAACAGGTGCAGCAGCGCATCTACGGGGGCTGCCAGCTTCGCCACGCGATCGCATTCAGCGGCCTCCAGCAAATTCGCCTCAATGGGATGGAACCGCGGATTCGAGTGCGGCTGGTGTTTCCACGCTAGATCCGCGCCATACACCGTCGCTCCGGTCCCGAGAAACGCTTCCACCACAGCGCTACCCAATCCGCCGTTGGCTCCGGTAATCAGTATGGCCATGCGATATTTATTGTAGTGTCTCAGCCACTCCCGCGTCTACGATTGAGCCTCGATTTCGTGCCGTCCTCCGATCCCGAGCATCCGGGGTTGCTGGTGCGCGATCCGTATCGATTCTCGGACTCCATGCTGTTGATCCCGCCCCAGCTGGTGTCGTGCCTGGCCTGCTTCGACGGCCAGCAGACCGCGCTCGACCTCCGCGCAACGCTGGTGCGGATCACCGGCCAGATCCAGGTGGGAGAGATCGAGAAGAATCTTTTCGATACGCTGAGCGAAGCCGGATTCCTGGAAGACGAAAAGTTCGAGCAGCTCCGCGCCGCCCGCGTGAGCGAGTTCGCGGTCGCGCCAAAACGAGAGGCATCGCACGCCGGGTCGGCGTACCCCGAGGATGAAGAAGAAGCCCGCAAAACCATTTCCGGGTTCATGCAAGGCGCTGCGGCCGCGGCCGACGGGGATTCACAGATCGGCATCGCCGCGCCGCACGTCAGTCCTTTCGGTGGATGGGAATCCTATCGCGACGCTTATTCGACGCTGCTGCCGTCCTACCAGGACCGCACGTTTGTCATTCTCGGCACGTCGCATTATGGCGAGCCTGACAAATTCGGGCTCACGCGAAAACCCTACGTGACGCCGTTCGGTGACGCTGTTACCGATGTCGCACTGGTGGATGAACTCGCTTCCGCCGCGCCCGGCGCAGTGCGAATGGAAGATTATTGTCACGCCGTGGAGCACTCCATCGAATTCCAGGCGCTCTTTCTCAAATATCTGTATGGCCCGAACATTCGCGTGCTGCCCATCCTCTGCGGCTCGTTTGCGCGCAGCATTCTGCATGGCGGAAAACCTGAAGACAACCCAGACGTCGAACGATTCTTCGGCGCGTTGGGGAACCTCGCGGCTCGCGAAGGGAATCGCTTATTCTGGGTGCTCGGAATCGACATGGCCCACATGGGACGCCGCTACGGCGACCAATTGACCGCCCGCGCCGACGCCGGAGAAATGCAGGCCGTCGCCGAGCGCGATCGCATTCGGATAGAACGCATGAATGAGGCCGATCCACAAGGATTCTGGAGCCTGGTGCAGGAGAATCACGACGATTTGAAATGGTGCGGATCGTCGCCGATTTACACGTTCCTCAAAACAGTCCCGCAAGCTCGCGGGACCCTGCGGCGCTATCAGCAGTGGAACATCGACGAACAAAGCGTGGTCAGCTTCGCGGCGATAAGTTTTCGGTAACTCCGTTTCTCGTTTCTCGTTAGGAACCCACATTGGCACTTGACCAGGAACGAGAAACCAGAAACGAGAAACGAGAAACGGCCTTTTACTGCTCCGGCCGCGACGCCACCCAATAGCCCGGGCGGGTTCTGATTTCGAGTTGCGGGCGATTCACCGTCACTTTGATATCGTGGAAGCCGCCGTCAGCCTGATTATTCGGCGTGTAACTCAGCAGGTACTGGCTATGAATTTCCTGGCTGATTCCTTCGACCGCTCGTTCCAGGCTCTTTTCGCTGATGAACGAATATTCCTTGCCGCCGGTGAAGCGGGTGAACACAACTACTGCATCCTCCACAAAAACACTCTTCACCGATTTGAAGATGTCGACAAACATCGGGATGTAATTGCCGGTGTAATAGTTCTGATCAATGATATTGGGAGTCATATCGCCATTCGCGGGCGAATGCTGCGCTTCGGCTGGAATGGAGGGAGGGCGCGGAGGCATCGGCGTCCCGGTGAGTCCCGCTATCACGCTCGAAATGTCGAGCGAATAGATGACGACGTTGGCGAACTCGGCTGCCTCCAAAACCTCGCGCACGCGAATTCCGCTTCCCTTGTCTCGTCTTTCGGCAATCAGAAGCAGGACGCGCCGGCGCTGTAGATCCCGCTTCTTTAACATGTTGATCCCTTCCATCGTTGCGTCGTCCACGGCGTGTTGCGAACTGCCGGGCTTTAGCTTCTTCATCGTCTCTGTGATCTGCCCGGTGTCGTTGGTGAACTCCTGTGCGTGGACAACGTTATGATCGAAGGCTATGATCGCGGTCTCACCGTCCTCGCCGGCGATCAGGTCTTTCAACAGGGAGCCGATTCTCTGAATCTTTGGGAGGATATCGTTCAGGTTGGAACTCTTTTGAACCGCAATCACCAGCGAGAGGGGCTGGTCGTGCACGTCGGCTGTAATGTGTTGCAGTTTGTTGTTGTCGTATAGCTGGAAGTCTTGAGGCTGAAGGCCGTTGACGTAGTCGCCGTGCTTGTCCAGAACGGTGGTGGGCGCTATCACGACGTTGACGAAGTGCTGGATGACCAGGTCCTTTTCTGCCTTATCCTTATCCGCATCCGCCTTCTCCAATTTCGCGGGATCTTTCGCGGGATCAAGCGTTCCCGGTTGTTGGCCGAAGCCGGCCGCGCACAGCAACAGCAGCATCAAGGTGTTGCGCATAGTTCTAGTGTGACACATTGCCGTGCCCAGTCCTTCCTTCTATTAGATCGATGATATGGGGGATAAGTTGCACAATTGCATCCAGCGATTCCACCGCCCCCTTCGGCGATCCCGGCAGGTTCACGATCAGGACCCTACCCCGCACGCCGGCCATGCTCCGGGATAGAGCAGCAAACGGCGTAAGCTTGCGGCCTTCAGCGCGCATCATCTCGCCCAGCCCCGGAATCTCGCGTTCGATGACCGTCCGGGCAGACTCCGGCGTAACATCGCGAAGGGCGATACCTGTCCCGCCGGTGGTGAGAATGAGCGAAACTTGTCCCGAGTCCGCCAGCCGGGTCAGAACGCCCGAGATCCGATCAATTTCATCCGGTACAATTTCCTGAGCGGCAACGCGCCAGCCGAGCGCCTCCGCGCGCTCCCGCAGCATTGCCCCGGAACGATCCTCGCGCGTTCCGGCCGCCACCGAATCGCTCACCGTAACAATCGCGGCCCGAATCATGCTCGTTTAAAATCCCCGCTCTTCCCACCCGTTTTTTCGAGCAGGTACAGATCTTGAATCTCGATGGATTTGTCCAGAGCCTTGGTCATGTCGTAAACCGTCAACGCCGCCACCGAAGCCGCTGTCAGCGCTTCCATTTCGACGCCGGTGGGTGCGGTGGTGGATACGCTCGAAACAATGCGGACGCCGTTGGATTCGATGTTCACTTCCACATCCACGTGCGAAAGCATCAAAGGATGGCACAAGGGAATCAGTTCCGCGGTCTTCTTGGCGGCCGAGATGCCGGCCACGCGTGCGATTTCGAGCGGATTCCCCTTGGGATTCTCCGGCAGCTTGGCGAGAACCTCGGGCCGGATGCTTACGAAGGCGTGCGCCCGCGCCGTCCGTTTGCTAGGCGCCTTTTCGGAGACATCCACCATGCGCGCCGCGCCGGATTGATCGTAGTGACTAAGTTTTTTCTTCATTTCATCAACACTCGAATCAACTCGCCCGCCGCCCAACTCTCCCGTTCAGGCTCCGTCACCAGGAACGCATTCGCACGAGCCTGGGCCGTCACATCTCCCGATCCCTGCCAACGCACCGGCGTCACTTCCGATCCGTCCGAACTAACGCGCACCGGCAGAAACCGCATGAGGCCTGGCTTTTGCCGGAAATCCTGCGTGAGCTTGCTCCAAAGCAGCGGCAACATCGGCTCTTGTTCGCCGCCCAACATTTGCACTGCGGCGCGGGCGAAGACCTCGAACGTCACCATGGTGGACGCCGGATTTCCCGGCAGTCCAAAGAAAAACTTGTCTCGAGCCCTGCCGAATACCAGCGGCTGCCCAGGCTGGATCAACACGCGATTGAAGAAAAACTCCGCGCCCACATCCGCTAAAACACGCTCGACGATATCGTATTTGCCGGCCGAAACGCCGCCAGAGAGCAGCAGTAGGTCGAATCGCAAGCCTTGCTCCACCAACTCGCGCGTGGCATCGTAGACATCACGCGCCACCGGCAAGATACGCGGGCATCCGCCTGCGCTCGCCACCTGCACCGCAAGCGACTGCGCGTTCGAATTACGGACCTGGTGGTCAAGCGGCGTCTCGCTCACATCCACGATCTCATCCCCAGTGGCGAGAATCGCGATCTGCGGCTTCCGGAAGACCGTCACGCGAGACCGGCCCACAGTGGCAAGCAGCGCGATGTCGGCAAAACCCAGCCTTCGCCCCGGTTCGAGCAGCGTCTCCCCGCGCCGCGCCTCACAGCTTTGAGGACTGACGTTCTCGCCGGCGCGGAGCGTACGCGGCACGTCCACCCGATCGCCCGACACCGTCACGTGCTCCACCATCACAACCGCATCCGCTCCACGCGGCAGCGGCGCGCCCGTCATAATCTCCACCGCCTCACCCGTCCGCACCTCCCCGGTGAACGACTCTCCCGCCCGCACCTCGCCGATCAAGCGCAACTCACCCGGCAGGTCGGCACCGCGCACCGCAAATCCATCGCGCACTGAACGCGCCACGGCTGGATAATCGCGATCGGCGGCCACGGGCTCGGCCAGCACTCGTCCGGCCGATTCCAGCAAGCTCACCTCTTCGGTGGACGGCGCGGGGCGAGCCGCCCCCACCCGCTCAAGCACGCACCGCCGGGCTTGATCGAATGTGAAAGTGGCCACGACAGCCATTGTACCCGCGTCGCGGGCGCGGCCACCTTTTGGAGGCATTGCTATGATAGTTGATCTTATGCCCTCGAACGCGCTCGACTACATCACTATTGAGGGGTTCAAGAGCATTGCGTCGATTGAAAAGCTGGCGCTGAGACCGATCAATATAGTGATCGGGGCGAACGGGTCGGGAAAATCGAACTTCATTGGTGTTTTTGATTTTCTTCACGAGATCCGAGCAGGACGATTGAGGGTCTACGTTGTAACGGCCGGCGGAGCGGACAAGGTTCTTCACTTCGGCTCGAAAGCTACGCATGAGATATCCGTCGACCTCTCGTTTGCGAAGGGGCACTGGAAGGTGAAGCTCCGTCCGACGGCGGACGATTCACTGTACGAATACGAAGAGGCGGCGAGATCTCCGGTGCTCGACAGCGCCGCGAAGACGGACGACGACGATGAAACTAGCGAGTGGCTGCCGGATCGTCTCCTAAAATGGCGCATCTACCATTTCAACGACGCAAGCAAGACCGCGAGGGTCGATGACAATCGCGTCTTGCGTCCGGACGGGTCGAACCTTCCAGCGTTCCTCTATCTCCTCCGCGAGAAGCATCTGTCCGATTACAGCATGATCGTGCGCACGGTTCAGTTGGCTGCTCCTTTTTTTGACGACTTCCGGCTGGACCCACTCCTGCGCAATCCGGATACCATCAAGCTGGAGTGGCGCCACAAAGAGTCGGACCAATACTTCGACGCTTCTTCACTCTCGGACGGCACACTTCGCTTTATCGCGTTGGCGACTCTTTTTCTTCAGCCCGAACAATATCGTCCGTCGTTGATCCTCGTCGACGAGCCTGAACTCGGTCTGCACCCCTATGCCCTCGGGCTACTCGCGTCGCTAATTCGTCAGGCATCGGTTACCACCCAAGTGATCGTCGCCACGCAGTCATCCACTCTGTTGGACCATTTTGATCCGGAAGACGTCCTGGTTGCCGACCTCGTGGATGGCGGCACCAAGCTTACGCGTCTAGAACCTGAGCGATTGAAAAAGTGGCTCGAGGATTACAGTCTTGGGCAGCTCTGGGAAAAGAATGAGCTCGGCGGTCGACCTACACCTGCCTGAACAATCATGGCCCGATTGTTGATCCATGTGGAAGGCCAAACAGAAGAAGACTTCGTAAATGAAGTTCTTCGAGACCATCTGGTGTCGAGAGGCTACCATTCCGTCGAAGCTCGAATCGTGGGTAACGCGCGCCTCCGTGAGCGGCGTGGCGGCATCATTCCCTGGACGTCGGCCAAAAAGGACATCTCGAATCACTTGCAGGAGGACCGTGCTTGTTTCACGACCACAATGGTCGATTACTACGCGTTGCCGGGCAAGTGGCCGGGTAGAGCTCAGTCCACCAGCCGAGGAAGCACCGAAGAAAAAGCTCGATGTGTGGAAAGCGCAATGCTCGATGATTTGGCTACGGAGATGGGCACCGGCTTCAATTCCCAGCGCTTTGTGCCTTTCGTCGTCATGCACGAATTCGAAGGTCTTCTTTTCAGCGACTGCATTGCGTTCAGCCGCGCTATCGGTCGCTTGGATCTCGAACGCAAGTTCCAGGACACTCGCGAACAGTTTCGAACTCCAGAAGAGATCGATGATTCGCCCGACACGGCGCCTTCCAAACGGATAGAGGCTCTAGAACCCCGTTATCAGAAGCCTCTCCTCGGAGTGCGGGCCGCCCAGGAGATTGGGCTCCCGCGAATCCAGGAGGAATGTCCTCATTTCCGTGCGTGGCTAAACCAACTCGAGACCCTCCTAGAATAAATTGATGCCCCATCGCCTCACGCTGAGCCGAATGACCGAGTTGATCCGCGCGCGCAAACTTTCGCCCGTCGAACTGATGGATGCCCATCTCAAGCAGATTGAGAAAAAGAATCCCGCTGTGAACGCATTCATTCGCATCTTTGGAGGAGCCGGCGCGCGAGGCGGCCAAGGCAGCCGAGCAATCTCTTTCAACCGCTGGTCCTGTCTTGCCGGCGCTACACGGCATCCCCGTCAGTATCAAGGACAGCTTCAACATGGCTGGGCTTCCCACCACTTGCGGCAGCCGCTTCCACGCCGATTCTCGTCCCGCGCACGATGCAACTGCCGTGGCGCGTCTCAAGCAGGCCGGGGCGATTCCGATTGGCAAGACCAACTGTCCCGAGTTTCTCTCCAACTACGAATCCGACAATTATGTCGCCGGCCGCACCAACAATCCTTGGGATCTGGAGCGCACTTCGGGCGGATCGAGCGGCGGCGAGTCGGCGGCAATTGCCTCGTTCTTTTCGGCGGGTGGCATTGGCAGCGATGGCGGCGGATCCATTCGCGTTCCCGCCCATTTCACGGGCATCGCCGGACTCAAGCCAACGCCTGGAAGAATTTCCGCCGCCGGCCATGTGCCTGAAATGAACCACCCCACTGGATTGATCGGAGTGGCAGGACCCATGGCGCGCAATGCCGAGGATTTGCGGCTCCTGTTCCGCGTGCTGGCCGGTTATGATTCCGCGGATCCATTCGCCGCACCAGTTCCGATCCGCGAGCCCGATCTCGGGAGCGTGCGGATCGGCCTGATGCCTCAGTTCTATCGTGTGCCCGTGGAAGCAGGCGTAGCGCGCGCGCTTGAAAAAGCCGCCCGCTGCCTGGCCGATCTTCGATTCCGGGTGGAACCGTTTCAACCCGTGGGCCTCGAAGCCGCGCCCAACCTGTGGTGGTTTTTCTTTGGTGAACTTCCCGCCCGCATGACGGCCGAGATCATTCGCGGACGCGAGGATCAAGCGCATTGGACCGGCACTGAATTCATGCAGCAGGCGCTGGCGGAGCCGGAGCCGACGGCGAAGAAGATCCTGCAGAATCTGGCAGTGCGCGACAAAATGCGCGCGACGCTATTGCGCGAGATGGAACAATTTCCCGTGATCCTGATGCCGCCGTGCGGAATCGCTGCGTTCCCCCATCGCCAGCGCCGTTTTGAAACGCCATCCAAGACCATCGGATTATTTGAAGCGATGATGCCTGCTACGCCGATCAACTTGTTGGGGCTGCCGGCGTTGGTGATCCCCTTCGACAGGGATGAGCGCGGCCTGCCCGTGGGGGTTCAACTAGTGGGCCGGCCATATGAGGAAGAATTGCTATTGGATCTCGCGATTCGGATGGAGGAGGCGCGTGGGCCGTTCCCGGGTCCGCCGGTGTGAGTGCTGCCTCGGCCCGGGCGTACCTGGCGTTAGAATAGTTGTTGATGACTGGTAAGGTCAGTGTCGTGATCGAACAGGACGAGCACGGATATTACGCTTGGTGTCCGGAGTTGAAAGGGTGCCAATCGCAAGGCAGTACAGTCGAGGAAACCCTTGCGAATATCCGTGAAGCGATCGAACTCTTCCTGGAAACCCTGACCGACGAAGAGCGCTTGGCTGCCTTAAGCCGGGAGATCCTCACTACTTTCGTCGAAGTTCATGCCTAAAGTTCCGCGTTTGACCGCGGCGGAGTGCGACGTTGCACCCAAGGATCGTCAAACAAGTACTCGAAGCCATCGGCGAGAATCAGCTACGGGGATAGCGAGTCCACGATCGCGGCTTGGACGCTACGCATCTGTTCCTCGTCCCGATACTTCTGGCGCGGCCAGAAAAATCCGCGCAGGCCGTCTCCTTTTTTTCGGGGCACGATGTGGACGTGCAGGTGCGGAACGCTCTGGCTTACCCGATTGTTAATGGCTACGAAGGTCCCTTCCGCCTGCATGCCTCGTTCCACCGCACCCGCCAACCGCTGCACGTTGCCGAAGAACGGACCAATCAGTTCCGCGGACAGGTCGGCCAAAGTTTCATAGTGATCTTTAGGAATGAGCAGCACGTGACCCGGGAAAAGAGGCCGATAATCCAGAAACGCTAGCGAGATGGAATCTTCAAACACAATAAAACTCTGCGACGCGATCCCGCAGAATTTGCAGCTCGCGTCTGAAGCCATTTAGCTTTGAATCAGCCCATCGCCCTGGCTGAGCGCGGCGATAATCTCCTCCGTTCGCCGTCCGGCTGTTTTCACGGCCGATTCCATGGAGAACCAATACGCAATGCCGCCCAGCACGGCTCCGAACAGCAGCACGCCAAAAAATGCCCATTCCGATCCAAAGGCGTAGCGCGCCAGATATGCAAGAGCGATCGGCGCCAGAGTCACCGGGAACAACAGCATCAACATCGCCTGCATCCGCGCGCCCGCCGCAGTCCGGAACGACTTCACCGGGTTCACCCCGCGCGGATTGTATAACGAGCTGAGGTTTCCAATTGCCAAAAGAAACGTGGTGATCACCAGCGTCACCGAAATCGCTTCCAGAATGCGGAGCCCAGTAACTGGCAGGCGCAGCAACACGCAGACCAGCGCCACCGTGCTTATCTCCAGCAGGACAAAGAACGCGGCAGCCAGGTTCTTCCCTATCAGAACGGTCGAGATTCTCAAGGGAACCAGGAAGTACACTTGCGCCGCGCTACGATCGAATCCGAATACGTTCCAGAACAAGGTGTCGCTCAAAAGCAGGAGTGCGTAAACGCTGACAAACGTCAGATAGTTGTCGCCCACCAGCGAGTGCGACCTTGCTCCACGATCTCCAAACGCGATAGGAAACCAGATCAGAATCCCAAACGAGAATCCCATCAGAAACACTAAACGAAACCGGGGGGCGCGGCTCAGAAACCGCAGCTCTTTTTCGATCAAGGCCGCCAGCGGATCGGGCAGTACAGCGTTCGGTAGCCGATAGAACCAGTCCAGGCGGCTGGCGGTGCGGCCGCGTGGCGCGTTTTTGGCGGCTGCCTCGCCGAAGTCGAACGTGAGCCCGCGCTCGAATTGCCAGCGGCCAAAGAAATACGCCATGGCAGTCCAGCTCATTACTACCGCGGCGTTGACCCACGAGAATTCTCCCTGGGCCAGGCGCGCCGCCGCGGTCCAGAGCCAGTAAGGGGACGCGTCGGAAGCGAACACCCGCCGGAGCTGTTTCTGGAAGCCTCCCAGCATCATTAATTGCGGCAGCGCCGCTGCCAGCACGAACGCGAGCGTGGTGATCTCGCGCACTCGCTTGCGCGCCAGCAGACGAACTAACAGGTCCCGTACGCCTGCCGAACACAGCAGATTGAATGCCACGAAAAAGAACAGCGTCCAGGGCGCCCAGAAAGGCACTTTCGGATTCAGCAGCAAGCCGATTCCCGCGCCTCCCAAGAGCAGAAGCATTTCGATCCCGGTGGATATCCGCAACAGAACTTCCACGGTAAACAACTGCCGGTGCGGGATAGGATAGACCAACAGCTTTTTTATATCGAGCGTGGATCCGGTGGAAGCCATCAGAATAGGAATGAGCTGCCAATAGAGAAAGCACATCAGGAGAACGCTGGGGAAAATCCGGTGCACGAAGTAAACTTCATTCGGATTCGCCAGAAAGATCCCAGCCAGCACCGCCAGGAATCCGAAGCCTGCGTACCAGAAGGCCAGCAGCACGCCGGAGAAAATGAGACCAGCATGGTTTGATCGCGGAATATAATTCCGCGCCGTGCGCCATTGCGCCCAAACGATAGCCCGCGCCTGGTTCCACATTTACAGCCAGTCCAAACTCTCTGCCGGACGCTCGGCGCCAACCACGCGAACGAAAACGTCCTCCAAAGTTTCCGATCCCTTTCGAAGCTCCGCCATGGTACCCTTCAGCACCAGCTTGCCCTGGTGAATAATGGCAACCTGGTCGCACAGGCGTTCCACCACCTCCAGGACATGCGATGTCAGAAATACCGTGGCGCCGTGCCGCACTTGTTCTAGGAGAATCTCCTTCATCAGCCTGGCGCCCACAGCGTCCACCCCCTCGAACGGTTCGTCCAGCAAAAACAGCTCCGGCCGATGAATCAGCGCAGCAGCCATGGCTACGCGCTTGCGCATTCCCTTGGAATAGTCTCCGATCAGTTTCCTCACGTCGCCATCCAATTCAAAGAGCGTCAGCAGCTCCCTGGCCCGTTCGCGTGCCATGGGCCGGGTCAAGCCGTACATCCGTCCCACGAACTCAGTGAATTCGAAGCCCGTCAAGTGATCGAACAGCAGCGATTCGTCCGGAACCAGCCCGATCTTGCCCTTCACCTCCAAGGAGTGCTCCGGCATCGGCAGACCCAGCAACTCAATGCTGCCTGAGGTGGGCGGCGCAAGGCCCATGAGCATTCGGATGGTAGTGGTTTTGCCGGCTCCGTTTGGACCCAGAAAGCCGAAAAAGCTGCCTCGCGGGACTTCGAGATCGAGCCCATCCACGGCAGCTTTCGTGCCATACACTTTGTGGAGATTCCGGACGGAAATTGCTGCAAACATGGGCCAGTCCCATGGTACAGGATGGGGGTACCTCATACTTTCTCACCGTTCGTCCGATAAAGAGACTGTGACCGGTTCCGCAGCTCCAACCAACGTCAACGTAAAGGACCAGGCGCTGCGTGCCTTGGCCCAACTTCCACCCTTTTCCCCAATTCTCAACCGGTTGATTGCGAGCTTGGCACAGGAAGACGTCTCGTTCGCCAAAATCTCCGACTTGATCGAGAAGGACACGGCCCTGGCCGGCAATGTCCTGCGGCTGGTGAACTCAGCCCTATATGGATTGCGCGGAACAGTCAACTCCATCCGCCACGCGGTTTCGCTGCTAGGCATCGCCAAGCTCCGCAACGCCACGCTCAGCATGTCGGTGGCGCGCATGTGGAGCCAGGTAAAAACACCGCCTGGATGGTCCATGGCACGCTTCAATCTCCATTCGGTCGGAGTGGCGATCCTGGCCGATTTGTTGACCCAGGGGCAGGCTGTCGATTATGCCGAAGGGGCTTTCGCGGCTGGCCTGTTCCATGACCTCGGACTCTTACTGGTCGCGCTCGGCTTGCCGGAGGAATACAAACAGATCTCTTTGCTTCACCAGCAGTCCCCGAAATGGATCATCGAGTATGAACTGCAGGTGCTGGGCATGACGCACTTGGAATTGTCGGCCGAAGCGCTCGCCGTTTGGAATTTGCCTGAGCCGATCCAGCGGGCAGTCCGATTTACTGAAACTCCCGACAGCGATCCTACCGTTGTGGCGCCGGACGAAATCCGACTGAGCCGCATCCTGAACGTTGCGGATCGGTACGTACGAGGGACCGGAACCTCGCTCAGTCTCTTCGAAGGTACTCGGGAAGATGGACAGCAGGCGCTCGAATCCCTGGGCCTGGGCGAACGCTTACCCGTCGTTTTGAGCGAATTCGAAAGCGAGTTCTCCACCATCCAGTCCTATTTCTAGGCACCGCAAGAAGTCGCTTATTTCGAGAGCGTTACGGGCCACCGAACCGAGGAACTGAAGAACCGAAGAACCGAAGAACTGTGTTCTTGAGGCGCGCCCTCTGTAAAGCTTCGCAAAGTTTTTACAACTGGGGTAACTCCCGAACCTTCGCCAGCGTTATCTACTCAAATCCCCGTTACGACGGCGGGCGCTCCACCCTATCACCCCAAAGAGCGCCCGCCTTTTCTATTTCAGTCGGCAGAGATCCCCTCGAACAGCGCCGTGCTCAAGTACCGTTCGCCGGAATCCGGCAAAATCACCACGATCGTTTTTCCGGCCATCTCAGGTTCCTGAGCGATACGAACCGCAGCCGCAGCGGCAGCCCCACACGAGATCCCGGATAAAATGCCTTCCTCCCGCGCCAGACGGCGCGCCATCTCGATGGATTCTTCGTTTGTCACCAGCTCGACTCGGTCTACCACCCCAAGGTCCAGTGTGCCGGGAATGAAGCCCGCGCCGATGCCTTGGATCTTGTGCGGACCGGGCTTCAAGGGCGCGTGCTGCAGAGACTGCGAAATAACAGGGCTCGCAACCGGTTCCACCGCAACCGATAGGATCTTTTTCTTCTGCACATTCTTGACATAGCGCGAGATGCCCGTGATGGTGCCCCCGGTGCCGACGCCCGCCACTAGAACATCCACCGCGCCTTCGGTGTCCTCCCAGATTTCAGGACCGGTGGTCTTGAAGTGGATCTCCGGATTGGCCGGATTCTGAAACTGCTGGAGCAGAATGTAGCGGCCGGGGTCGGAAGCCACCATTTCTTCAGCCTTAGAGATAGAGCCCTGCATGCCGGCCGAGCCGTCGGTGAGGATCAGGGTTGCGCCAAACGCGCGCAAGATCCTGCGCCGCTCAATCGAAAACGTCTCCGGCATAATCAGCGTGATGGGATAGCCACGCGCGGCAGCTACGAAGGCGAGCGCGATACCAGTGTTGCCGCTGGTGGGCTCGATCAATTCTTTACCCGGCCCCAGAACGCCGCGCTTCTCGGCGTCCCAGATCATGGCAGCGCCGATGCGGTCTTTTACTGAATAAGCGGGATTGCGGCCTTCAATTTTTGCCAGTACAGTGGCGCGGGCGCCTGCCGTCACCCGGTTAAGCTTCACCAGCGGGGTCCGTCCGATGCTCAGTGAATTGTCTTGGAATTGCATCAAATCTCCCAGTTGGGCACGTATTTGGTTTGGCGCTCGCGCCAGTTGCGAACCAGTTCCGCGAAAGTGGTCTTATCCAGAACGTTCGAGATTGCCGATTCGGCGCGGCGCCAGGTTTCGGTGAACGGATCGCCCGCGCCTTGCTTACGAGCCGGCTTGTTGCTCTTAACGCCCTCCACATAACGGATAACCTCGCCCACGGTAATCGCGTCCGGGGTGCGCGATAACAAGTAGCCGCCCTCGGCCCCACGCCGTGACTCCACGAATCCGCCCTGCTTCAATCCCGCCAGGATCAGCTCCAGAAACTTCTGCGGAATCTTTTGCCGCTGTGCGATATCGGCGATTTTGATGGGTTCGCCAGGCGGCTGGAGCGCGAGGTCAAAAATGGCGTGGAGCGCGTAATCGCCTTTCACGGAGACGTTCATGCCGGAATATCCAATTCCCTCATGCCAACTAGAGATTGTACTCGCCCTGCAGTTGACTTTCAAACATTGCTTCGAATAACCTCAAGCGCATGCGTGTTGAAATACTGGCTTTCGCAGCGGCCGTCGCGCTTCCGGCGCTCGGCGAACTTAAGTCCGGTCCACCGTTGCCGCATCACGTGGTATTGGATTGGGCGCAACTGCCAAAGGGCTGGAATTTCGGAGAGTGCTCCGGCGTATCCATCGACAAAGACGATAATGTTTGGGTTTTTAATCGCGGCGCACATCCGGTAATCGAATTTGACAAGTCCGGCAAACTGCTCCAGGCCTGGACGGAAGTTCCGGTCACTGCCGCGCATGGGCTGCGGGTGGATCGGGACGGCAACATCTGGACCGTCGACGTGGCCGCGCATCGCGTCTTGAAATTCACCACCGCCGGGCATCTGTTGATGATGATCGGCCAGGTCGGCGGGAGCCCTGGAACGAACGATACCAAGGACGGATTCAACCGTCCCACCAATCTCGCGTTTGCGCCGAATGGCGATTTTTTTGTTTCCGACGGCTATGTGAATTCGCGCGTAGTCCGGTACAACAAGGACGGCGAATATATCACGCACTGGGGCCAAAAAGGAACAGGCGACGGCGAGTTCAACCTGGTCCACGACGTCGCGCTCGATAGCCAAGGCCGCGTGTATGTGGCCGACCGGAACAACCAGCGCGTGCAGATTTTTGACCAGAACGGAAAATTTCTGGGCAAATGGACGGACGTGGGCGCGCCGTGGGGCCTGGATTATGTGGCTAGAGAGAATGCTATTTACATGTGCGACGGGGTGAACAATCGAATCGTCAAGCTCAATCTGGACGGGCAGATTTTGGGCGTGCTGTCATCCTATGGCAAGGTCCAGGGCAAGCTGGATTACCCGCACAGCATCGCCGTGGACAGCACGGGCGCGATCTATGTCGCGGAGATCAAGAATTGGCGGGTGCAGAAATTCGCGAAATAATCAAAGATGTTGGGACTTCTCAATTAAAGCGATCACCTGGCTCCAAGGCATGGGGCCTTGATGCATGGCGAAGACCGTGTCCACCTTGAGATTCGCGCGCTCCACTGCCTGCGCTACCTCATGCATCAATTCGGGATCGTATAAGGCGCCGTCGCCGCTCAATGCCAAAGTGTCGCTGGCATACAGCAAGCGCGATTCCGGAAAGTAGACCATGTACTGCCGCTCGGTGGACGCACCGTGCAGCGGATAAAGCTCCATGCGATTCTCGCCGCTGCCAATCTCTTCCTTGCCCGAAACAATTTTCCAGTTTGGACTTTTCGAATGCTTTGATTGTTCGAGCGCATCGGGATCTACGGTATGCGGGGCGCTAATCATCCTGTCAAGCAGAGGCCGGTTCAAATCGAGAATGTACAGGGGTAAGCCTTGCGCGACAGCAAACCGCTCGCCACCGGTGTGTGGCCACGAATCTGACGTCGACAGCACCGCCTTGACAGGCATTCCGGGATAGCGCTTTCTCGCTTCTTCGATCACGCCTTTGATGTACAGCTCGGAAATCGGCGCTTCCAGAATGACGATTCCATCCGGCTGCTTCACTATGGTGGAGTTCCAAGCGCCCGGGAACAAATCCACGCCGGGCGCTAGCGTGGTGCCCTTTTGGGCGCGAAACGGCCGGTTCCAACCGGGAGACCCAGCGCTTTGTTTAGCGACTTTCGCGTCCAGGGCAAACGCCTTGGGGTCAATCGGAACGTTGAACTCGACATTAAGCGCCTGTGTGGAACTCCAAACGGCGCCGTTCCGCTCCTCCACCAGGTTAGTGGGGAAAGCGATGCCTTGTGAAAACTTCCAATTGTCGAAATAAATGCGCTGCTCGACGTCGCCCCAGAAATACCAGAAGTCGTGAAATTCCTGGGTGGTCTCGATGGCATCGGGCAGATGGTTGAACGGATTGAGCAGCACACGAACCGGAACCTTCTGCCAGGTAAAGGCGACAACCGCATGGGAAGTGGAGCGCAAAGTCTCCAGCGCATCAAAGTGCAAATCAGGCGCATCCGACGCTGTGAGCAGAAGCCGCGCAGGGCCGAGCGCTAGCATTTCACGGGCGGAGTCCAGCGTGGCGAGAGAGCAAGGGGAATCGCTGTCCTTCGAACGGGTCACACCCCCGTCAGGCCCAACTACCACAACGGAATCGGAGTCCGACTGGTTATAGTCGGACTCGGGCCACGTGGTCTTCATTTCCATGAGCACTCCTGATTGACCAGGTCGAACGTCACCTGGCCGCGCTTATACGATGTGATGAACGGCGCTTGGCGATAGGATTGCTCCATCAGTAAGGTGTGTCCGATGATTTGCAGGCGCACGCTTTTCACTTGCTCTAGACGTTCGCGTCCGCCCATCGCGTCCAAGCCGGAATCCCGGAAGGGATAGACGCGACTTCTGCCATAATGATTTTGCCCACTGAGATATATGAAAACCAAACTGATGTTTCTGTTTTGTGTGCTACCTCTGATCGGCGCGGAGCCGGCCGGATATAAATACTGGAGCGCCGCGGAGCTGAAGGCCTTTTCGAAGACGCTAGCGCCCAAGGTCAACGCTCAGAAGTTCGCGAGCGAACGGCTGACCGACTATGGCAATCACTACACGATGGTGGCGCACCGGGAGGGCAACGGTGAGGCCGAATTTCACGAAAGCGAGTCGGATCTGTTCGTGGTCACTTCAGGTACTGCGATGTTGATCGTGGGCGGGACCATACAGAACGGCAAGACCACCGCTCCAAACGAGATTCGCGGACCGTCCATCGAAGGTGGCTCGCGGCAAAAGCTTTCCGCCGGCGACATCGTTCACATTCCGCCGAAGACAGCACACCAGCTGGTGCTGGAACCGGGCGCCGAGTTTACTTATTTTGTCTTAAAAGTAAAAGAGTAACGCTGCTGTTGCCCCGTGGCGCGCGCACTCATGCGTGCCGTCTCGACACTCGTGTCGAGACTTTTGAATCAACCAAGACTCAGCTCCGCGTCGGACCGGCGAACGTAATTGGCGTCGATCTCGGCGGGGTCCCGGGCACGCCCGGCTTCTAATTCCGCCCACGCTATGCGGCCGATCGCAGCCGCCAGTGCACGCGGCGCCGTCACCACGGAAACATCCGCGTCCACGAAAGCCCGAAACGGCGCAAAATCGGTTGAAACAAACTCGAAGCCATCTGCTGGCAACGTCTTGAGCCAGGCCGGAAATTTCATCACCGCTTCTTCCACTACAGCTTCGAGCGCAGCGTTGTACACTGCGCCGTAAACTTCACCGCGCCGCGCATCCAGCACGGTTGCACGCAATGGCGCTACCCCGAAAAACGCTAAGACCCGCAAGTTCGAAATTGCAACCACAGGCTTCGAGACCGCCTCCGCCAGACCCTTCACCGCGGCCAAACCGATCCGAACTCCTGTGAACGAACCGGGACCGGCAGCCCCCGCAAAGCAATCCATCTGGTTCACCGAAACACCGTGCCTCGCCAGCAGTTTCTCGATTTGCGGAAACAGGATGTGGCCGAACCCGTCGGGAGAATGCAGCAGCACTTCCTCTAGAAAGCAGTCTCGATCCGTAAGCGCGATGCTCCCGAATTCGGAGGTCGTATCGATGGAGAGGATCACTTGGTGAGCTGGTACACTTTGTCCGCGGCGTAGGCTTTGCCATTCGCATTCAAAGCGGTTAGATGAATGCTGAGAACGGCCGGGTAATTTGTCGCGATGCTGGGCGGAATCACGAAAGTGCCCGGCGCGCCCGTGCCCAGCACGCGAAAGCCTCGCTCGTCGGCGGCCACTTCGCCGGTCCAGAGGTACATCATCGANNAGCGTGTCGCCGGCGGGTTCCACGATGGCGTACGGCACCTTCTGCGTATTTGTCTCGAGCTCCTGTACCGGAACGTTGCGCGAGTCGAACTTAACGGACTTGAGCATCGATTCCTTGCGGCCTTCTCGCGCCACCAGCAGCACCCAGGGATGGCTGGCGTCCGGAACCATGCCGGTGAAATGCTCGCCCCTATATTTTTTCTGCTCGAGAAAATCACCCGTGGCCGGATTGAACCAATAGACGTCGTATCCATGCTTCTCCACCGACACTTCCACGGGAGCGCTGGAATGCTCGATATAGTTCACATATTCGATTTCCTCGAGCGCTACTCCGCGTCCACCGTCGATGTCGAAATATGGTTCCAGTTCCCAGTGCCGCGTGTCAGCCATGAAATCGAACCAGTGGTGGCATAGAGCCGCACCCTCGCCGCGAAACTCGGGGTACTCGCCGTCCATGGAGGAATTCCAAAGATGCTGGGCGTCGGTAACGCCGACGAATGGAACCTGATAAAGCTGATGTTCGACGGACCCCACTACATCGTCCATGGAGGCTTCGATGATGAAGTCCATCCAACCATCGGCCAGCAGCGGCGCGGACGTTATTTTGGCGTTCGAAGAGCGCGGATGCTGGTATGGATCCAACTTCTTGAGGTCGAGTCCAAGCTCTTTCAACACCGCTCGCCCGTTCGGGTAGTCTTCGAACTCCTCCAGACCCTGCCAGGTGACGTTGAACGCTGCGTAGCGCGCCACGATGTATCGAATGAAGCGCTCCCGCGCCTGCCAATCGGGGAAAAGGCTGGTCACGTAGGCTGGATCGGAGGCCAGGATCAGGTCAATGGTGAGGCCGCGCTTGTGGATGGCGAGCATACGGCGGTCCAGTTCATCGAAGTACTTCGTGTTGGGTTGGTCCGCTCCAACATAAACCCATCCGCGGTCGGCGGCGGTTCCCAGGATAGAGCCGCGGAAGTGAGTGAATTTGTTTTCGACCGCTTCACTGAGCTTCTGTTCCAATTCCTGCGGCGTGTTGAAAGCGAAGCGATCGTCAATGTAGCCCATCCATAAATGCGGCTGTTTATTGTCGGTGGCCCAGTGGTGTACGTTTGCAGCCTTCACGTAACCCGGTGATTCGGACGGCGTGGCATTGAATGCGCCTTCCTTGGCGTCGAATGCCGGGAGGTTGCTGGTGGTCCGATAGCTCCACTGGCCGGCTTCGGTGGGCGTGAACCGCACCATCATTTTGCGGCCGCCATCCCAGTAAGCCGGCATCGCGTAGGTATGAAATCGTGGGGATTTGAACTCGGCCTGAAGCCGCACGTCCACATAAGGGTTGTGATGCGCGGCGAGATCGGTTGCGGATAATTCAAAGGCGATTTCGCAGGGCGAATAGGCGGGCGTCCCGTCGCACGGGGATTGCGCGAAAGCTGGTGCGGCGATCAGAAAGATGAGCGGCAGGCGCGCCAGCATTATTTTCATCGTAGCGCACGCACTCTGCGTGCCGCGTTCACACNNCCCCCTGGTCCGCGCGGGTCCCCCCGGACCCGCTGCCTCAAGCATCGACAAATACCAGTAGCAAGCCGGCGTGGGCGTCGGCCGCGGACCAGGGGGTTCCCCCACTTTGCATTCGTCCATCCGAGACCAAGTGTTTTCGACGGTGCGAACACGGCGCCGAAGAGTGCGTGCGCTACATTGAAATAGATGTCCTCGACAGCCAAGGTGCTCACGGCGCGCCAATTTTTTTCCCGCCACGGTCTGTTGTCGAAATGGCACCCGCATTATGAGTTCCGGCCAGGCCAGCTTGAAATGGCGGAGGCCATCGAAGCGGCGTTGGCCGAGAAAAAGCATTTGTTGGTGGATGCCGGCACTGGCACCGGTAAGACGCTCGCGTATCTTGCGCCCGCCATTCTTTCCGGCAAGCGCGTGGTGATCTCCACAGGCACCAAAAACCTTCAAGAGCAGCTTTTCTACAAGGACATTCCGTTTTTACAGAAGCACTTCGAACGGCCTCTGCAGGTGTGCTACATGAAGGGCCGCAACAACTTCGCCTGCCGCCAGAAGATCTACGACGCCGAGAAGCAGCCGATTTTGAACGGTCTCGAAGAGATCGCCGATTTCCAGATCATCCGCGAGTGGGAAAAGACCACCACCACGGGCGATCGCGCTGAGATCAAGACACTGCCGGAATCGAGCACGGCCTGGCAAAAGGTGGACGCCCGGCGCGACTTGTGCAGCGGGCAAAAGTGCCAACAGTTCGAGCGCTGCTTTCTCACCCTGATGCACCAACGCGCGCACGAGAGCGATATTATCATCGTTAACCATCACCTGTTCTTTGCGGACCTCGCGGTGAAAGACGACGATTATGGCGGCATCATCCCGGAATACGCCGCGGTGGTGTTTGACGAAGCCCATGAGATCGAAGATGTGGTTGGTAAGTACTTCGGCGCGGGCGTGAGCAACTACCAGTTTCAGGAACTGGTTCGCGATGTCGCCTCCGTATCCAGAGCCAAGCAATTTGGATCGGGTGAGCTGGACAGGATCCTTGAAACTCTGGATGATCGCGCCGAGCAGTTCTTCGCGCTCTTCGGCGAATCCGAGGGCCGCGTCGGTTTCAAGGGCCACGTAGCGTTCTTTGAGCGCCATCAGGCGAAATACGACGACGTTCTGATGGCCTTGGAACTGGTGGCCACGCAACTTCAACTGGTGAAAAACGCGCCGGAAGACGTGCTGCCGCTGCACCGGCGGGCGACGGAGCTTAAGCTGCAGCTGGAATTCTGGAGCCGGGGCGACAACCGCAGCTTCGTGTATTGGATTGAGCGGCGCGGCCGGGGATGCTTTTTGCAGGCCACACCAATTGATGTATCCAAGATTCTCGAAGAGAAGCTTTTCGATGCGCTCGACACCGTGATCCTCACCTCCGCCACATTGGCTGTCGGCGGAACTTTCGAATTCACGGAAAACCGGCTGGGCATCCGGCACACGCGATCGCTGGTGGTCCCCAGCCACTTCGAATATCAGAAGCAGGCGCTGCTCTACGTGCCGCAACATATGCCGGACCCACGCACACCGGCGTTCCCGAAGGCCGCTGCTGAAGAGGTCACGCGGATTTTGAAACACACGCGCGGCCGGGCGTTCGTGTTGTTCACCAGCTACCAGCAGATGCGCATGGTCTACGATCGCGTGTCGCTCGAAATCGACTATCCGACATTGTTGCAGGGCACCGGTCCACGCAGCGCGCTGCTGGACGAGTTTCGCCGCACGCCCCACTGCGTCCTGTTCGCCACCTCTTCGTTCTGGCAGGGCGTGGATGTGCAGGGCGATCAGCTGAGCTGCGTTATCATAGACAAGTTACCGTTCGCGGTTCCAAGCGACCCTGTTGTGGAAGCCAGAATCCAGCGCATCCGGGAAGACGGCGGCAATCCGTTTTACGATTATCAGATTCCCCAGGCGGCGCTGGCGTTGAAACAGGGATTCGGGCGGCTCATCCGCAGCAAGACCGATCGGGGTGCGCTCGTATTGTTGGACAATCGAATAACCAAGCAACGCTACGGGCAGGTGTTTTTCGACAGCCTGCCGAACTATAGCTTTACTACTCAGCTCAGCGACGTGGAGAAGTTTTTCGATGTTTGAGATTTCCGTGGAACAAACCTTCGCGGCCGGGCACGCGCTGCGTAACTACAAGGGCAAATGCGAGAACGTGCACGGCCACAATTACCGGGTCAGGGTGACTATCGAGGGCGAGCAACTGGATGCGGCCGGGTTGTTAGTGGACTTCGTAGATGTAAAACGTCTGATGGGCGGAGCCATTGAATACCTGGACCATCGCTTCATCAACGATCTCGAGCCGTTTGACAAGATCAACCCGTCGGCGGAGAACATCGCCAAATATTTTTATGACCGGTTGCACGCTGGATTGAAGAACGAACTACCGGTGCGGATCTCGGAGATTCGTGTGTGGGAAACCGATACTAGCTCGGCGGTTTACCGGCCGTAGGCGTTACCGTCCAAAGTACTCGGAGTTCTTTGCGGCGAATTCCGACCACTTTTCCGGCAGGTCATCCAGGGCGAAGATTGCCGATACCGGGCACACCGGCACGCAGGCGCCACAGTCAATGCATTCCACCGGATCGATGTAGATCATGTTCAGCTCGGCAAACCCGGGTTCATCTTTCTTGGGATGGATGCAATCCACGGGGCAAGCGTCGATGCACGCTGCGTCTTTAGTGCCGATACAGGGTTCTGCAATAACGTAAGCCATTCCGACTCCAGAAGTCGTCGCCGGACGTGGCGGCGAGCAGGATTAATTTTCATTATAGCCTGACTCGCTCCCCAGTCTTGTACATCGGGTCGAAATGCTCAATTTGCGCGCCAGATGGCGAAATTTGGAGGCTATTGGGCCGTGCTATGCTTCCAGCAGATGGCCACCAAGACCCAGATCCGGGCGGAAGACTATCTGCGCATGACGTTCGAGCATGATGCCGAGTTCGTCCACGGTGAGATTGTGGAGCGCAGCATGCCGGATTTGACTCATGGAATAATTCAGGGCCTGATAGTAATTGAGTTCGGAAAACTAACCGCCACGCATCCTCTGTTCCCTTGCGTAGAGGTGCGAATGAGAGTCGCGCCGGGTCTCTATCGGATACCGGACGTTGCCGTCTTTGCCGGGAAACTGCCGGACCAGCCGGTCCCGGATAAGCCACCGTTGGTTGTCGTGGAAATCCTCTCGAAAGATGACCGCCACTCCGACCTCATGCAAAAGCTGGAGGAGTATCGCGACTGGGGTGTTACTCACATTTGGGTCATCGATCCCTCGACGAAGCGATTCAGTATGTACACGGAACTCGGGCTCCAGCACGTCTCGTCGCTCAGCCTTTCAGATTATCCGTTTCAGTTAACGCCCGCCGAGTTGTTCGCCAATCTTTGAAATGTCCACCAAGACCCAGATCCGGTCAGAAGATGTACCGCATCGCTGAGACCCCGTGAAAAAATCGGCGCGGGCACCGACTCCCTCACGGTCGCGGTTCGGTAACACTCCTTCCGAACCGCGAGCGTAAGCGACCGGTTGTTGTGATTTTTTCACGGACTAACGCCCGCGGAACTTTTCGCCGACCTCTAGCTCTGACACAATAGTTCTGATGATCCCCAAAGTTCGCAAGGCAGTCTTCCCCGCCGCGGGACTCGGCACGCGATTCCTTCCCGCCACCAAAGCCCAGCCAAAAGAGATGCTGCCGCTGGTTGACAAGCCGCTTATCCAGTACGGTGTGGAGGAAGCCATCCATTCCGGTATCCAGAACATCATCATCGTCACCGGCCGGGGCAAAACCGCGATCGAGGATCATTTCGATGTGAGCTTTGAGCTGGAGCAAACGCTCGAAGCCAAGGGCAAGAAGGACCTGCTCGCGATTGTCCGCAGTGTTTCGGACATGATCGATGTCGCTTATGTCCGGCAAAAAGAAGCGCTCGGCCTGGGCCACGCGGTCCTGCGCTCGAAAGAGCTGGTGGGCAATGAGCCATTCGCGGTAGTGCTCTCCGACGACGTGATCGATTCCGAGATCCCCTGCATCCGGCAGTTGCTGGACGTCTACGAATTCTACGGCGCGTCCGTGGTGGCGCTGATGGAAGTTCCGGGCGACGCCATCTCCGCCTATGGTGCCGTGGATGCCGAGCCCGTATCGCACAACTCCGGCAAGGATCGCTTGTTCCGCATCCGGAACATGGTGGAGAAGCCAAAGCCGTCTGAAGCTCCGTCCAATCTGGCCATCATCGGCCGTTACGTGCTCACTCCGGACGTGTTTGCTTCTATCGAATCCATTGAACCGGGTAGTGGTGGCGAGCTCCAACTTACCGATGCGTTGAAGCATCTGTTGCACAACCGGCCGATCTACGGTTATCGCTTCGAAGGCACGCGCTATGATGCCGGTGACAAGCTCGGGTTCTTGAAAGCCACGGTGGAGTTCGCACTCAAGCGGTATGACCTGGGTAGCGATTTCCGCGAATATCTGAAGACATTGAAACTATGAGCCAACTGAAGAACAAGGTCGCTATCGTAACTGGCGCAAGCCGAGGGATCGGGAAGTCGACCGCAGAGGTTTTCGCGCGGGAAGGCGCCACGGTGGTGATCTGCGGCCGTAAGCAGAACACGCTTGATCAAGTATCGGAAGAATTAAAAGGGCTGGCCGGGCGCATTGTGCCGATGGCGTGCCACGTAGGGAAGCTGGAGGATTTGCAGCGGTTGGTGGACACCACCACGCGCGATTTCGGCAAAATCGACATCCTGGTGAACAACGCCGCGACCAACATCGCCCAGGGGCCCGGCATCGAGATGGACGACGGCCAGTTCGACAAGATGGTGGATGTGAATCTCAAGAGCACCTATCGCCTGATGCGTTTGGTAGCCCCGGGGATGTGCGAGCGCGGCTCAGGTTCCATCATCAACATCGCGTCCATCGCCGGCATCCGCCCGCAATTCCACGGATTGCTGTACAGCATGACCAAAGCGGCTCTGATCATGATGACCCAATCGTATGCACTGGAGCTTGGCCCCAAAGGCGTCCGCGTGAACGCAATTGCGCCCGGCCTGGTGCAGACTGTGCTGAGCGAATACTACTGGAAAGACGAGACCAGGCTGCAGCAATTGATATCACACCAGCCCATCCGGCATCTGGGCCAGCCGCCTGAGATCGCCGACGTGGCGTTGCTTCTGGCAAGCGATGCGTCGTCCTATCTCACCGGCCAGACCATCGTGGTGGATGGCGGGCGCTTGTTATCCTCAATGTAGATGCTGTTGAAACTGATTCCAGCAGGCTTACTAGCGGCCGCAGCCTGGGCCAATGTGATCAATGACGTCCGCGAGGCCGCTGCCCACAATAATTTTGCGCTGGGCGATTCCATCATTCAGAAATACCGTGCCAGTCAGGGCGTGACGCCCGAGATGATCCTGGCTTTGTCCTGGCTGGGGCGCGGTGCGCTCGGAGCGAAGCAGTTGGATAAAGCCGACGCATACGCCAAGGAGACGCACCGGCTGGCCGTAGAGGAGCTGAAGAAGCGTCCTCTCGACGCGGAGAGCGATCTGCCCATCGCGCTGGGTGCTGCGATCGAGGTAGAGGCGCAGGTTCTGAACGAGCGCGGCGATCGCAGCGCGGCAGTCGCGTATCTGCGAACCGAACTGGCCAAGTATCAGCCCACGTCGATTCGCACGCGCATTCAGAAAAACATCAATCTGCTCAGCCTGGAAGGTAAGGCGGCGCCAGCTCTCGACGAGCACGAGTTTCTGGGAGCTAAGCCCGCGCCGCTGGCGTCGCTGAAGGGCAAGCCGGTGGTGCTGTTCTTCTGGGCGCACTGGTGCGGCGATTGCAAGCAGGAATCGCCGATTCTAGCCGAGATCGCCAAGGAATACGCCGCGAAGGGTCTGGTCGTGGTCGCGCCCACACAACGTTACGGCTACGTCGCGCGGGGCGAGGAAGCCGCTCCTTCGGACGAGACCAAGTACATCGACGAGGTCCGCCACAAGTTCTATTCCGACTTGCTGAATGTCCCAGCGCCGATCAGCGAAGAGAATTTCAAGAACTACGGCGCCAGCACGACGCCGACAGTGGTGCTGATCGATCGGCAAGGGATCGTGCGGCTCTATCACCCAGGCACGATGAGTCTGGAAGAACTCCGCGCGGCGCTGAACCGGTTAAGCTAGGCTTGTTCTATGGCCGACGGGATCACCCGGATCGCGGTGGAAGGTTTCAAATCGATCAGCAAGAAGCAATCGATCGACATTGCCCCGCTGACGATCCTGGCGGGCGCGAACAGTTCGGGCAAGTCGAGCATCATGCAGCCTCTGCTGATGCTGAAGCAGACACTGGAATCCACCTTTGATCCCGGTCCGTTGTGGATCGGCGGGCCAAATGTGAAGTTCACATCCGCGGATCAGTTCCTTTCGAAAAACGGAAGCCAAACTACCAATCTAACCATCGGAATTGCAGCCGGGGACGAAGAGTTTTCCATAACGTTTCAGAAGGACTCGACGGGAATCCAGATAGTTCGACAGCGCACGGGCAAAAAGGGCGGGAGCGTTACCTTGCGGCCGAACATGCGCCCCAAGGAAATCGCCGATCGATTCGATCTGCCCAACGCTGACTGGCGCGTAGTCCGCAACCGATTCTTTCTGTTCGTGAGGGGTGCCAGTGTGGCATCAATTGAATTCACAGGATGGGAAGAACCCCGTATACGAGGTGCGATTCATGTTCCGGGACTGCGGGGAAGTCCGTCGCGGACATATCCTGTCACGGCAGTCGGTGCCAACTTTCCCGGAACCTTTGACTACTATGTCGCGAGCGTGATCGCGCATTGGCAATCCAAGCAAAGTAAAAACCTCGATGCGTTGAACGACGACCTGCGTCGGCTCGGCTTAGCCAACAGGGTATCGGCACACAGGCTGAACGAAGCGGAAATTGAACTGCAAGTAACGCTACCGGGCCGACTGGACGATATCGTAAGCATCGTCGATGTCGGATTCGGAGTGTCTCAGACTCTGCCGGTACTGACCGCACTTTTGGCTGCGAACGAGAGCGAACTCGTCTACCTCGAAGAGCCGGAGATCCATCTTCACCCACGCGCTCAGGTCAAGTTGGCCGATATTCTCGCCGATGCCGCAAAGCGTGGCGTAAGGGTGGTCGCAGAAACTCATAGCACGCTACTGCTGACGGCAATCCAAACCCTCGTAGCAAAGGGTGAGCTAAAGCCAGAGTTTGTCAAGTTCCACTGGTTCCAACGCGATCCGAAAACCGGCGTGACCAAGGTTACTAGTACGGACCTTGACGAAAACGGCGCGTTCAGCGACAGCGATTGGCCGGAAGATTTCGACAGTGTCATTCTGTCCGCGGACGGCGCGTACCTCGACGCAGTCGCCGAGCGGAGTCACCGTTAGTGCCAAAGAAGGCCTCGCGGCGCCTGGTGATCGATACCTCCGTGGCGCGATCTGCAACGCTGGCAGAAAATCCAACCTCAATAGCTTGCCGACGATTCCTGGAGGTCGTGCTGAGTGTATGCCACAAGGTCGTCTTAAGTCGAGATACGGAGCAGGAATGGCAAAATGTGGCTCTGCTGATTCACAGCAAGGCGGATGAGGTGAGAATCCGATTTCTCGCGAACTGGATGCTTGCCATGGGGCGCAAACGAAAGCTTCTCCGGCCTCCGATCGAACGTGATGCCGCGCTGCGCTCCAAGATCAATCGCCTTGGCCTTCCAGGCAATTCCCGGCAGGAGATCGAAGAGGATCTTCACCTTCTGGAGGCAGCCCTCGCGCACGATCGGATCGTCATTTCTCGGGACGATTCCGTTCACGAACTACTGCGGAGCATCACTGGCAACTGCGTCGAGATTCGAAAGGTGGTCTGGTGCAACCCGGTTACTCTCGCCGATGAGGTTCTGGAGTGGCTTAGCAAGGGAGCGCCAGTCGTCAAGGTGTGGCAATTGGGGTCCAAGCGCCAATAAATCCTAACCCCTCCACCTGACTCCCACCCCCAGCGACTTCTTCGCGTACTCCAAACTCCGTTCCAGGTCCAGCCGCTGTTGCTCGCGCAAGGCGGCTGTGAATTCGGGGAGGGGTTCCGCGACGCCGTCCTCCACCACCATGAAGCCCGTGAATGGATGCCCGTTCCTAGCCAACGTGACGAACCTTGCGAACTCAGACGCCATGGCCTTCGGAAACGCTTTCCAGAAATCCGGCTCCAGGTACGGCAACACCTGCGGAGGGCGGCCAGTGATGATCTCGAGCTGCATCGCCGCCTTTGGACACAGCTCGCGATAGCGCTCCATGAACTTGTGGAAGTCGATCGATCCATCGCCCAACGCCGTCCATTGCGCCGAGGCCCCGCGTGGATGCTCATACACCGCCGAATCCCTCACGTGTGATGTCACCACGTAAGGCGCCAGCACTTCGAGCGACACCAGCGGATCTTCCACCACCCACATCGGATTGCCGGTATCCAGGCACGCGCCCACGGCGTCCTTGCCGCTTTCCTCAATGATGATCCGCACCTCGTGGGCCTGCATGTCCCCGGCGTGATTCTCGAGCGCGATGCGCACTCCCAAATCCAGCGCCTCCGCACGCACCGAACGAAAGACCGCTATGGTGCTTTCCATGAGGGCCTCGATCGGATCCTTACCGCGCCGGTCCGCCGCACTACCCATGTAGCAGCGCATCGAAACCGCGCCCACAGCCTTGGCCACGCGCAGCCCACGCAGGATATTCTCCGTGGGGTCGCCAGCCTTCTGGTTCCAACTCTTGGACAGAGGACAAATGCATCCCATGCCGCCGTCGATAACGATTCCCACCTTCGCGGCGTGGTCCTTCACTCGCGCGAGATATTCCGGCTCGAAGCTCTCGTAGTCTTCCAGGCCGGATAGCTGGATGGTGTCCAGCTTGAGGCTGGCCGCGTAATCGAGCAGCTGGATCGCTTTCCAATGGAAGGCTCGGATGGAATAGGAATCGAAGCCAAGACGGATTGGGGCCGTGGACACGTTACCTCCCGTGGATGCGGACCGCGCGGCTAACCCGGCTCCTGTTGCCTGAAGGAACGTTCGCCGCCGCATGCTGGCATCTTAGCGCACACAAGCTCCAGAAACTACTCAGAGACCGTCTGT
>PMUN01000087.1 GCA_003166875.1 Bryobacterales bacterium | reverse complement strand
CCAGGGGGTCCGCCCCACTCGTGCTTCAATGACAAGCTAGAATTGGAGTTGTTTCGCATCGACAACCGCGGAGTTTGCCTGGCGCAAGCGCTGGAAGAACTTCCCTGGTTGGTGCACGGTTTTGGAACGCGATCCAGCTCGGAGTGGCCGCCGGGGGACGCCGAAGTCGCAACGCTTCGACAGATTCATTCAGATACTGTTCTCGTGGCTGAGCGGGCAGGGTGCGCTGGCGAGGGCGACGCGCTTATCACGAACCATCGGGGAATCACGATCGGGATTCGCACCGCCGATTGCCTGCCGATCCTGATCGCGGATCCATCGAACCGGGCGATCGCTGCCATACATGCGGGTTGGCGCGGGACGCTGCTCGGGATCGTGCCTAAGACGTTGAAGGCGATGCAGGAACAGTTTGGCAGCCGGCCGGAGGATCTGGTGGTGGTGGTTGGTTCTGGGATAGCCAGTTGTTGCTTCGAGGTTGGGCCGGAAGTGGCCGTGCAGTTTTCAGCATTCTTTCCGGAGAGGAAGGACTTATCGGGCCGGACCAAGATCGATCTGGTGGAGACGATCAGGCGGCAGGTGGGACGAAATGACGGCACGGCGAGACAATTCGCCGCAGTCGGTTTGTGTTCGGTGTGCCGGGCGGACTTATTTCATTCCTATCGGAGGGATCGGGAAGCGGCTGGAAGGATGGTGAGCCTGATTGGGGTTCGATAGGGCAAGCCAGAGGCTTGCCCTACACAGAGTTAGGCTGCATGAACAAGAAGGTCGTCGAGCGAATCGGTGCCTTCTTCCTGGTTTCTGTCAGCAACTTCCTGGCATTGGATGCAGTAGGCAGCCCACGGGACAGCGTTCAGCCGCTTGAGGCTAATGTCCTCCTCGCAATGAGCGCAAACGCCAAACGTGCCTTCATTGATGCGGTGCAAAGCCGCGCGGACGTTTCGAAGCATGTTCGACTCACGGTCCAGATTTCGGATCGCCAGTTCACGTTCGGCCGCATTCTGGACCTCGTCCAGAGCGTCCGGGCTCTTCTCGATCGCGATGCCTTCACGGTTTCTCAGTACCTGCGCCAACTCAGCCTGTTTGTTCTCCAGGACTTCTTTGAATTTGTTTAACTCGGTCTTCGTCATAGGTTTAACTCTCTTTCTTGTTTTGCTGTCTTAATGGTTCACCACGATTAGACGTACGATCCTCCAGAAAGGTTCAAGCCGTTACAGAAAATGACTAAACCGTAATGAACTCTACGGCTTAACAGCCGATTACCCTGTCCACGGCCGGTAGCGAACCACTGTTTGGTTTCTAAAATCATACCACAACGCCTGAGCAATTCAAGTGCCAGCCTTTCCGGGGGTACCATAACGACGTGTCATTTGATTCATATCGACTTCACGGCTCAAAAGTTTATGGCACTTCGGTTTGAAAATGCAGGCTCTGGCTTCAGCCCGGGGTCGAAACCAGATTACCTTCCGGTCCGGCAATTTATTCCCGGAATGCTTGTGACTCGACGCCACATATTTCACGCAAGCATGGTGCTTACGCCCGCGTTTTTTTCTCTTCGATTTTGGGGTTCAGTTGCTTTGCGGCGGCTTCTTGTGGGCTTGGTTTCTTTCCTGATGCATGGTGTTGAGCAACTGCTCCAGCTGCTGCTCGGGGATGGCCAGCGACATGGTCATGACGTTGCCTGCGGTTTTCAGATCCATGGTGTCGAGCAGAGTGGACACCTGACCTGCCACTTTGTTGTTCTCGCTGTTTAGCTGGATCAGGCTGGCCAGGAAGCGGAAGACGTCCATTAGCGCCTGCGCGTCTTTATCGGAGCGCGTGATTGCTTCGCCCGAAATGGTGACGGTGTCGCCGAAGCGGATGCCGCCGCTGGCTTGATGGATAGCGGCCAGCAGGTCACCCTTCATCGCTCCACTGAGATTCGGGTTGGGCATGGCGCCGGCGAACTCGGAGATGGGCACGGTAGTGACAAACCAGAAGTCGTTCTTGGCGCTGAGATCGCGTACTTTGCCGAGCAGGTCGCCCGTAGGAGCCGCACCGTTCTGCTTGCGTTGGATGGCGGCCTTGACGGAAGCCAGGTCGCCCATGACGGCGCTCGATGAGTCGAAAAACGCAATTCCACTCTGGACTTCCGGCGTGGCGTCCTGTGTCTTGGTTTCCTCCGAATATGTCAAAATTCCCACACCCTGGAAATCGGTGACTGTACCGCCGTAAGTTTTCGCGCCTGCGGTGATCTGAGGGAGGTTGAAGGAACCCTTGGCCGCAACCAGCCAGCGGCTTTGTGGCGTGGATTGCTCCCAATTCGAAGCCATCAGGATTTCGGTGACATCGCGGCGGGGATCGAAACCGGTCTGCGCGATGAACTTCTTGAAGCCCGCGTCTTCTATCTGCATGTGCGATAGCACGTATTGGCCGAACAGGGAGTTCTTGGTCTCGCGCACCTGGAGTCCGGCGATGACTTTGGCATCCGGCATCACGAGGCGCAGGAGGCCGGGATCGACCGCCGCGAATGCGGTCACTTGGAGCGCGAGAATCAACGTGCCAAAATTGCGTAGCTTTATCATGAAAACCTCTCTCGGGACACTACGAGCGTAGCATGGTGGAAGTTCCGATCAGTATCGGTCGGGATACCGGTCGCTCACGCTCGCGGCTCGGAAACGCTATACCGGGACTTGTTCCACGATCTCGATCCCGTACGCTTCCAGGCCGACCACTTTGCGCGGATGATTGGTCAGCAGGCGGATGGTGTGAAGCCCGAGATCGGAGAGAATCTGGGCGCCCAGGCCGCTTTCGTGCTGGAGCTGTCGCTGGCCGTCCGGAGTGCCTAGAATCGAGTGATCGCGGATGCCGGGACCGGTCTGGTGGAGATAGACCAGCGCTCCGGCGCCTTCTTCGGCGATCTGCCGCAGCGAATTGCGGACCACCTGGTGGCATTGGCATTCCACCGATCCGAATACATCGCCATAAATACAACGGGAGTGCATCCGTACCAGCACGTTTTCACGTCCCGCGATCTCGCCGAACACCAGAGCCAAGTGCATTTGAGTAAGGATGTTGCTGGAGTAAACGATGGTCTTGAAGTCGCCGAATTCCGTGCGCAGGCAGCCCTCGGATTGGCGGCGAATGAAGCGCTCGGTCTGCAAACGGTGGCGGATGAGGTCGGCCACCGAGATCATCTTGAAGTTGTGGCGTCCGCAGAACTCGCGGAGTTGCGGGACACGAGCCATGGTGCCATCGTCGTTCATGATTTCGCAGATGACGCCGCCGGGCCGCAGTCCGGCCAAGCGGGCGAGGTCCACCACGGCTTCGGTTTGACCGGCACGCACCAGGACACCGCCTTCGCGCGCGCGGAGAGGGAAAACGTGGCCGGGGCGCGCCAGATCGCGAGGCTGAGTTGCCGGATCCATGGCCACCAGGATGGTGTGTGCGCGATCGGCGGCCGAGATTCCGGTGGTGACTCCTTCGGCAGCCTCGATGGATTCGGTGAATGCCGTCCCCAGGCGCGCGGTGTTTTTGGCGGACATGGGCGGCAATGCCAGGGAATCGCAAATCTCCGGGCTGAGCGGCAAGCAGATGAGTCCGCGGGCGTGCTTGGCCATGAAGTTGATGACTTCGGGCGTGACTTTTTCAGCCGCGATGGTGAGGTCGCCTTCGTTTTCCCGATCTTCGTCATCGACGATCACCAGCATTTTGCCGGCGCGGAAGTCTTCGATGGCGGCGGGGATTGGGGAGAAGGGCATGCCTGGTAACAGGATACAGGAGGCAGGCGGCAGGCGGAAGAATTAAGAAACACGTTTCTCGTTTCTCGTTTCTCGTTCGCACGGGAGAACCAAACGAGAAACGATGAACGAGAAACGAGAAACGGGCTTACAATCCAAGCTTCTTGTCGAGTTCCGCTGTGACCTGTTGAAGAATTTGTGGATTGGTGACTACGTTTCTTATTCCGTAGCTGTAGAAGTTGTCGTAGAGGGCGTCGGCGCCGGCTAGGGCCAGGTTATAGGCGATGCGGGCGTTTTCGGTGCTCATGCGCGACCAGTTTTGACGCAAATCTTCCAGGCGCGGGATCTTGTGCGCTTCCGCCAACTCGCGTAGTCGGTCGCGCGCCGCTGTGGAGAGCGTATCGCCCGAGAGCTTCTGCGCTAATCCCTCCTGCAGCCAGGCAGGGGCTGGGGGACCTCCTATCGACAAATTTGTGATGCAGGCGTGGACTAGTTCGTGCGCCAAGCGCCGGCGGATTTCGGGGCTCACGTCGGTTCCGTCCATCCAGGAAATGTGGATGCGTCCGTCGTATTGGCCGCCGCTCCATTCGGCCGCGCCAGTACTACGCAAATACGCTTCGCGGCTTTGCACGATGGCGATGATGCGTTCGTCGGCCCAGCATCCGAGCAAGCTCGAGACGCGGCTGAACTCCTGATCGAGCGTAGCGACAACGGCACGCGCGGTGTCGGCCGGGAGCGTTTGCCCTTCATAGCGAAGCGCGACGTGCAGGCCGTATAGCTTGTCGCCGCTGCGATCCGCCTGGGATTCGCGGTGGACCTTGTCGTAGATGCGTTCGAGAGCGTCGTTGGGCGCCAAGTCGAGCGATTGTTTCCAGTAGTCGAGCGCGGTGCGAGCCTGGTCGGCGCGATAAGCGGCCAGTCCGGCTAAGAGCAGCAGGTCGGGATTTTTGGGATCGCGCTTGAGCATCGGTTCCAGAATTTCGAGGGCGCGGGTGGGCTGATTGGCTTCGATCAACTGGCTGGCTTGCTTCAGTGCGGGATCGCTGGAGCGTGCCGCCACTTTCTTTGACTCCACCTCCACCGGATTCAGCGCGCGGGACGAGTCAAGCGAGACGGCGGCGTTGCGCTGCTGCTCGAATTGATCGACGTTTGAAAGCGCCGAAGCTGGTACGTAGCCGACCACGGGCTTGCCATTGACGGTAGCCGCAATTTTGAAACAATCCGAGCCGTCCGCTACGCGGAAACGCACCTCAACCGGTGTTCCTGCCGGTAGGGTGGCGATGGTTTCGTCTGCTGCCTCGCAGCCTGATCGCAGTGGAGTCTGGTCCTGCTTAACGGCCAGCGCCGCCAGGAGGAGAAGACTATGGGCCAGCATGTCTCGATACTAGCGTTTTTGTCGTAAGAAGTCGCTTGGGTGAAAGCCTTACTAGGGTTGTGGGGCAGGTTGACAGTTGACAACCTGAGTGCCAAATGGCAATCAATTGGCAATCGGCGCAAAACGGGGGCGGGTTAACAACCCGCCGCAGGATGCCATCCTGCCCCACAGAGCAGCATAGCCGCAACCAAAACCGGGCCGACNNGGGTCCGCCCCACAAATCGTCGCAGGCTGCAAAGAGTTTCAGGTCTAGTAGTACCGCCGCCATTGACGATTCCATTCGGCGGGCTTACCATAAAGAGCCGTGCATTGGATTCGAATCGAAAGCGCTGCATACTGGTCGGTGTTCGTCGCTGCGTTCCTGGCTTGTGCAGTCTGGGAATCGTTCCGGCCGAAACGCAACTTCAGCGGGACGGAGCGCCGCTGGGGCAAGCACGGAATTCTGCTGATAATCTGCACGGTGGCGTCGGTGGCATTGTACCGGATCAGCCCGGTGGTGATGGCTGTAAACGTCACCGGCAGCAGGTTCGGGCTGTTGAACAGATCGTGGCTACCGTTTGCGGTGCGATGTATTATCGCGATCCTGGCGCTGGACCTGGTGAGATACTCCACCCACAGGCTCAGTCACTCGGTGGGTGCTTTATGGCGATTCCATCAAGTGCATCATTCCGACCCGGATTTCGACATTTCCACCGCACTCCGCGTGCATCCTGTCGAGGTGGTATTGACGCAGGGCGCGTACCTTCTGGCCGTGGCAGTTCTCGCGCCACCGATGGTAGCGGTATTGATCGCCGAGCTTGGCAGTATTCTGCAGAGCTTCTTCTCGCACGCGAACGCGTCACTTCCGCGATGGGTGGAGAAACCACTCCGGGCCGTGTTCGTGACACCGGACATGCATCGGATCCATCATTCCGAAGAAGTGGTGGAACAATACAAGAATCTGAGTGACATCTTCCCGTGGTGGGATCACCTGTTTGGGACCTACGTGGAAAAACCGGCGGCTGGGGACGACAAGATTGTGACGGGGCTCAAAGGGTTTCAGAACGAGCGGAGCCTGGGGATCGGGTTCATGCTGGCGCAGCCCTTCCGCAAGGATTCCGAGCAGACCACGCCCGCAGAAGCTTCGATTACGAATGCGTAAGCCGCGCCGGCTATTTTTTCCGGCGCGCGCGCAGCACCAGCAGGCTACCGGAAAGCAGCGCTAAGGCGCCGATTCCCATGCTCGGATCGATCTCCGGCACGGTCGTGATCCCCGCAAAGGCGAAGCCTGCCGTTCCTGCCAATAGCAGCAGGTAACTCGCGATTTTCGTCATGGTGTCGGGCCTTTAGCTCTTACGGCGTGCCCGCAGCACGAGCAGCGCTCCTGAAAGAAGGGCCAAGGCGGACATGCCCGAGCCGGGATCAATCTCGGGCACAGGTGTTGCGCCCGCGATTCCCGCGGTTCCAATCAAGAGTAATGCGAATCCAACGTATTTTGCCATGTTCAATTTCCTCCCGTTATTTCTGTTGGCGCTTTTTGCGCGCACGAATTACTAACAGCCCACCGGAAAGCAGAGCAAGTGCGCTTATACCCATGGTGGGATCAATCTTTGGTGCGCTAGAAGGGCCGCCAGCGGCAGCGATTCCCGCGGCGCCAATCAAGAGCAATGCAAGTCCAGTGTATCTTGCCATGTTCTGCGCCTTTCGTTATTACTGTTGGCGCTTTTTACTCGCACGAATTACGAGCAGGCCGCCGGAAAGCAACGCTAGAGCACCCACGCCTGTAGCGGCATCAATTTCGGGTACGCTAGATCCGGCGAATGCGAATCCCGCCATCCCAATCAAAAGCAATATCGTCCCAACGACTTTGGTCATGTATCCCTCCCAGTGTTTGCAAGGCGACGGATCGACCCTCGCCAAGATTGGATCAGCTTAGCATGGCGTGTGGAGCATTGCAAGAGAAAGTACCGTAGGGGGGGCCTACAGGTACTAGCGGGCTGTCGTTGCTGAATCTTTACTACTGCCGTGCCTCGCCAGGAGTGGCGACGCGGCACGCAAAGGTGCGTGCGCTACGCCACGCTTCAGAAGTTCTTAAGGTGCAGGCTCTACACTGGGATTTCATGACTCGTGTTCGAAGCCTGAGCCTGGCTTTGCTGTTCCTGGCGTCCCCTGTTTTTGCCCAGACGGCGATTTTGCGCGGAGCGGTGACGGATCAAAGCGGGGCTTTTGTTCCCGGGGCTAGCGTGGTGTTGACAGCGCCGGATGGAAGCGTGAAGCGAGCGACGGCGGACGACAAGGGTGCCTATGTTTTCGCGGGATTGACGCCAGGTGAGTATAGCGTAACCGGGACGGCGCCGGAACTCGCAACATCGCAGCCGGTAAAGATAGCGCTGAAACCCGGCGCGCAGACGTTGAATATTCAGTTGAGAGTGGTGTCCACGGCTGAGCATGTGACGGTAGAGGAGAACGCCGGGCCGACCGTGAGCACCGACGTGGCTAATAACGCCAGCGCACTGGTGCTGCGCGGTGACGACTTGCAGGCGCTGGCGGATGATCCCGACGATCTTCTGGCGGATTTGCAGGCGCTGGCCGGTCCCTCCGCCGGTCCCAGCGGTGGATCCATCTTCATCGACGGATTCAGCGGCGGCGAACTGCCTCCCAAGGAATCCATTCGCGAGATCCGGATCAACCAGAATCCGTTCTCGCCGGAGTACGACAGGCTCGGCTATGGCCGCATCGAGATATTCACCAAGCCTGGCACGGATCATTACCACGGCACGATGGACTACAACTACGCGAACGATATTTGGAACTCGCGCAATCCGTATTCCGCCGAGAAGGCGCCGCTGCTGCTCCAGGAGTTCGAGGGCGATGCCAGCGGACCCATTAATAAGCGCACATCCTTCAACTTGGATGCGCAGCGGAACATGGTGGANNTTCTTTAGCGTGTTTAAGGTTCCACAACGCTTCACGCGGGTGAGCCCCCGGATAGACTACCAACTGAATGACACGAACACCCTGATATTTCGCTATTCGGTGACGCACTCCGATATCAATGGGACCGGGATTGGCGGTTTCGATCTGACCTCGCGCGGGTACAATTACCAATACACCAACCAGACTGTGCAGGCTACCGACACCGCCGTGTTTGGATCGAGCATCAACGAGACGCGCTTCCAATATTTTCGGAGCGCGCAACAGCGCATCGCCACGAGCATGGAACCTGAAATCCAGGTGTTGGGATCGTTCAACGACGGTGGATCGCAGTTGGGGCGCTCGTTTGACACGCAGAATTATTACGAGCTACAGAACTACACCACGATTCCCAAGGGCGCGCACGTCTGGAAATTCGGCGTCCGGCTGCGCGGGCAAACGGACGATAACATCTCGCCGCTCAATTTTAACGGGACATTCACGTTCAGCTCGATTGAGCAATATCAGCGGACGCTGCTTTTCGAGCAGCAGGGATATTCGCCGGCGCAGATCCGTGCGATGGGGGGCGGCGCAAGCCAGTTCAGCATCAACGCTGGTGTTCCGGAGCTCGCGGTGCATCAGATGGATGTGGGAGTGTTCGTGGGTGACGATTGGCGGGTGAGGCCGAATGTCACTGTGAGCGCCGGATTGCGCTACGAAACACAGAGCAACATTCATGACTGGCGGGATTTCGCGCCTCGCATTGCAATCGTGTGGGCGCCGGGGGCGGGCGGGCCGAATTCCAAGGCGAAGACTGTGATCCGCGCCGGGTTCGGCATCTTTTACGATCGATTCGCGCTCGCGAACACTCTTACTGCCGAGCGTTACAACGGCAAGGTCCAGCAGCAGTACGTGATTACCAATCCGGATTTTTTCCCCAACATTCCTTCGCTCGCGGGATTGGAATCCACTCCGCAGGTTGTTCAGGAAATTAGCTCGCGCTTGCGCGCGCCGTACATCATGCAATCGTCCGTGACGGTGGAGCGCCAGTTGCCGGCCCACACCACGCTGGCTGTGACGTATACGAATTCTCACGGCTTACACCAGCTAATGTCGAACGACATCAATGCGCCGTTGGGCGGTGTTTTTCCATTGGGACAAGCGGGGCCAGTGTTCCTGATGGAATCCGCGGGATTGTATAACCAGAATCAGTTGATCACCAACGTGAACTCCAGGGTGAACGCGGGTTTTTCACTTTTCGGCTTCTACGTACTGAACAAGGCCATGAGCAATACGGATGGTCTGGGCACGTTTCCGGCGAACTCGTATAATTTCACGGGCGAATATGGCCCGGCTTCGACGGACGTGCGGAACAGGGTGACGGCCGGAGGATCCATCAACTTCCGGTGGAATATTCGTGTGAGCCCTTTCGCTACGGTGCAATCGGGACCCCCTTTTAACATCACTACCGGCAGCGATGTTTTCGGGACAACCATATTCAATGCGCGCCCGGGCATCGCGACGGACCCGAACAAGCCAGGACTGATTGAGACGCAATACGGGCTGCTGGATCCGAACCCGACGCCGGACGAAAAACTGCTGCCGCGCAATTTCGGGCGTGGTCCTGGGTTGATCAGCATGAATGTGCGGTTGGGCAAGACCTTCGGATTCGGAGGTGAGCGCGGCGGATCTAGCGCTTCGCGCGGAGGTGGAGGCGGGGGAAATCCTACGATGATGGCCGGCGGAAGGGGGCTGGGATCATTGGTCGGTCCACCAACCACCAGCCATCGTTACAACCTGAGCATGTCGCTCTCGGCGCGCAACATCCTGAATCACACCAATCCTGGGCCTATCATCGGAGATATCACCTCGCCGTTATTCGGGCGCGCCAATCAGATGTACGGCAATCTGAACGGCGAGGGATTCTCCGAGAATGCGAATAACTGAAGGCTGGAGATGCAGTTTCGCTTTACGTTCTGACGAACGCTGCAGCGGTTATTCGGTTGTTCGGTTGTTCGGTTGCAGCCGTTGCCGATTCGAACGCGTCTTAATCCAGCCGGCGCCAGCCAGCAAGCCTAGCAGCAGCCAGGAAACGGTTCTCGGTTCCGGAACGCCGGACGTTGCTGGTATGGCCGCAAGCCCATCGAAATCGCTCGAGGTGCCGTCCAGGGTTGATACGAACGTAGGGGCACCCGTGCCGGTGTTTAGCGTGTCCACTTGCAGGGTGTTGTGCGCGCCTCCGTACAGGACGCCACCCTCCGTTACGAGTCCCCCGAATTGCGCGCCTCCCGTGGACCCCACCAGCGTTGCCGCGCCAGTGGTGAGGCTCAGCGTGTATAAGCTGGGAGTGAAGGCGGCGCTATCATCGGTGAAGTACAATGTACTCGAATTCGTCGACAGAGTATAATCACCGCCCGGTTTAAGGCCGAGCGCCCCGACTTCTGCGGCTGCTCCCGTCGTGGAATTGACGGAATAGAGGTCGAAGTTGCCTGAGTTATCCTCAGCCACAGCGTACAGAGTGGTGAGGGTCGAACCGAAAGCTACATAATTGGGCAAGGCCGCCGTTCCCTGTTGGGTCAGGGCCCCGGTGGTTGTGTTGATAGTATACAGAATGCCTTGGCCAGTCGCTAAGCTGGCGCCATAAAGCGTGGAGCCCAGTTCTCCGAGGCCAGCGAGCTCTAGCGGTGAGGAGCCGCTTAAGGTTTGCCCGATTGAGTTGTACAGACCGGAATTCAGGTCAATCGTCCCAAAATCCCGACTGCTGTCCGTTATCATGTACGCGCTGACGTCAGCTCTCGCCGCGGACTGTAATCCAACAAGCAGAATGAAGCCAGTGACTATCGTCCTGGTCCAGTGAATAGTACTTTTGTGAAGCATGTGAACGTAGGGTCCCTCCAAGGACTCCCATTTATAGCCTCGACCGTCCTAAAATATCCTTAGGGCGTTCTGAAATTTTCTGAAAGGTTGTTTTCAATGGGTTCGGAGGGGACCAGACTCGATCACCCGTCGAAGTATCAGTTCGGTGAGTTCGAACTCTTTCCCAACCAGGGAGCGTTATGGCGGGCCGGTGTTCGAGTCCCGCTGATGCCCAAGCCGTTGGCGACACTGCTGGTGCTGGTGGACCGCGCGGGCGAGACTGTCTCTAAGGATGAACTGCTGGCCGAGGTCTGGAACGGCGCGTCGGTGGAGGAGAACAATCTCACGCAGAGCATCTCGACGCTTCGGAAGGTGCTGGGCGAAAAGCGCGGCGAGAACCGCTTCATCGCGACCGAGCCGGGGAACGGCTACCGTTTCGTCGCCAGTGTTACAAGGATAGAAGACGCTCCGCTCAGCGCTCCGGAAGCCGTCATCGCTCCTGGTCTAAATGGGAAACTGCACGATCCGAGGGCTGGCCGGCGTCCTACGCTGCTGCTGGTCTTTGCGGCTGCCAGCTTGGCCTGCTTGATAGCAGGAATTTGGCTCTGGACGCGCCAATCGAGCGAGAAAGCCATCCGGCGGAAGTCCGTTGCCGTTCTGCATATCCGCGACCTGTCCAAGGCGGGTTCTGAAGCGTGGCTTCAAACCGCGTTGTCTGAGATGCTTACATCGGAACTCGCCAGCAGCGGAAAGCTGCATGCGATCCCTGCCGAAGATGTCGCCCGCTGGCGATCGGATCTAGGGACCAAATCGGATGGCGCACGGCGTGCCGACTTGCTGCGTCTGGCTCGCAACAGTTTCGGCGCGGATACGTTTGTTCTGGGGTCGTACGTGGTGACGGGCACATGCCCGGAATGCCGGGTGCGAGTGGACCTCGGGTTGTTCGATGCAGGTACGGGAGACCAGGTAGCCACCATTATCGATGAAGGCCCGGCGCCAGATTTGCTCGACCTCACGACGCGTTTAGGAGCCAAGCTGCGCGCTGACCTTGGTGTTGGGGGGACGCCTCCGATGCCGACGCGCTGGCCGGCTGCGAGCGCGATGAAGGAGTATGCGGAGGGATTGAAGGCGCTGCGTCTTATCGATCCCATGGCGGCAAGGGATCATCTGCAGTTGGCCGTTACCGCGGACCCAGGGAATCCTCTGATCCACTCGGCCCTGGCGGACGCGTGGAGCGCGCTCGGTTACGGGTCGCGCGCAATAGAAGAGAGCAAGCGAGCCTTTGAGCTTTCAAGCGCTCTGGGCCGGCTGGATCAACTTGGAATAGAAGCTCGCTTCCGGGCCAGCTCGCAACAGTGGGACCGTGCGATCGAAATTTATCGAGACATTTTCCGGCTCTTTCCGGATAGCTTGGAAGACGGCCTCAATCTGGCGAAAGCGCAGTTACGAGCGATGAAGAGCGCGGACGTAGTTTCAACTTTGCAGGTTTTACGCCGGCTTCCCCAGCCCGCAGGGAATGATCCGCGGATCGATCTGATCGAAGCGCAGAACGCCGGCACCGCCAATGATTTCCTGAAAACGCGCGAGTATGCTCACCGGGCTGCAATGGAGGCGCAGTCGCGGGGCGCACGATACCTGTTTGCCCGCGCACGGCTGCTGGAAGGCGGAGCGATGCAGACCATGAACGATCCAAACTACTATGCGGTCCAAACGGAAGCCCGGAAGGTCTGTGAAGAGTTGGGGGATCGCCAGTGTGTCAGCCAGGCTTGGCGGATTCACGGCAACGAGCGATACTTCAGTGGAAAGTTCGCGGAGGCACAGGAAGCCTATCTTGCCGGCGTCAGCGTGGCCCGTGAGCTGGGTGATCGCGGGGAGATGGCCAATCTTTTGACCGGTCTCGCCGTGGTCGCCGAGTCCAATTTGGAATGGCAGGAGGCGGAAAAAAATCTGCAAGAGGCGATCTCTCTTAAGAAAGAGACCGGCTATAATCCCAGCGATACACAGATACAACTCGCCGATCTCTACTTGCGGTTAGGAAGGCTTTCAGATACCGCGCGTACAGCAGATGAAGCATATTCCGAGGCGCAGAAGACCAGCGCTCATGAAGATCTGGGTGAGGTGTTCGGGCTGCGAGGAGATCTGGTGCGGTTAGAGGGGCGCTTGGATGTGGCCCAGGAAATGTTGGAAAAAGCCACCGCCGAGCTTCGCGTCTCGAAGGGCAGCGGCTCTTTGACTTTGGCGCTCGCGGCGCTCAGCTCAATTCTCACCGCACGCGGTGACTTGGTATCAGCGGAAAAGCGCCTGGGAGAAACCACGGCAAGCATTGCTCCTGAGGTTTTGGGGAACGTCGAGCTCGCCCGCGCGGAGTTGTTGCTGGCCAAAGGGCAGTTTCAGCAGTCGGCTGATGAGGCCAAGCGCTCGGCCGCGGATTTCATGAATGCCCACGAGGATGAAAATTCGGCAATTGCATTGGTCACGGAAGCTGATGCGCTTGAGATGATGGGGCGGAATTCGGACGCGCTGGCGATTTGCCAGGAAGCAGAACGGAGAGCTGGCCGAATCCCGAATCCAGTTCCCGTTTTGCGGGCCCGTCTGGCGGTCTGGAGCCTGATGGGTAACACCGATTCGAACGTGCCCCCGGATCTGCACGCGAAGGTTGTAAGTCTGAGGAATCCTGAGCTTTCACTCGAGGAAGATTTCGATCGCGCCATGCGGGCGAAACGAATCGGCGGTTCTAACGCGAAAAGTCTGTTGGATGCGCTGGCTGGACGAGCCGCAAGCCAAGGATACCTTACGATATCGCGGCGGGCGCATTCACTGGAACAATAGCCGGGCGCGTGGCCCACAGCACCCAGGCTATGAAAACAAGCTGTAGCGGGAGCCGGCCCCAAAGAACCAGTGGCGAAAGCGATCCTGCACCGGCAGCCACCGGGTCCGTAACCATATAGATGTTCGCGGGGAAAACAGCGATGAGCAACGCTACCAAGCCCCATGCGGCTGCGCGGCGGACGGGAGGAATCAGCAGGCCGATTCCTCCCAGAATCTCGCACACGCCGCTGATTTGGACCATCGCCAGATGCCAGGGGATGTAGGGCGGCATGATTTTGAGATAGAACTCGGTTTTCGAGAAGTGCAGGATGCCGGCGCCGATGTAGAAGACGGCTGCCAGAACCAGCGCGATCCGCTTTGGCCACGATAGATAACGCACTGCGCTTGATTCTAGCGCAGGACTAGTCGCGGCTGGAGCGATTCAGAATGTGCACGGTTCTACCCGCGAAGTAGCCAACCACGATCGCGAGTATGAAACAGAGAAGTAGAGGAGGTGCGTCCACGTATGTCTTATCGGCAGGCAGGGACGGGGACTGCATAGGATCTGAGGTTGGCAGGCGAAAGCGCCTGCCCCACGGCGCGTCAGGCGGCGCGGCGTAGCGCGTGGTAGATCAGCAAGACAACCACGGCGCCAATTACGGCTACCAACAGACTGTAAAAATTCAGCCCGGTGACGCCCACTGCGCCGAACTTGTTGAAAAGCCAGCCTCCCACTACGGCGCCGACGACTCCCAGAATGATGTCCAGGAACATCCCTTCGCCTTGTTTGTTCACCAGCTTGCTGCCGATGAAACCGGCCAGCAGCCCTAAAATGATCCACGCGAGAATTGACATGCGGGTTCCTCCCCGGCCAAGTATACAGGAGAATTGTATAATCTGACCACGCGACCCTTCTCATTAGTACTGATCTTGGTAGTCCTACTGGTTGCCTGCGGCGAATCCAAACGCCTGGCGGTTCAGGATTTGGCGAGCCACGAGTATCTGTCCAGCTTCACGCTGCATTCACTGGCCGGCACGCGGGATGGCGACCGGCTGCATGCTCAGGCGATATTCAGCGACAGCTCGTCGATTCTCACGGTGGAACTGCATTTTGCGATCGGCTCACCTACCACACTCGAATCCGGTGTGTGGCGATGGTCGCGCTCTGGCCAACTACTGAGCGGCGCGGTGGCCTCGCGGTCGGTTACATTTCTGGGTGGCCAGGATGGTCCACCCAGTATCGGCGGTACTTTCGATCTGCTGGGCGCGGACGGCGTGGCGCGATATCGCGTTAACATCCCGGTGACGCAGTTGAAGACGCGTTGGAAGGGTTGAAGTCAGAGCGTTAACGCCAGCGCGATGGCGCCTAATACGCCAGCGCGTGCGCCGAGCAAGGGCGGCACGATTTCGGGCGCTTCGACATAACCGTTGAGTAGCGCGGAAACTTCCTCGCGCACCAGGGGATAAAGCTTCTTGCGGCTCATCACACCGCCCCCGAGAACTATGCGTTGCGGGGAGAGTGTGCAGATCCAACTCGCGATGCCGAGTGCAAGGTAGTGCGCTTCCAGATCCCAGGCTTTGTGATCGTCAGGAAGTGCTTCGCCGGATTGCCCCCAGCGAGCATAGATCGCGGGCGCGCAGGCCAGCCCTTCGAGACAATCGCCGTGATAGGGGCAAGATCCCTTGTATGGATCCTGCTCGCGGTTGTGCGGGATTCGGATGTGGCCCATCTCGGGATGAGTTCGGCCATGCATCAGGCGGCCATTCACCATTCCTCCTCCGCCAATGCCGGTGCCGATGGTGAGATACAAAAAGTTGTCCAGGCCCTGCGCGGCGCCCCAGCGGGACTCGCCGAGCGCAGCGGCGTTGACGTCGGTATCGAAGGCGACCTCTGCTCCGAGAGAGTCGCGGATGGCGCCGGCGAAGTTGAAATTTTTCCAAGCCAACTTGGGAGTGGCAGTGATGTAGCCGAAGGTCTTCGATGTTGGATTGGGATCGATGGGTCCAAATGAGCCGATTCCAATGGCGCTTACAGGTTGATGTGCTTCGAAAAACGCAACTGCGCGCTGGATGGTTTCATCAGGCGTTGTGGTGGGAACTTCACCAACATCGATATCGTCCGGCGAGCTACCGACGGCACAAACAAACTTGGTGCCTCCTGCTTCGATTCCTCCCACGCGTGGCATGTGTTCCAGTGTACGCCGAACCCGGCTACAATAAAGACGCCAATGAAACTATTGAAAATGTCAAGATATTTGGGTTTAGTCTTCACTGTGGGACTTTCCCTTGCACAGCAGCAACCCGCGAAGCCAGCCCCCAGTCTGGCCAACCCGGCGGGGACTGAAACCAAACCGGCGGTAACAGTGCCTCCGGAAGCCGTGGTAGTGACGGTCGGCACCGATAAGCTGACGCGGGCACAGTTCGAGGAGATTCTGGCTGCTCTGGCTGAGGGCGGCCGTGCGGCGACCACGCCTGCGGCAAAACGGCAGGTAGCCGATCAGGTGGGCGAGATCCTCGGCCTGGCGCAGGAGGCCCGCAAGCGCAAATTGGATCAAGGTCCTGGAATCAAGCAAATGATGGTCATATCCAGCGATCAGGTGCTGGCCAACGTGCTGTCCAAGCAGATGGCGAGCGAGGTGAAGATCGGCGATGCAGAGCTACACGCCTATTACGACGCGCACAAAGCCGACTTTGAACAGGCCAAAGCCGTCCATATCCTGATCCGCTTCAAGGGATCCCGGGTTCCGCTTAAGGCCGGCGCGAAGGATCTCACAGAAGAAGAGGCGCTGGCCAAGGCACAGGATGTCCGCAAACAGCTTTTGGCTGGCGGGGATTTCGCCACGATTGCCAAGACCGAATCCGACGACACAGCATCCGCAACCGCTGGCGGATCGCTCGGGCCCGCGGCCGGGCGCGGAAAGTTTGTGGGTCCGTTTGACCAGGCAGTCTTCAGCCTTCCCATAGGTCAGATCAGCGAGCCGGTGAAAACGCCTTTCGGTTACCACCTCATTAAAGTGGAAGAGCGTGGTTCGAAGACTTTCGAGGAAGCACGCCCCGACATTGAGAAGAAGATAAAGCCGGAGTTAGTTAAGGCAGCGATGGAGAAAGTAAAGAAAGAGACTCCGGTCACGCTGGACGATTCGTATTTCGGGAAGTAGGGCAAGCCTCTGGCTTGCTGATGGCAGCGCATGGCGCTGCCTGGACAAGCCGGAGGCTTGTCCTACGACATGCGCTCGGTCCACCGGAGGTAGCGTAGCAGATCCTTCCGGTGCTGCCATGCGAATCGAAAGAAATCCGTGAATTGGATCTCATCGGCGTGGATGCCCCAATAGGTTTCCATGCGCCAGCGCAAGTAGGGACTTCGCCAAGGGCGTAAGCGATAGCCTCGCGTCGCCCTCCACACAAAGCTCAGCATCAGTTGGTGGAACTGACGGCTTTCTTGGAGGGGGTCTCCGGTGTCGCGTAGTATCCGGTGCGCGTCCGGACTTGTGGATGGCCGGGTCCGTTCACCAATACTTTGATTTGCCGGAAGCTTCCGTCGCGGGCATCGTTGAGCGGTGAATAGGCGATGGTGTACTGATTACGAATCTCATGCGCCACTTGTAGAGCGATGGCGTCCACCTCCGCTACGCCTTTCGGAAAGAAAGAGAGCCCTCCGGATTCCTGCGTTAAAGTGTTCAGCGCGCGCTTAGCGGCTTTGGCTTCACGGTGCTCTTCTTCGTCCAGCAGCCCGATGGCGTAGATCAGGACTTCGCTTTGGCGTGCGCGGTCAACAAGACGCTCCAGGCTGATGGTGCTGGCATTATCGTTGCCGTCCGTCACCACCAGCAGGACCTTCTTGTGGTTCTTGCCCTTTTCCTTCAAATAATCGATGGACATGCTGATGGCTTCGCGCATGGCGGTGCCGCCGCGCGAGTCGATGCGCGCCACGCCTTCTTCCATCTTCTTAATATCGTTGGTGAATTCGACGTCCAGGTAAGCTTCGTCATTGAAATTGACTATAAAAACTTCGTCGTGGGGGTTAGAGGCCTTCACTAGATCGACGGAAGCGACCTCCACCTTCTGCCGTTTCTCTTTCATGCTGCCGCTGTTGTCGACAATGATACCCAACGAAATGGGCACATCCTCGTGCTTGAAGAGCTTGATGGGTTGTTCGATTCCGTTTTCAAGAACCTTGAACGACTTCTGTTGGAGATCGGTTACCAGTTTTCCGTTCTTGTCGGAAACACTGACCGGCAGGATCACCCAGTTCGTGTCAGCTTTAAACGTGGTTGGCTCGTCGGTGATAGCTGGGGCGGGCTGCTTAGACTGCGCCGAAGCCAACCAGCAAAGCAGCAGCAGGCTACTGAGACGGCGCATAGTATCCCAGGCGAAAGAAGGCTTTTAGCGGCGGAAGGCCGCGCGGTTGGACCAGCTTCACGACCACGTGCCGGTACTTGCCGTCCCTCGCCAGGTTCTTCGGGTTGTAATAAAGCATGTACTGATTGCGGAGTTCAATCCCGATTTTAGCAGCAATATCGGCCAGTTCGTTCGTCTCCACCGCGTAACTACGCCCGCCGGTAAGTTCGGCGACTTCATTCAACAGACCGGGTCCCATCATCTCTTCGGGAGTGCGGCCGCGGGATCCCATAGCCTCGAAAATACCGATTCCGTAGATCTGCACGTCGGCTTCGCGAACCGTGTTCTTGACCTCGCTCTCGGTGTAGCGGCTGTTGTTATCACCGCCGTCGGAGATAATCAGGATGGCCTTGCGCGGATTGTGCGCCTTGTCCGGCTTCATCTGATTCATGGCCATATAGACGCCATCCAACAACGCAGTCTTGCCCCTGGATTGAGTAAAGGTCAAGCGATTCTGGATCTCCTCGACGTCGGTGGTGAAAGGAACAACCAGGTCCGGACGGTCGCTGAATTCGATGAGCGCGAACTCATCCTCCGGGTTGGCGGTCTTCAGGAATTGCGCCACGGCCTGGCGCGACTTCTGAAGCTTGGGACCCATGCTGCCGCTGGTATCGAAAACGATGACGACGGATAGCGGCGCGTCCTCGCTCGAGAACTGCACGATGGTCTGCTCCACCTTGTCTTCGAACAGTTTGAAGTGCTCTTTCTCGAGACCTGTGACGAAGCGATTCAAAGGATCGGTGACCGTAACCGGGATCTGAACCAGGGTGGTGTCGATGCGAATGCTGGCCGGACGCCGGGAGAGTTCCGACTGCTTGTTGGCGTCTTTGTCGGCGGGTTTGGGCCGCGGCGTGATGGTAACTTGCGGGTCGTCCGGGCGCCCGTCGGTAGCCTGGGCTCTAGCGGACGGCAACACTGGTGCAAGCACACACGCGACCGCTAGAAGACAGTAGGATAAACCGGAACTACGGAGGTACGAAAAGGTCTGCGCCACCCTTTTACCCGTTTCGACTGGTTTTAGTATAACACCGGACCCGCGCAGCAGTTGAGAATTATTGTCGCGCTAAATCTGTGCGCCTAGGCCGCTGGAATTACCGATCACGTCTAGGACGTGCGGGAACTACTGGCGTAAACCTGCCGGACTCTTGTGCGCTGTGATAGACTCGCGGCGAGCAGATTCGATGCGCTCCCCTCAGGAACAAGACGACTTTCTCGAGCATGGCCGCTTTGACGAGAGACGCGCCAAATTCGACCGGCCCGCATTTTCGACGCCGGTAACTATTGGTCTCGTTCTAGTTGCCATTGGATTCGCCTGTATCGGAATAGCTGTGTTGTTCGGCATTGGCAGGGACGATGGGGGCCCGTTTCTCGTAATGGGATTTATCGTCAGCATGACTGCGGGGGCGGCCCTTTTCCTTTGGGCTCTGGTGCGCAAGTTAATGCGAAGATGACTAGGACTCAGCAACGCACCTCAAGACACTACGACAAGAGCCCGATTTAAGTCAGGCGCACAGATATAGCGCACTAACTGAGAATTATTGCGTTTGAAATCCTGTTGCTTTGAAGCTCGGTGGCAAGAGCACTGTCAACGTAAGCCGTGAGGTGGTGAGCTAAATGTGTGTCCCTAGGGTAGTGGGGTCTTATCGGGGATACTCGACGATCTGGTCGGCGTTTTTGCGCGTTGCGTTTTTGTTTGCGTTTTTCTCTTGACGCCCGTTGCGTTTTTCAGTAAACTGATTGGCGACAGAGATCAGCGTAGGAGGGCAGCATGTGCCGTTCCGACTAATCGCAAAGCGGGCAATCCAGCCGACTAGACGAAGGCCAGCGTATATCGCGATCCGCGAGAAGGGGCGTTTTTACTTCAACACAAGCGCCGTTGAAATCCTTAATCGCGAAGGTGAGTATCGGAGGGCTTTTCTGTTTTGGGACGAAGACCGGCAAGTGGTGGCAATTCGTCCCACGAAAATGAAAGATCCTCGGGCCTACCTAATCACCTACAGTTCTTCCGGACGTGGTGCGTGCATTGCAGCGAAATCTTTTTTTCAGATGATCGGCTACGACTACAGCAAGGGTCGATCATTCGAAGCGCGGTGGAATCAAAACGACGCTGGGTTTGAAATTGATATGACCAAGCCGGAGGAGGCCACGGCGATACTACGCGTTGTCCCGCGTCCTCTAGAGCCGACATTGGCTGATCTCGAAACTTGGTATGTGAAGGCCGACGCATGCAGGCGTCTCCGCGTTGCAAAACGCACCTTTGAGTACCTCGTGAAGCAAGGACAAATTGAGCGGCGATGGAAAACTCGTCCTCACGGAAGGGGTGAGCCAGTCTTCAAGCCGGAGGATGTCGAAAAGGTTGCAGAAAGTAGATCACGGAGTACGGCTTAGGTGAATTTGACTGGGTAGAGGCGGATGGAAGCCGCCTCTATCCGAGAAGCCTTTGCTCCAATTCAGTCTTTGACAGAGATCGAACGGAGGTGCAAGTGCTCGCTAGAAGTGTACAGTATTTGGAGCGTGCGGGAATTGCTGGAAGCGTGAAACAATGCTAGCTAGGCTATATTGGAGCGGAGCCCAGCATGAAACTCGTCACCGTGAAAAGCTACATCGCCGTCAGTGCGATGAATCTCGCATTCTTGTTCATCGGCATACTAGCGGGGGTGTTCTACTCAGATCTGCGGTCGGTATATGCGCAGACTCGTCCGTCGCCTGAGCAAATCAATACTGATCGAGCATTTCAATGGCTGGCCGCCGTCACTCTGGTGTCGCATCAGGCAGTAGCCGATCAAACCGTCGTCGGCGGCGTAGACTTGATTAAGCTTCACGAAAACACCCTCAGCCTTCTCTCCTCCAAAGGGTTGGTCACGACAACAGAAGTGCAGGCGGCAATTGAAAAGGCACGCGTAAAAGACTTGCCGGTCATTCGACTAGAAAATGGCGTCCCGGTGCTTAAGAAGAGCGACCACTGAGGTACTAGGATGAGCCGACTGCGGCTGTTCACTTCGATCCTTTGTCTCATCTCGCTTTGCCAAGCAGAGTCCAAAAAGCCAGAAGTGAGAATCAAGCCATCGGAGCAAGCCGTCCCTTCCGACGTCGCCTACGCTCTCGGGCAACAAAGCACTAAGGCTGATGTCTACGCACAACAGATTGAAGCGCTTCAACGGAAAGTGGACGAACTGCGTCGCGATGTAGATCGGTTGATGGTGTTGTCTCAGGTTCTAAAGATTGTCATCTGGTCCGTCTGGCCGATCTTCTTGACGGTGATCACCTACTACGTTATGCAGCGTATTCAATCGGGCAAAAGATCGGCTGAGCCACCTAAACCAGACCAATCTACCAGCGGACCCTAAAACACAGATAGAATTAGGCCACGCCGAATCCGTTGGCCCGTTTCATATCCCCACAGAGGTCAGGGACACAGATTTAGCGCAGTACCAGCCGTGGGCAGTGCGCTATTTGTGCGTTGATGAATCAAGAAGCCGCCCTTTCCTCTGGAACCGGTAAGCCGCAAGTTTGCCGCTGAAACGCTCTGCACTTGGCGGCGTTTTCCAGGGCTTGTTTTCGAGCCTTGCGGAGCTTGGCGATTTCGACCTGTTTGTCCTCTATCTTCAAGTCGATGTCTTCGGCGAGCGCCTCCCATCCGAAAGCGTTGGAGTCTGGCTCTTCTGGGAGAGCGGGCAGACCATAGTCATTCCAGCGAATCGGGATGCCCTCAGCGGCATTTTTCAGGGCTTGCTTTCTAGCTTTATCGAGCTTGGCGATTTGGGCTTGCTTGGCTCCTATCTTCAGATCGATGTCAGCGACGAGGGCTGACCAGCCGACTTCGTTCCAGATGGGTTGATCGGCGTTTATACATCGGTCGATTTCGTTTATACATCTATCGATTTTACTTGATTGCTTAGCCGTCATGTGATAATCTCCTTGTGTAAGTCCATGGGCCTAAACTACAGAAACACGCGGGTTTCTCTCGATGAGGAACTTGAAAGGCTTGCGCTGGTTCGCCAGCGAATTTGCTCCATGCTGGAGCGCGTCGATGTGCGAATGAAGGCCGTGGCCGCTGCTGCGGAGACCTTGGCTAATGCATACGAAGCCAAAGGACCTGAAGTCCACTTCCCGGAAACCAAGCCAGCGGAATTTGAAGTTACAGCTACCATCCGGGATCTCATGCAAACGGGAAGCGAATTCACCGTCCCGCAAATCCGAGACGTTCTCATATCCCGAGGATGGAAGACGGAGGATTACAAGAATCCGCTGGCGTTCATACACACCGTTCTGAAGAGAAGAATTAAAGCGGGAGAGGTAGAAGCTGGGAAGACACCGGATGGCGGCAAGTTCTACTTCGACGTTCGGGGTCGCGCGGAGATGGAAGAGAAACAGCGCGAATATCGGACAATGCGGCGAGAGGCGAATCGAGCGCAGGGAATTGTATTTGCCGAGTTCAAACGCCGAATCGACGGGCCGTGTCGAACAATTTTGGCGGCTAATCCGAAGGGGATCACCGCGAAGGCCGTTTGCCGCGAATTGACAAATGCCGGTGTCGAGATGCCATCCCATTGGAGCAACCCCGTTATGGGCATCAAACAAGTGCTTCGGGGACTGGCAGGAGTGGAGTGCTTCCCAGCTATTCGCAACGATGTTAGGCAAAACTTCTGGCGACTGAAGCCAAAAACATGAGTAAGGATTTATTAGCGGGAGGCGTTCTCTCCGCTCGTTGAACGCGTCCCGCCTTTCTGCCGCCGTCATCAGAGCTTGCGTATGACGCCTGCGATGGCTGCTGGAATCACCGATCACATTTGGAGCGTGCGCGAATTGCTGGAGGCCGCGTGATCGAATGGCAACCTGTTTTTGAGCGCCCCCCACCAAGGGACAATGGAGATGGCCGCCTAGTCTTGGCCTCATGAACCGGGACGAATGCGGGAACCTTGACCTGTCGGCGGCCAATCCGACCATCAAGGCTTCGCTACAAGGAGCGAATTGATGAAGAGAAACATGGACCTCGCGCGGGCCATCTTGCTTGAATTGGAGAAATGCCCTTTCACTGGAGAGCGGCACGATATCGTCATTGAGGGATGTGCGCCGGAAGACATCAGCTATCACATCCTGTTGCTTTATGAGGCCGGATTCATCGATGCTGAACGCATGACTAGATACAAGGGGTATCACGAGTGGAAAGCCAAAACGATCACCTGGCACGGCCACGAATTTTTGGAATCGTCTCGCGATCCCACGCGATGGGAGAAAGCCAAGGATGTCATCAAACAGAAGGGGGCAGCGATGACGCTGGATGCTCTGAAGACCGTTTTGACGGAATTGGTCCACCGCACGTTGGCGGGTGCCTGATTTTCCCGTCAACGCAGATTTAGCGCAGTACCGAGCCGTGAGCGACGCCCACTCCGGTCTATGATAGGTGTATAAGTGTTTATCTGCTTACCAGTAGAGGAAATATGGAACAAGAGGCAGTTCGCTGGAACATCAAGGTCTCGAGGGATACGGATCTTACACTCCGCACTTTCCTGGGCTCTCGGGGGATGAAAAAGGGCGACCTCTCAAGATTCATCGAGCAAGCCGTCCGCGCCCATGTTTTTCATCGCACCGTTCAGGACCTCAAGGCGCGTAATGCCGGCACCGATCCGGACGAGCTGCAAATCCTCATCGACAATGCGGTGCGTGATGTCCGCGCAGAGCGTAGCGTCAAGGGTAAGGCCCGCAGAGCCTGATGCGCGTCGTGCTGGACACGAACATTCTGGTTTCTGCTCTCTTGGTTCATCTGGGGCACCCGGCCGCAATCTATCGCGCCTGGCAGGAGGGACATTTTGCACTCCTGATCTGTGGAGAACAGCTGGACGAATTGCGGGCCACGCTGCACAAGCCCGCGATTGCCGCGCGCATCAAACCTTATAAGGCGGGCCGGCTAGTCAACCAACTAAGGGAACTGGCCGAGAATATCGGCTCGTTGCCGCGCATCGAACGATCTCCTGATCCGGCCGATGATTTTCTGCTTGCGTTGTCCGAAGCGGGTAGGGCTGACTATCTTGTCACGGGCGACAAGAGCGGGCTTCTTGCCCTCGAGCATCACAAAAACACGCGGATCATATCGGCGAGCGATTTCGCCGCATTGTTTGCGTGAATCCCTCTGGTCCGATGACAGAGCGAGCCTGAAAGGCTCGGAGACCCTTCGACTCGGTTTCCAGCCACCAATTTCTTCAGATAACCTGGAAAAGATTTCAGGGTTTCGATCTACCGCTCCCCCGTTTCCGAACGAAACAAAGGCCTTCCGGGATGGAAATCTAGTTGCAGAATACGCGTCTATTGATACAAGGAGAAAAGCAGATGACTAAGTTGAGCCTGCCCCTGTTGTTCGCGTGTGTCTTGAGCGCCCAGATTCCTAATAACGCGCCGCCGCCGTCCGCCGGCGAATCTCAACCGGTTTTCCGCGTGACTGTGGTGGAGCGCACTACCAGCGCTGTGAGTTACCGGCATCGCAGCGGATGGACCAAGGTGGATCTGCATGGCACACCGCTGGCGCCTCAAGCTACCGGCCACGCGGATGTCAACAGCCGTCCCGGCTACATTGAAATAAAAACGCAGATGCATCACTTGGAGTCCGCACAGCGCTACGGTCCCGAGTATTTGACCTACGTGCTGTGGGCGATCACACCGGAGGGCCGGTCCAAGAATTTGGGCGAAGTGGTGCTGGAGGACGGCAATTCCCACCTGGACGTGACTACGGACTTGCAGGCATTCGCGCTGATCGTCACTGCCGAGCCGTACTTTGGCGTGTCGCAACCGAGCGATGTGGTGGTGATGGAGAACGTGATTCGCGAAGACACGGTGGGCAAGATCGAGCAGACCAGCGTGAAGTTCGATCTGCTAAAACGCGGAACGTACACGATGAATGTTCCGCCAGGGACATTCCGGCCCGTGAAGACTGGAAAAAAACTCCCGTTGCAGCTTCTAGAAGCTGAAAACGCGGTGGAGATCGCGCACGATGCGAATGCGGACCGTTACGCGGCGGACGTGTTTAACAGCGCGAGCGACTTGCTGCGCCAGGCCGAAGCCTACCAGGATCGCAATGCCGGATGGAAGCCTGTGACCATGACCGCGCGGGAAGCGGTGCAGAACGCCGAGACGGCACGTCTGCTGGCGATCAAACGGCAAGAGGATGAGCGAGTGGCGCTCGAGAAACAGGCGGCGGCCGATCGGGAAGCGGCGGCTCGCGCGCAGGCCGACGAATCGGCGCGCCAAAAGGCCATCGCGGATGCGCAAGCCGCGGAAGCAGCGCGCCGGGAAGCGGAACAGGCGCGCCGGGCTGCTGAAGAACGAGCGTCCGCGGAGGCGGCAAGGGCGCAATCGGAAACCGACCGGCTGGCGGCCGAGCGAGCCCAACTGGCCGCCAACGAGCAACAGCGCCAGGCCGAGCAAGCGCGTTTGATGCAGCAGCAAGCGGAGCAGAAAGCCCAGGAAGCTGATCGACTTCGGGCGCAGTCGGAGGAGCAACAGCACCAGCTACGGCAGCAGTTGCTGGAGCAGTTTAACCTGATCCTGGAAACGCGAGATACGGCGCGCGGGTTGATTGTGAACATGTCGGATGTGCTGTTCGACTTCAACAAGTACACGCTGCGTCCGGCTGCGCGTGAAAAGCTGGCCAAAATTTCGGGAATCATCCTGTCGCATCCGGGCCTTAAGCTGGAAGTAGACGGATACACCGACAGCATCGGGAGCGACGCGTATAATCTGAAACTTTCCGATGAGCGCGCGGGGGCGGTGCAAGGATACCTGGTGCAACAGGGCTTAGCTCAAGACAACGTGACTGAGAAGGGCTTCGGGAAAGACGACCCTGTGGCATCCAACGACACGGCCAAAGGCCGGCAATTGAACCGCCGGGTAGAGTTGGTGGTTTCAGGCGAAATCATCGGCACGAAGATTGGGCCGACGCATTCCAGCCAGTAGTTGGTTGTGGGGCGGGATGGCATCCCGCGGCGGGTTGCTAACCCGCCAAAGCCCTGCGCCGATTGCCAATCGGCGCGCAGATTATCAATCTGCCCCACCGAGCAGCATAGCCGCAACCAAAACCGGGGCCGACGGGGGCGTCGGCCCGCGGACCAGGGGGTCCGCCCCACAAATCGTCGCTGGCTGCGAAGATTTTCAGCTCTAGTAGTACACAGTTCCTTCAGCCTGCATCAGGGCTGCAAGAATCGCTCAAGGCGCTGGCCCACTTGCTCATGTGTGAGGTACTCGCCGCGCTGTAACGCTTCCGCGCCACGACTTCCTGTACCAGGTCGTCCGGATTACGGCCCTGCAAGGCGGCGGATTGCGCGAGTTTCGCTTCAAGTTCGGGCGTGAAGTGCACCTGCATACCTTCAGATTACGAGAAACGCGGCGTTTTGGGCAAGTTATCTTGACTCGATCAGTTCTTTCAGGGTGGCGGTGATGATGGGGGCTGCTTCAGGTCCGACGGAATTCTGCTCGCCGTACCAGCGTTTAGGGGCGTTCTGGAGCCAGGGCGGCTGATTGTCCCATTCGGATTTCGGAATGATATAGCCGATCTCGTCATCCGCAAGCCCGAAGAGCATTCGATAAGGCGCCTTCATGAGGTTCTTGATGGCGGGCTCCGGAGGCGCGTCGGGAAAATCGGCGCCTTCATATTTCTGGATGCCGCCGACGCTCAGTTCGGGATAAAGCTCGCCGGGCACGAGAGCGATTTCAAGCATCGGGTTCGCGCCATCCAATAGCCGGATTAGCCCCACGGGCACGCTGGTCTGACCATCCACGGATGGTTTGCGTCCGTGATAGATGTTCGCCTGGGCTGCTTGTTCAAAGCCCTTGTTTGCGATCGGAATTCGCACTATCCGTTCCTGGAATTCGTAGCGAGTGATGTTGACGGGCTGGGCATGCTCCAGCGCATCCGAGCCGATGTCGGCCACGCGCTGGCCGATGCGTTCGGCTTTCTCGAAGCTGTTGTCTGGAATGGCGGCGATCTTTGCGCCTAGGGGCGATTGCATTCCGCCCACCGCGCCATTCACAAAAACCGCGACTCCGCCGCGCCGCTCTTCAAGACGCTTGTAGATGGCCGCCGGATAGTCGGCCGTGATCTGTGTATTGCGTGAGCCCAGAGTCTCCGGATGATTGGCCCAGTTAATGAGTGTCGCGATTGGTTTGCTATCGGCGCCAGTGACGGCCAAAAGGATCAGCTCGGCATCGTGAACATCCGGCGGCCGATTGTCGTGAATGAAAGTATCCAGCTCCGGCGGATGTGTCTTGGCCAGCGCGATGGAGGCCGGGCGGAGATTCGCGATGGCCGCGAGCGCGGCCTCCGCTGTTCGTTCGATCACGAGGCTGGTGTAATCCTCATTAATTCCGCTGGTCGCCGCATTGGAACCCCACAATCCCATGGTGTCGGGCGCCTGATGGTCATGCATAGCGGCCACGATGACGTCCGCGTTCCGTCCAAGTTTGGTCTTCACAGTTTGGCGAATGCGGAGGACATCATCCCAGAACAAGCCGATGGAATCCACGCCGCAGATTACGAGCGGCGTCTCGCCGGGCTGGAGCGCAAGGCAGCGCGCGAAGAGATCATCGTGGATGGCGGTGGCGCGCCGGTTGTTGTCGAATCCGGCCATGAATACGGGCCCTTTGGCAAGATCGGGCGTAACGACGCGGGAGGCGGCGCCCGCGCGCATTTCTGCGAAAGCGGGGAAGGCGAGGAGTACGAGGGCGATTAGGGGAAGTTTCATGGTTGCTGGTTTTAAGTGCGCATTCTGGTGAAGAAATACAGGCCGGCCATTGCGAACAGAAAATCCGGCGACCATGCGGCCACCGTCGCGGGTAGTAGATTGATGTCGCCCAGTTGCTCGAATAGCTTGCCGATGGCCCAGTACGCCATAGCGATTCCGAAACTCACGCCCACTCCGGCGGTGGCTCCGCGCGTACCGGCGATAAAGGCGAATGGGACTGAAATGAGCGCCATCACCAGCGCGAACAATGGTACCGCGAATTTCCGGTAGAAGCGCACCTGGAGTGTGATGGTGTCGATACCGCTGCGCTGCAGGTCGCGGATGTAGGCCGCCAGTTGCTGGAAGTTCATCTGTTGGTCCTGCAAAACTTCCTGCAGGAAGTAATCCTGCGTTTCCTCCAATTCGCGGAAGGTGGTGGCCTGGCCCGAGAAATTGTAGAAGGGGTTTTGGCGCACGGTGAAATCGCGGCTCCAGCCGTTCTCGAAGATCCAGGCCTTCAAGGCGGGCTCCCAGCGGGCTTTCTCTGCGGAAATATGTTTGCGAACTTGAAAATTGGCGGGATCCAACTCGAAGACTTGCGGGCCCACCATTACCTTTTGCGCCGGATCCAAATACTGGTAGTAATAAATGCGCGGGTCGTTATGTGAGCCGGGGGCAAACACCCAGTGACGGCCAGGGTTGAGATACGTTTGCACGGGCTTGCCCTTGATTTCTTTGCGTATCGCATCCTGCTTCCGGTTTGCGCCGGGCACGTAGTAGTGATCGAACGCAAATAAACCGCCGCTGAGCAGCAGGGACATAACCAGAATCGGGACCGCCAGCCGGTAGACGCTGATGCCGCAGGCTTTGAAAGCGGTCACTTCGTTGTGCTTGCTGAGAATGCCGAATGTGATGAGCACGGCCACCAATACGCTGATGGGAGCTTCTTCGTAAATGAGCTGCGGCGTCAGAAAGAAAAGATACGTGAAAACGCGGGACATGGCGATATTGTTTTTCACGATATCGCTCAGCAGGTCAAAGAACGTAAACACGTGCGTCATCAGCACAAAGCTGACCAGCAAAAGCGCGAAATAAAACAGGAAGCCGTAGAGCACGTAGGTATCGGCAATCTGCGGCGCCAGGAAGAAGCGCCATCCCCGACGGCCGCGCAGGGGCGAAGGCGCCATCCTGAGCGTGCCACGCAACCGATCCCATAAGGATCGAGCCCAATCCGCGGCCATGCCGACCCAGTCCTTGTCGCCAGGGACCTCCAAACGCGTAAGCAGAAGGATTCCGATCAGCGCGAAAACTCCATTCGGGATCCACATCGCGACTCCCACTGGCAGCTTATGCTGTTTGGCAAGGCCGTTGGCGCCAATCAATCCCATCCAATAAATGAACGCCAGAGCGACCGTGAGCACAAACGCGGTTGACTTGCCGCCCTTGCGCGAGGAGATGCCAAGCGGTATGCCGATCAGCGCCAGTAAGAAACAGGCCGGGGGTAACGCCAGGCGCTGATGCAGCTCAATGCGGGCCTGAATCTTACTATCGGGATCGAGCTTCGGATCGTGATATGCGATTTTATAGAGCGGTAAAGTGTCGATTTCGGTGTAGGGCTTAACGGGCACGTCGTTTGGTTTGGTGGCTTCCAGAATCTGTTCGCCCCCTTTCGCCGATGTAGTATAGTGCTCGGTGAAGTCCTTCCCGACATCGTAAGTGAGGCCGTTCTGCATGGAGAGCTGGATGCGATTATGCTTCACATCCGGAACCGCGATCGCGTCGGAGGCTACCGTGATGCGCGGCCCTTCGCCGCGATCGTGGTCGGTCTTTTTCTGTTCTTCAGGAGGCGTGATATCCGCGATGAAAACATTGCGCCAACGGGTGATCGCTCCGGGAATGACGTCCTGGATATACAGCACCTTATTTGGAAACTGTTCTTCGAAAACCCCCGGCTGCACTTCCGCGGTCAACTCGGCCGCCACCAACTGATTCAGGACTCTATAAGTTGTCCGCGCGGCCCAAGGGGTGAGCCATACGGAAGCTGACGCCGCCAGGATCATCGCTACGACCGCGAACGTAAGAACGGGCGCGACCACCTTGCGGCTGGGGACGCCTGCGGCTCGCATGGCAATGATCTCTCCGTCGCTTGACATGCGGCTGAGAGCGATCAAAACACCCACCAGCACTCCCAGAGGAACGGTGAAGGTGAGTGTGAACGGAATGGCTAGGCCGAACAGGTAGGCGACGGTGGGAGGGGGCGCGGAGCTGCGGACCAGGATCTCGAACAACTTTCCCACCCGCTGCAAGAAAAGCACGAACGTAAACAGAACGGTCCCAAGCAGTGCGCTCGCGGCGACTTCGCGGAAGATGGCTCTGTTGAGCAAGCCCATGGTCAGGAGGCAGGGGGACAGGCTGCAGGCTGCAGGCTGCAGGCGACGGCAAGCAGGCGGCAGGCGGCAGGCGGCAGGAGGCAGGCGGCGGCAGGCAGGCAGCAGGCGGCAGGCGGCAGGAGGCTGCGGGCGGAAGACGAGTTTACAGCGCCGGTTGGGGTTTCCTGCTGCCTGCCGCCTGTCGCCTGCTTGCCGATCGTGCTCGCTCCGCCCAAGGGCGGAGGCGGCACGATCGGTGGTTTCGGTGTTTCCTCCTGAACCGGCTCGAGCTCTAGCTCGTCGAACAGGAGTGAGGGGGCGATTACCGAGGCGCTGGTCGTGAAACTGCCTGCGCCCATCAGAGCGAAAACGGCGTTGGAATCGATGAAATCGAAAACATAGTTCTCATCAGATGCCGCGACGATGTCCTTGAGCGAGCGCGTGGAGAGGCCACGGAAACGGAGGCTCCGCACCAGTTCTTCCCGGCCGTCCGGATAAATGCGGTAGACCAATAGCGGCAGGGTTGCCGGCCGTGAGTTTCCACTGGATTGCGCCAGATGCCTAAGCTCGTCCACCGAAGCCGACGACGGATAGTCCAATTTGCGCACCAACATTCCATACGGCTTGTTGCGCTCGCGGCACAGGTCCATCAGCTTTTTTTTAAGATCCGGCAGCGGGACAGTCTGGGTGGCGCGGACAAAAAGGTTGCCGAACCCCGGCGCGTCGGCTCCGAAAGATCCGGTCATCCGCGCCCGCCCGTTGGAGCTGTCGAATGACTTGAGGACCGGCGTGCGCGTTAGCAGAAATGTCTTGAGCGTCCCTTTTTCGATCAACGCAAGCGGCGTGGGGCTGACGGCCTCGATGTCGTAGAGGTAGTGCCCCAGCAAAGTGTGACCGCGCCATTCGGTTTGCGTGGGATCGTCCACGACATCCATCCAGTCGGGCAGAATTCGTGAACCGACACGGTTTTCCAACTCGCTCGGAACATAGGGGGCGTTGTGGCCGGCGTCCACAATCGGCTTGCGCGTGATTTTCAGATTGTCGCCCAGCAATTGACCGAACAGTTGGGCGGCAGCCGCGGCTTCAAACAGCACAGGGCCATCGTAAGCCTCGCCCGGCGGAGCCTGGCTCAGCGCCGTCACGTGATCGGCCACCTCGGTCACCTGCCGGCGCAACTCAGCTTCTGCCGGAAGTCCGGCGGCGTCGAAGGCTTCGACTACCAGGGCGTCGCGAACTTGCGTCCCGTCCGGCGCCAAGCCGCGCGCCAGGACGCGGATGTGCGCGAGATTTTCCGGCGTTCGCAACACGCTACCCTCTGAGTTCACCAGGTAATTGGTAGCCTGCGAGATTTGCATTTCAATGGTCGACGAAAGAACCAGCGGAAATCGGTCGAAGATGGCGGAAAGCTTGACCACGCGGTCCTTCCACAGCGTCTCATTTACGGCTTGTCGGCGAACCGGCAGCACGGCTTGCACGGCTGGAACTTTGGAAAAATCGGGAATCTGATCCGGCTGATTCATGTTCTTGAGCGAGGACCGCTTGCGCGCAATTGCATCCTCGGCGGTTTTGTAAGCGCGATCCGTGGCCAGCCACAGCGCGTGCCGGAAGCCCAGGTAATCGGAATCGAGCGAAAGCTGATCGGGATCGTAGCGAGAGCCCGAGTAGGCTTCCGAGAATATGTGATTGGTGTTGTCGAATGCGTAGTCGCCCACGCGCACTCTGACCATCGGTATCCGGACCGTAGATTGGCTGCTTGCGACCAGCGCGCCGAGAGACGCGTTCACGGAATAGTTGGACTCGTCCGCTACTCGATACTCGATGAAATAAGGCAAGTCCAGGCTGATGATGCGCAGATCGCGCGAGCGGTGCAGTTCGTCCTTCATGGCGCGCAGAAGCAGGTCGGGCTCGGGAGGAGGCTCCGGTACCTGACAGGCGGCAGGCTGCAGGATGCAGGCGGCCGCAAGCAGTCCACAGATCGTACATGCGGTAGCCTGCCACCTGCCGCCTGCCGCCTGCCGCCTGTTGCTCATTTCTCCTCCGTGGGCGCGGAAAGCAACGGCGGCCGGTCGAGCGAATGGTCCTTCTTCTGGATCTCGATCTCGGAGACCAGCAGGGCGGGGGAGACGGCGGAAACCGGCACTTGGCCGGACTCCGCGCCACAGTAGCCGTTGAACACTTCGAGCTTGTCGGAAGTCACCAGAATTTTCGCGAAGCTCGAGAGTGGCGTGCCAACGATATCCGCTCCACGCACCAGTTCGTCGGGATGTCCGTCCGCATACACGCGATAAACGATCAGGGGAATCACCGTGTAGGCTTGCAGACCGCGCCGTTGGGTGAGCGTGTAACCGCCGGTCACTTGTTCGAAATAGAGTCCGTAGGGTTTGTGCTGGCGCTTGATTTCCGCCACCAGCATCTCGCGCAAGCGCTTTTCCGGAACTGTCTTCTTCGATTCAACAATCAGGTTCGATTGCCGGGACACCACTTCGGCGCCAGGCTGCCGACGGCCGTGCCCATTGGAGTGATCGAAGCCATGGATGGGGGAGCGCGACATCAGGAACGTCCTCAATATCCCGTTGTCGACTACGGTCACCGGACCCGCCTTGATACCTTCGTCGTCGTAGGAGTAAGTGCCGTTTAGATCGGTGGATTCAATTGTTTTCCGTGTAGGATCGAACACTACCGATAGAAAATCCGGTAGCACGGCGGTGCCGATGGCTTTGGTGAAGGTTTGTCCCTCGGCCTCATCTTTCTGACGATGCCCTTCCACGCGGTGACCGAAGATTTCGTGAAAAAAGACGCCGGCGGCACGTCCGGAAAGAATCGCCGGACCGATGAACGGTTCCACGGTTGGGGCGCGCAGAAGGCCCGCGAGATCGGTTCCTACCCGCTTCACGGCGGCTTCAATCGCTTCCGGACTTGGCAGCCGGTCGAGATCGGTGCTTTGAAAATCCTGCATGGCGCCAAGATCCATTCCATCCGAGGCTTTCCCTCGGGCGGCAATAGAAATATTGGTGAAGGTACGTCCGTGCAGCAGCCGCGTGCCTTCGGTGCTGACCAAATATTTTGTCTCTCTCTCGACGGCCAAGACGATGTTCGAATTCAAAACTCCGCTGGTGTTGGAAAGCTCGGCGGACCACTTGCGCAGAAGGCCGGTCCACTGCTCGTCCGGAAAATGGGGCCGGGGCGGAGGCTCCTCGTGGACGGAGGGCGGTTCGATGGAGAAATCGTCCGAATCGTCTTCCTGTTTCAACTTCGACTGCGCGTTGGATTTGATCTCAATCAGGCGCCGGGCAGCCAGCCGGTAAGTACGGTCGGTCTCAAGCCAGACCTTCTGACGGATGGCATCCGGTACGTTGTCGAGCGGTATGACGGAGCCGGATGTAAATCGGGACCTCTGGCCGTTCACGACATGATAATTGTCGAGCTTCGAATTACCCACGCGGATAGTGACGTCGAGATAGCGGAGGTGTGTGGTGTGGTTGCTGGTGAGTGTGCCGAGGCTGGCGCTGACGATCTGAGTCTCTTCCTCCGTTACCGTGTAAGCCATGTAGTAAGGAGGCGGATCGGCTTTTTGTTTCAGAACGGAAAAATTCCGCTGCAGCTCGTCGTTCAGGATGTCAAGAAGGGCGGGGGGCGACGCGGCCGCGAGGGGGAGGGACACGACCAGAAGCGGGATGAGGCGCACGAAGCTCTAGGATAGCAGGCGGCAGGAAG
>PMUN01000197.1 GCA_003166875.1 Bryobacterales bacterium | reverse complement strand
GCGTTCGAACCCGGTTGGAACTCCGTGCCCGCCCAAGTTGGGAACAGAAAGTTGACCTTGGCTGCGTCGCCACCCGCCAGCATGGCCTGTTTCTGCAGTTCTTCGTTCCAAGTGGTGGTCAGATTCCGATGCATTTGAAGCCCGCACAGGATGCTGTCCACCACATGCCATGGCCGCGGATCGTAGCGGAGCAGCGTGAATTCCAGCGGAAGCCGGCTGCGATGGGTTTCGATGAAATAATTGACGCCGCGCGCGTATGCCGCTAACACCACCCGATCCTCTTCAGGGAGAGTCCGGGACTGTTCTTCGGCGATGCGCCGCATCCTCAAACGCCGGGCTTCGCGGTCAACCTCCAAAGTGCGTGGCCCGATCAGCTCGGATAATTCCCCGGCCGCCAAGCGGCGCAGAGCATCCATCTGCCATAACCGATCCTGCGCGGTTACGAATCCTTGCAGGAAAATCGCATCTTCCCAATTTGCCGCGGAGATGTGAGGAACGCCCAGCGCGTCCCGGACCACGGTGGCTCGGGCAGAAATGGGCGCCAAAATCTGCCCCGATGTCTGCGCCAACGGGCGGTAAGCAATCCAATACAGAGCCAATAAACCGAGCACCAGCAAAACCGCTATGCTCAAGTTAATGTACTTCAGGACTCTTCCATGGGGCACTTGGAAGATTCTACCGTACCCAGGCCTTCTGAATTCTCTCCGCCGCCCGCTTTCCGCTCTTCGTAGGACAAGCCTCCGGCTTGTCAAGCAAGTCGGAGACTTGCTCCACGGCTGATGCCCTACCGCTTCATCATTCTCATCGCGGTGTTGGCTCTGAACGGTTTTTTCGCTGCCGCGGAAGTCGCGCTGGTCTCCGTGCGCAAGAGCCGGCTGCGCGCCATGGCAGCGGAAGGACAGGTGGGAGCACAAGCTGCACTCAATTTGCTTGCAAATCCTGCGCGGCTACTTTCGGTCACCCAAGTGGGCGTGACACTGGCCAGCCTTGGATTAGGGTGGGCCGGTGAAGGCACCGTCTATCACCTCTTTCTGGGAATGCTAGAGCCGTTTCTGACGCCGCGCTTCAGCCCCGTGCTGCACGCGGCAAGTTTCGGCATGGCCTTCCTGCTGATCAGTTACGCGCACGTTGTATTCGGAGAAGTGGTGCCGAAGAATCTGGCCATCGAAAAAGCCGACCGGCTGGCTGTTCTGGTGGCCCCCGTGCTCTTGATCTTCGATCGTGTGGCAACGCCGTTTATTATCGTCGCCGAGCGATCAGCCGCCGTCCTGTCCCATTGGATCGGCTTGCGAGGCAGCCATAGCGGAGGCGGCCACTCGGCCGAAGAGCTGAAGTTCATCGTGAGCTCCAGCCGGCGCGAGGGACATCTGCATCGCTTCGAGGAGGACGCCATTCAAGCGCTGCTGGAGCTGCAGAATTACTACGTGCGCGAGATCATGGTGCCGCGCAACGACATCGTATCGGTCTCCGTGGATGCCAGTCTGGATCAGGTATTGCGGCGCATGCGCGAGAACCAGTATTCGCGCCTGCCGGTTTACCAGGGTCATCCCGAGCACATCATCGGCTATGTCCACTACAAGGACATGCTGCGGATCGCCGAAGAGCGGCGGGTGGCTGCCGAAAGGAAACACGTCCTGCGCCCGTTTCATCTCTCGCGCGTGCTGCGCAAGACGCTGGTGGTTCCAGAGACCAAGCCGCTGAACGATCTGATCGACGAGTTCCGCAACACGCATAAACACATGGCCATGGTGGTGGATGAGTTCGGCACCATCGTCGGACTGGTGACGCTGGAAGACGCACTCGAACAGATTCTCGGCGAGATCGGTGACGAGCACGACGTCAAACGGCCCAAGCCCTCCGCCGAAGCCCCACTCATCGAGGTGGAAGGCGCCACCACCATTCGCGATCTGGACACGCAATACGGATTGGAATTACCGGGCGACGCGGGATTTGAAACGCTGGCCGGATTCCTGCTGTTTCAACTCGGCTACATTCCGAAACCGGGCGAAGTATTGGAATACGGCGGCCGAAAATTCACTATCACCGAAATGGATCACAACCGCATCGCGCGGGTCCGCATCGAGCGGGCGCCGGCTGCAGTGGAATCATCAACGAAGCTGACCGGTCCCGAAGGCAAGTCGGAGACTTGCCCTACGTAGGACAAGCCTCCGGCTTGTCTGAACTAAGGAACAAAAGAACTGATAAACAAAGGAAACACGTCGAAGTTGACCTTACTGTTAACAACCGCCCTCTGGAATCCTGAATTCTGCATCGACATCGCGATTCGCCGCGAATAAAAGAAAACCGCCTTCAGCTTGAACTCGCCGCCGTAGGTCACTGGGAACCACAGCCCCTCGTCGAATTTCTTGTAGGTGACTTTGAAACCGAGCTGCTGCACATTGGTTCCGAAAATTACTTTCACCCACCCAGGAATATTGAAGGCCAGCCTCGAAGTAACCAGAACCGGCTGGAACTCGTTGCGATCCACCAACACCTCGCCTGCCCACTGTCCATTGTCATCGTCGTCGTAGAGGCTGGCTTTCTTCTTCGGCTCGAACGTTATTCTGTAGACCTCGGTGCCGCGATAGTCTTCGGTCCCCTCCAGATGGAACTTGTACTTCGGCTGCTCCTTCGATGTCAGAGGAAAACAATCGTGGTCCACTCCGTCGCGCGATCCCTTATCGTTGCCGAAGTCCTCCAACAGACCCTTCGCGAAAGCCGCATCGATATCGATGCCCTTATGCTCAAATCCGGATTCGTCGAACTCGATCTCCTTACCATGGGCCGCGTACTTTCCGCGGAAGAGCGTTTGCTCGCGCGTGATGCCCTTGGGAGTCGGAGTGACGGTGAACTCAGCATATTCTTCGCGGGCGAATTTCCCGTTTGATCGATGCAAGCGGACCATCACGTTCTGGTGATACACGAAAGCCGTGCGCATCTCCTGATCGCGATCCTGGTTCAATGCTACGCGCAACATAATACCTTCAGCAGTGGTGGGCGGCACCGCCGCAAGCAGAAACCACAAAGGTACGATGATCATTTCCCCTTTTTCTCCTTGTCCTTGTCCTTGTCCTTGTCCTTGTCCTTATCTTTCTCTTTTTCCACTTTGCTCCCGATATCTTTCGGGATCCCGAAAGTGCCGCCCAGCTTGCTCAAGCCGTCCATATCGATTGGCCCGTCGATGTAAACTACCGTCAGCTCCTTCGCTTCGGCGACAATCACTGCCAGCCCGCTAATTACATCCTCGTTCTCCTGGCGCAGCAGGACCTCGGCGTTATCGCGCCCCCGCACTTGCACGATCTTTTTCCATTTCGGGTCGCGCAACTGGCTGCGGATCGGCTCCAGATCGGATGCCTGGTATTCCCCCACCTTGTCGAACTCGAAGTTCCGGACATAGACGCCCTTCAGGCTGGCTACCAGTTTCTTAATCTGCGCCTGATCCGGATCGTCGCTCGAAAGAAGGCGGCTGCCCATTCGCAGCAAGCTTCCACTCAGGTCGACGGTCACCACTTCCGAGGCCTTATCGGCCAGCTTGTCCAAGCTGTCCAATTTCACCGACTGCCCGCAAACCACGGCCGGCGCCAGGGCGAACAGAAAAATGAGGCCGCGATTGATCACAGCGAGCCCTGCACTCTCTTATGAATTCGCTGCAGCTTGGCGGAGGTAATGTGCATGGCCTGTATCAGTTGGGCACGCGCCGCCTGGCCCTGTTGCTCGATCTTGCGGCGATGTTCCACCTCAAGCCCTAACGCTCCCAGACACAGCGACGCTGCAATTCCGGCCGCGGCCCACGACCGCCAACTCACCCACGCCAGCGGCTTCTTCTTCTGAGTAGCCCGAGCCACTACACGCGCGGCAAAATCCGCCGATGGATCTTTTCGCTCCAATGCTCGCCGAAGTTGATCTTCGAAATCCGTCATAAATCTCCCTCCCGCTTCGCGAACGACAATTTGCGGCGTAACAGCGCCAGCGATCTTTGCAGATGGCTCTTTACTGTCGCCACCGGCATGTCCAGAACATCCGCGATCTCGGCCGGCTCCAACCCCTCCTGGTAGCGCATGATCACCACCAGCCTCGGAGTTTCGGCCAATTTCCCCAGCAACTGCTCGATGTAACGCTTCAACACCGGGTCCGCAGCCGGCATCCAGGTGAACGGCTCAGGCGCCTCCTCCAGACTCACGTGATTGCGTAACTTCCGCCTGCGTGACTGATCGATGCAGCGCCGGCTAGCCACCTTGCGAAGCCAGTGGATGCGGTGCTCCCTGGATTCGATCTCGTCCCAATGCTTATACAGTTCCAGAAAAACTTCCTGGGCCAATTCCTCAGCCACCGCGTGGTCCTGCAGGAAATGGTAAGCCACGCTGAAAACCATGGATTGATGCTCGCGGACGGCGGCCTCAAACGCGCGACTTCGATCCGCTTCCGCAACGGCTTGGGGAATGCCGACCTCCTGGGCCAAACTTCCGATCACTGATCCCTCACAATAGGATACGCGCACAGGGCCCCTTCGGGATGCAGAAAAATTCGTCGGTAAGTGAAAGATAGGCCTATAGATGGCCTCTGGCTGTGGACCGGCAATTGCGATACAATCGGACGATAAAATGTTGCAAGTGTCAACCTGCAATACGCGCCTGGACGACGTTCTGGCTCTCGACCGCCGAGCTTCCGAGACACCGGACGCGACTGCTTTCTTGGCTCCCGGCCGCTATCCTCTGACCTATCGCCAACTTTGGGGTCATGTCCAAACCTCACGAAACGCGCTCGCGAGCCTGGGCATCGGATCTGGAGAGGTCACGGCGCTGGTTTTTCCGAGCGGCCCGGAGCTCATCACCGCGTTTCTGGCGGTGGCAAGCACAGGGGCTTGCGCGCCGCTGGACCCGGCCCTGACTGAGAGCGAGTTCCGTTTCTGCCTTAGCCGTCTGCGCGCCCGAACTCTGATCGTCCCCGATGATTCACCAGGGCCGGCGGCTCGCGCGGCACGATCCCTAGGCATGCGGGTTCTGACAATCCACGTCCCTGCGGACGAGCCTGCGGGTGTTTTTGAGTTGCGGGATACAGGCGAATCGGCTATCGCTCCGGATCGCGAGACCCATGCGGCGCTGCTGCTCTTCACCTCCGCCACCACCGATTCACCGAAGCTTGTTCCACTGAGGTGGTCGAACCTCCAAGCGATAGCGATGCACGACTCGCGAGCGCTCCAGTTAACTGCGGCGGACCGGCTATTGAGCCTGATGCCGTTGTTTCACCTGCACGGTCTGGCCACGGTGCTGACGCAACTATCCTGCGGCGGCAGCGTTATCTGCAGCCCCGGGTTTGATCCAGCCAGCTTTCCGGCCTGGCTCACGGAATTGCGCCCTACCTGGTTTACCTCGAGCCCTCCTCTGAACCGCGCCATCCTCCGAGTGGCGCGTCAGCAGCCCGAGTTTTTTCGCGATGTTCCTCTGCGCTTCATTCGCAGCGCCACCGCGGCATCGGAGCCACAGCTTCTCACTCGGCTGGAGGAAGCCACCGGTGTTCCAGTGCTCAACGGTTATGGCCTGACTGAGACCGGCGGGGTGGCTCGCAATACATGCGACCATCGTAAGCCCGGATCTGTGGGCCGTTCGAGCGGCCTGGAACTCGCGATTACAGATCCATCCGGGAACATTCTGCCTCCCGAATGTGAAGGCGAGATTGTTGTGCGCGGACCCTCCGTCACATCCGGCTACCTCGATAACCCGGAAGCCAATCAATCTGCCTTCCGCAATGGCTGGTTTCGCACTGGTGACATCGGCCGCTTGGATGCGGAAGGTTTCCTGTTCATTACCGGCCGGCTCAAGGAAATGATCAACCGGGGCGGCAAGAAAATCGCGCCGCAGGACGTGGAAGCGGTGTTAATGGGCCATCCGGCAGTGGCCGACGCGGCAGCCTGCGCTATTCCCCACTCAACACTCGGCGAGGACGTTGGCGCGGCCGTGGTGCTGCGGCCGGGAGCCTCCGCATCGGAATCTGAACTTCGCCAGTTCGCAGCCGCCTACCTCGCCCCGTTCAAGATACCCCGCCGGATTGTGCTAATTGAATCGATCCCGCGCACTTCCACTGGGAAACCGCGGCGAGGAGTGCTAGCTGAACAATTGCGGAGCCCGTTGCGCTGCACATCAGCAGCCCGCGTGCTTGAACCCGTCGAGAGCGTACTTATCGACATCTGGCGTCGAATTCTGGGTGTCGAACAGATCGAGGTCTTCGACGACTTCTTCGCTCTAGGAGGCGATTCCTTAGCTGCCGCAGTCATGCTAACCGAAGCGCAGCGGGTGCTACACGCGAGTACCGAGCTGCTGGCTAGGGTGGATTTCTTCGACACTCCGACCATCGAAACGCTAGCCCGGATTGTGCTGGAATGCGGTGCGCCGGCACAACCGGACACCGCGCCAAACCGGATCCTCGCGCTTCGTAAAACCGGATCGCGCGTGCCGTTTTTCTGTTTTCCAGCCAGCGCGCAAGATCCATATTACTTGCGGCACTTCTCAAAAAGCCTCGACGCCGAGCAACCGTTTTTTGTGGTTTGCCACACCGATCCGGTCCGCGACAAACGTCTTCTCTCGGTGGAAGATCTCGCAAGCTCTTCGGTGGAAGCCATCCGGAGCCAGTGCCCGGAGGGCCCGTATATCTTGGGCGGCCATTGTTACGGGGGAGTAGTGGCGTTCGAAGCAGCCCTTCAACTTATGTCGCAGGGCCAGCAAGTCGAGTGTTTGGTACTTTTCGATGCCGCCACGCCAGGCTATCCAAAGGTTCACAAGCAGTGGCGGCGCTACGCAATCAAGGCGCGCGAGTTGGCGCTAGCGCTGCGGCCGGGGAAGGTCGCGATGACCGTAACAGCGATGCGCCAGCATGTCTACACGCTAGGGCGCATATTTGCGCGCCGCCGCAAGGGCAGCGCGAGCCGCGTTCTGACTGCGATCGGCTCTGATGTTTTGGTAACGGGGCGGGAAGAAAAAACATTAAATGGAATGGCGATGTGGGAATACACGCCTCGGGAATTTCCAGCGCCCATCATTCATTTCATTGCAGCCGATCAGCCGGTGAGCACCGAAGTTCTGAGCGATCCGCGCCTGGGTTGGAGTGATTTTGCGCGAGCAGGCCTGGTGGTGCGCCGCGTGAGAGGAGATCACAACACCATTTTGACGGCGGAAAATGTAGCCCAACTTGCCGACGAGCTCAATGGGTTGGTTCCCAGGCGGGCCTTGGCGCGGATGGCTGCGGGATCAGGCCGTTAATGGCGTCGTGCGTTATTTACGGCACATTACAGAGCCGCGACCGGAAGGAAGCGTCGCGACAGAACAAGGCAGTGGCAGTACTGGTAGCACTCCCTCCCGGTCGTGGCTCGGTTTTTCCGTGGTACTTTGACAAATACATACCAGTGACCTTTTCATCATGAACAATGGCCCCGAGCGCAATCGCGCCAGACTCGTTTCCTATTTGGGCGGCATGGACCACACGCCCCCCGCCGCGAGCGTACGGCCTTTGATCGGCGTTCTGGAAGGGACCGGCATCGGACACGAGGTCATCGGCTCGGCATTGCAAGTGCTGACTGCGATCGGACAAGTCACCGGTATCAACTTCGAAGTACGGCGCGGCGAGCTGATCGGCGAAGATGCTTTAACGCACTTTGGCAGATGGCTTCCCGAAGAAGTAGTGGAGTTCTGCTCTGAAGTTTTTCGCCTGGGGGGAGCAATCCTCAGCGGACCGGGCGGCGGGCGGTACGTCTATGATCTCCGACGGCGATTCGATTTGTTTTCGAAGTTCGTTCCCATCAAGCCGTGGCCGGAGCTGGCGGGCGCCGGGAGAATGGTCCCGCAATATTTGCAGGGAGTGGATATTCTGCTGATCCGGGATAACATNNCCGCTGACAGGCGTGGCAGTTTACAAGTCATCATCAAGGACGGCGGCATCCCCGGCATGAGCGCACTGTGGCGCGAGATGGGCACGGCGGCGGCGCGAAAACACGGCGTCGAAGCAGTATTCATGAACGTTGATCTGGTGGCTTATGAGTTAATCCAAAATGCCGCCCGATTCGACGTGATCGTCGCACCCAATCTCTTTGGTGACATTCTTGCCGACATCGCAGGAGTATTGGTTTCCTCCCGCGGAGTCACTTTCTCCGGCAACTTCAACTCCGAAGGTCACGGTGTTTTCCAAACGAATCATGGCAGCGCGCACGATATCGCCGGGACCGATGCCGCAAATCCGGCTGGCCAGATTCTATCGCTGGCCATGCTGCTGCGTGAAAGTCTCGGGTTGCATCAGGCAGCGGAGATCATAGAGGCATCGCTTGCGGAAGTCTGGCGCCAGGGATTCCGGACCGCCGACTTGGCTGAGCCCGGCTGCGAAATCCTGGGCACTAAAGCCATAACCGAAAGATTTGTGCAACAGATTCTCCGAGCGCCGGAAGTCAAGCGTTCTCATGAAACCTGCGCTGCTACTGGTTGATCTTCAGAACGACTATCTGGCCACGCCCGATCTTCAGCCGACCGCGGGCGCCTTGATCGCGCACGCTGCCTCGCTTCTGGCTGAATGCCGCCGGTCGGAGATTCCAGTGATACACATTTGGACTACCGTACATCGCGAGGATGATCGGCGTCTGCCACACTGGCGCAAGGAAGATCGTTGGCAATGCGTGGCCGGAACAAGTGGACACGACACGCCCGAGCCGTTGCAGCCACGGAGCGACGATACGGTGGTCCACAAATCCGGATTCAACGCATTCGCTGATGGTCAACTGGATGCCGCTCTGAAACGCTTGGGATGCGATACGGTAATCCTGGCTGGGATGCACTTGCATACCTGCGTTCGCGTGGCCGCGATGGAATGCCTGGAGCGAGGCTATCGGGTATTCATTGCCGAAAACGCCGTTGCGAGCAACGATCCGATTCACGCGGCTTCCACGCGCCGATGGCTCGCGGAACGTGGGGCAGGCGCTTTCGCCTGCCAACCGACTTTTTCGCATCGATCCCCACGCTGCACCGAAGAGGTGCTATTCGAGGTCCCGCTCGCAAGCGCGCAAGAAATAGCATCGGAAGCTGCCGCGGCTCAGGAAGGTTGGCAGCAATGGCGGCAGACCTCGCCGGATTCGCGATGGGAAATTCTGGACCGAGTCGCAAACGCGCTGGATGCGGCAGCGCCCGAACTCGCGCACCAAATGGCGATTGAGATCGGGAAACCGATCATGCACGGCCTTGAAGAAGTTCGCCGGGGCGCCGCAAATGTCCGTGACGTGATCCGTCGCGCCCGCGAGTTTGCACGTTCGACGCGCCAGGGAGACACCATGGTTCGCTATCAACCCTTGGGTGTCGTGGCTCTGATTTCACCTTGGAACAATCCAGTGGCGATTCCGGTGGGGAAAATCGCGCCGGCTCTGGCTTATGGAAACACCGTAGTTTGGAAGCCCGCGCCGGCGGCCACCCACATTTCGGAAAATGTCCTGAAATTGCTGCACCAAACCGGCGTCCCTGCCGATGCAGTTCGCCTGGTTTCGGGCGACCACAACACAGCCCACGCACTCGCGTCACAGCACGATATCGCTGCCGTTACGATCACCGGATCACTCGCCGCGGGCTATGCGATGCAGGACATTTGCGCGCGCCGCATGGTCCCGCTACAAGCCGAGTTGAACGGTAACAACGCCGCCATTGTCTGGGACGACGCCGAGCTGGCGCACGCGGCAAAGCAGGTGGCCTGGGGCGCTTTCGGATTCGCAGGGCAGCGCTGCACGGCCAATCGCCGCGTCATCATATCCCGAGCGCAGTTCCCTGCCCTTTTGAAAGAACTGAAGGCTGCGGTCGAACGGCTGATTTGGGGCGACCCGCTGGATCAGGCCACCGACATCGGCCCTGTCATCACCGTGTCCAAGCGTGACGAGACAATCGCGTTATTGAACCGCGCGCGGTCAGACCAATCCATCCAAGCCGTGGAAGCTCTGCATGCAAGCCGTGCTCAAGAGCCGTGGGTAAACGCCGGCGCTTATGCGCAGCCCGCCATCATCTGCTGTGATCGAGCCGATCATCCGCTGGTTCAAGAGGAGACCATGAGCCCGATCCTGGTGGTTCAGCGAGCCGAGAGCTTCGAGCATGCGATGGCTCTGTGCAATGGGACGCGGTACGGTTTGGCTGCCGCGCTCTTCAGCAACGCACGCGAAATACAGGAAAGATTCCTTCGAGAAGCCCACGCCGGCATCCTCAAGATCAATACGTCCACGGCGGGCGCTGACATATGCCTGCCGTTTGGCGGCTGGAAGGCGTCAGGACTGGGCCCACCTGAGCATGGGGAGGCGGACCGGCTGTTTTACACGCGCATCCAGTCGGTTTACGGCGCAGGCGGTTAACAGAATCCGTGCCACTTCGTCCTTCCACATAGCAGGTATCATGTGGAGAGCGTTATCGCACTCTTTGCGCCAGTAGAGCGGCCGGAACAGCCGGGGCGTTCGCTAGTCGAGCAGGCCCGCGAGGGCAGCCGTGCCGCGTTCGGGCAACTTTACCAGCAGTATTCTCGCATGGTCCATGGCCTGCTGCTCGCGCGCGTGCCACATTCGGAAGTGGAGGATATGGTGCAGGATGTTTTCCTGCTGGCTCTGCGCCGATTGCAAAGCTTGCGGGATGAGAACGCGTTCGGGGGCTGGCTGGCCATGATCGCGCGCAATCAGGCCATCGATTACCATCGGCGCGCGCCAAAAACCACCGAACTCAAAGACAACATGCTCCAAGAGAAACCGCCGGAACCCGAAGCTCTGGCGGTGCTCGACACCATCCGCAGCCTGCCCGATGCTTATCGCGAAACGCTAATCCTGCGGCTGGTGGAAGGGCTGACCGGACCCGAGATCGCAGTGCAGACGGGCCTTTCACCGGATTCGGTTCGCGTGAATCTACATCGCGGCATGAAAATGTTGCGCGAAAAAATGGAAGGGAGGGCCGCCATATGAACGAAGACTACTTGTGGGACAAATCAGGCGAGCCTGATCCTGAAGTTCAGCGGCTGGAGAATTTGCTCGCCCCACTCGGGCACAAGTTGGACAAGACTCCCGTCTTGTCCCTCCCCAAGCCCATCCGCGTGCCCTATCTGCTCGCTATCGCAGCTTCGTTGTTGGTTTTTGGCGGAGCAGTTTGGGTAGCGTGGCAGCGGACGCGGCCGGCCTGGCAAGTAGCCACGGTGAGCGGAACGCCATCGCTGAAACGGTTAGCCAAGGGTGAATCGATCAGTACCGATTCGCAATCACAGGCGCGTTTGAATCTGAACGATGTTGGCGAGGTGGAGGTAGAACCAAATACCAGGCTCTCCGTGCTCGCCATCCGACCCGACGAGCAAAGGCTGGCGCTCGACCACGGCACCATTCACGCTTTGATCTGGGCGCCACCGGGGCGGTTCATTGTGAATACGCCCTCGGCGCAAACCGTGGATCTCGGCTGCCAGTACACGCTAAAGGTGGACGCGGACGGGGTTGGACTGGTGGAAGTAAGCGTGGGATGGGTTGCGTTTGAAAATGAGGGCCGCGAGTCGTTTATTCCCGCCGACGCGGCCTGCATCACGCGTCCCGGCAAAGGCCCCGGCATACCTTATTATCAGGACGCCTCTAGTGAATTGATCGACGCGTTGCATCGCTTCGACGCGAATGCGGATCAGTCGGCCATCGCCGTGATCATCGAGAAAGCGCGCACGCGCGATGCAATCAGCTTGTGGCATCTGTTGCGCCGCGTCCAGCCGGACGATCGCGGGCGCGCCTACGACCGCCTGGCGCAATTCGTCACCATGCCGGCCAGCGTAACGCGGGAAGGTGTGCTGGAAGCCGATCCTAAAATGATCGACACGCTCTGGAACACGCTCGACTTGGGCGACACCAGTTGGTGGCGGATGTGGAAGAGTCGCGGGCCGAAGTGAGACGAGACCTTCCCGCCGTTTTCCGAGCCGCGACCAGAAGGGAGTGCCCATGGGCCTGCTGGCCCACCAAAACTGATGAAGACGCCGCGATAACAACTCCGGCCGCCATTGCCTTTCCGTCACGCTCCCTTCCCGTCGCGGCTCGGTTAATTCAAGCATTCAAATTACTTCCCCGCCAGCAATCCCCGCTCGCGGAACCAGTTCGCCAGTAACGTCGGCCACATCGCCAGCGCGCGATCGGCGAGGGCCAGGCCTACGCCGTGCGGTCCTCGCTCGAAGATGTGCATTTCAGCCGGGACTCCCGCCTTTCGCAGCGCCAGGTAAAACAGCACGCTGTTCTCCGCCGGCACGCCTTTGTCCTCGTTAGTATGGAACAAGAATGTCGGCGGCGTTCGCGATGTCACCTCGAGTTCGTTCGAAAGATTCTCCACCAGCTTCGGATCGGGATGCTCACCGAGCAAGTTCTTGAGCGAGCCTTGGTGGGTGTATGGCGTGGTGAATGAAATCACCGGGTAGCCCAGCACCAGGAAATCCGGGCGGCTGCTGGCATGTTCGATCGGATCGGATGCTCCGGCGTCTCCCGCATCAAAGTGCGTTCCGGCCGTGGACGCCAGGTGCCCGCCGGCGGAAAACCCCATGATGCCGATCCGATCAGGCGCCACTCCGAACTGCGCTGCCTGCGCGCGAACCATGCGAATGGCTCGTTGCGCGTCGCCCAACTCGATCGGATGATGATACCGGGGCCCCAAGCGATATTTCAAAACGAACGCGGCAATTCCGAGCGAGTTGAGCCAGTTTGCCACCTGCCGGCCTTCGTGATTGTCCGCCAGCATCCCGTAGCCGCCGCCAGGACACACCACAACGGCCGTCCGCGAAACTGATTTGTCCCACGGCAGAAAAACAGTCAGTGTGGGTTTGTCAGAATCGTCGTTACCCAACGCTCCCGGAGCGCCATTGGGCCACAGAGGAACGGTTGCAGGTTCCTGGGCGAGCATCAGGCTCGCGAATACTAAGCAAACAAGTGACGCACGGATCATCGTTTTCCAGAACTCGGGTATGGTTTATCGTAGCCCTTGCTGTCCCACCACAGAATACGATTTAAGACCGCTTGATTAATGTCGTCCGGCTTCGCCCAGTTCATCGCAAGGGACTGCCGAGCGGCCCAGAGCGGACGCCCGCTAAGCGCCTTTAACGGCGGGTTCATTTCGTCCAAGACAATTTTAGGCGTGAGTGTTTGATAGGTACTCAGATCACGTTCATTCGTGAAAATGCTGTGCATGGCGCGCGCGTTTGCAAGAAACTGCGTGCGCTGAGGGATTCCGAAAATCTCCGTGATGGTGCGCACCAGGCTGGTTTGATTGTAGTGGTTCGAATCTACAACGGCGCGGCGGATCATGGGTCCGATGGCGAGCGCCACTGTGCGATGCCCATCCACATGATCGAAGCCATCCTGGGCGTCGTCTTCAACCGCCAGGATCAAGCTCTTGGCCCAGAACCGGGTCTTTGAGACCGCTTCTACAATGCGGCCCAGCGCCAGATCATCATCGGCCACCATGGCGCGCGGCGTCGGCGAGCCCGGCTTCGTCCCGTTGGTGTGATCGTTGTTCAAGGTGATCACCATAAGGTTGGGTAGCTTGCCCGCTTTCTCAAATTCAGTGAGTTCGCGCAGCAACTCTTCGGCGCGGATCTGATCGGGAATGTTCACGGAGTCGTCCGGATAGCGCGCGTCCATGTATGGCTGAAGTGCCGGCACGCCGCTGATGGAGCCCACCGCGGTCTGCCATTTCGCCTGTTTGTACAGACTCCAATAAGAGGTCCAACTCAACTCCTCGCTTTCGGTAATGTCCACAGCTTTCTGGCGAACTGCGTCCCATTTCGCCGGAAGACAGAACTCGCCGTAGATGCGTACGTCGAGCGGCTTGGTAGCCGATTGCCAGAACATGCCGAGCGGCGAAACCGTGAGCGCGTCGGCCATGTTCCAGGCATAGCCGCGTGGCGATGCGGCGAAAGCGCGTTCGACATAGTCGCTCACAAAAGCTTGCATCAGCCACTGGTGCCCGTCGAAGCTGATAGCGCCGCCGGTGTAGAAGTTGTCCAGCAACACGTATTTTTCGGCCAGCGCGTGATGGTTGGGCGAAATGTCGCGCCCGTACATCACCAACTTCGGATCACCGTTGGCTTGAGGCAGATCGCCAAGCACCTGATCGTAGGTACGATTCTCCTTCACGATGAAAAACACGTGCTCTATCCCGAGCGACGCCAGATTCGCGATCCCTCCCGAGCTTTCAAACTTCGGGCTGTTCGCGGCCGCTACCTCCCGCGTACCGGATGCGATTTGAGCAGGTAGTGGCGCCGGAATCGTTAGCAGCGATCCTTCGTAGGCCGTGGATCGGAAATGGCCCGGGGTGACGCCAGTCGCGGTGTTTCCAGTTCCTTTGATGTTCACCACGCGCAACGCGCCATCTTGATCGAGCGCGATGGCCGATGGAAACCAACCCGCCGGAACAGAGCCTTCCAACTTCCAATCGCTTTCGTGACGTTCCACCACGGCAATCGCATTGTTGCCCCCGCAAGCAACGTACATCCGGCGGCCGTCGGAGGAGAACACCACCGCATCCGGAAGGCTGCCGACCGTTGTGGCCGGATAGGCTGGGATCTTCAGTTCCTTTGGCGAGAGGGTCCGGGTGTCGATAAGAGAAATCGAATCGGAATGAGCATTGGCGACGGCGAGTATCGATTCGTCCGGGCTCAGCGCCATGACTGAGGGCGCCAGACCAACGGCCACGTCCGATAGCTTGCCGCTCTCCAGATCGATCACGCTTACGGTTCCCGTTGCGGAAGATCCGGTGGCGGGATCGCTGACAATCGCTTGGCCGCTGGATGGCGCTACCGAATCGTGCGCCTCCGCATGCCGTCCACCCCGGTTCGAGACGAATACCCGGCGCGATTGCCGCGCCGCAGCCACGC
>PMUN01000118.1 GCA_003166875.1 Bryobacterales bacterium | reverse complement strand
AGCCCGTACACACTGTTGAACGCTTCACCCATGGCTTCATACAGCGTGGGATGGGCGTGGATAGTGCTCATCATGGTCTCGACAGTCGCTTCCGCTTCCATGGCCGCGACAGCTTCGGACACTAGTTCGAACGCCTCCGGCCCAATGATGTGCACACCGAGGATCTCGCCGAATTTCTCGTCTGCGATCACCTTCACGAAGCCCTCATGAGCGCCCAGGATGCTGGCCTTGCTGTTAGCGGAGAACGGAAATTTCCCGACCTTCACCTTGAATCCCTGCGCGCGCGCCTGCGCTTCCGTGAGTCCGACGCTGCCGATGCCGGGCTCGGTGTACGTGCAACCCGGAATCCGATTGCGGTTGATCGGCTTTGCAGGTTTCCCGGCCATGTGCGCCACCGCGACCATTCCTTGCATGCTGGCGACGTGCGCCAGTTGCGGCGTGCCGGCCACCACATCGCCGATGGCGTAAACGCCGGGTTCGCCCGTCCGTTGGTATTCATCTACCTTGATGAACTCTCGGTCCAGCTCAATCTTCAGCGTCTCCAGACCAATATTATTCGTGATGGGCCGGCGGCCTACCGCGACCAGCAACGTCTCGGCTTCCATATCCTCGCGCTTGCCATTGGACATCCCGACGCACATCTTGACGCCCTTGTCGGTCTTGGTAATGTTCTCCGCCTTGGCGCCGGTTTCGCATCGAATGCCGGTCTTCTTAAAGTTTCGCTCCAACTCCTTCGAGACTTCTTCGTCTTCCACCGGAACCAGGCGCGGCAACATCTCGATGACGGTGACCTTGGTTCCGAAGCGGTTGAAGATGGATGCAAACTCCACGCCCACTGCCCCCGCGCCGATGATGAGCATGCTCTTCGGAATCGCGGGCAGGTTGAGAATCTCAATGTTAGTGAGAATGACTCTGGGATCGGGCTTCAACCCGGGCAGCATGCGTGCTTCAGAACCCGTAGCGATGATGACGTTCTTGGTTTCAAGCGTATGCGTGCCGCCGTCGGATTTCACTTCCACCTGCAGCAGCCCATTCGCACCCCGCGGCTTCAAGCTGGCAAAACCCTTGATCCAGTCAACCTTATTCTTCTTCATCAGAAACTCGACGCCCTTAGCATGCTTGGCGACGATTTTGTTCTTGCGGTCCTGGACCTTGGGGTAATTGAGCTTCGGATTCTCGCACTGGATACCCTGCTCGGCTGAGTTCTGGAAATACTCCCAAACGTCGGCGGTATGCAGCAACGCCTTAGTCGGGATGCATCCAACATGCAGGCAAGTGCCACCCAGCTTGTTGTCTTTTTCGATGATGGCGGTTTTCAAGCCGTACTGGCCGGCCCGCACGGCCGCCGAATAGCCGCCGGGTCCGCTGCCGATGACGATCAAGTCATAAGTCATTTTGCTTTCAGGATAGCATTCGGGTTTCCCGTTTCTGGTTTCTGGTGGGCTGTCGGCGCAAGAACTTTAGTGTCGAGGTCCCATTGCGTTCGTATGAGTGTTCGCGCCACGCGCGTAGCGCACGCACCTTTGCGTGCCGCGTCGCCACTCATGGCGACGCACGGCAGTAGTAAAGACTCAGCGAAGATAGCCAGGAGACCCCGGTGGAGTCTCTGGTGAGCGCTAATATAACGAGAGAGCTTATGAAGAAACACGGAGATAAGCCGACCGATGAGCTACGGCTTGAATATGATATGCGCCAGTTGCTAAAAGGAGCGGTGCGCGGTAAATACGCGAAGCGCTTTCATGCGGGTACAAATTTCGTTCGTTTGGAGCGGGACGCTCGAAAGGCCGCACTATGGCTTCCACAAAACATCCGCCACCTTCAGCGCCAACTCACTCGGATCAAGATCCGTCCGGTTGCACAGAATCACCACAGTCAATTTGTCACCCGTGAATCGATCGATAACCGTTCGGAATCCCATCGTGCTCCCTGAATGCTGCATCCGCGCGCGACCTTTGTAGGGGTCCAGAAACCACCCGAATCCGTATAAAACCGGCTTTCCTTCGGCTGTTGGCTCCGATTGATCATTCAGCTTCACCGGAGTGAGCGCCACCTGCATTTCTTTCTCGCCCAACAATGTGTGGGCCGCGAGCGCCGCATCCCACTTAGCCAGATCTTCGAGATTCGAATAAACACCGCCATCGCCCAGCGTGGCCGATGTGGAACTTTGATCTGTCTCGACGAATCCGCTGGCCTCCTTGCTGTGCCCGTATGCGCGATGGGGCACGACATTCATCCCCTTCATAAACGCGATCGTCTGATGCATCGCGAGCGGACCGAAGATGCGATCATGCAGGAACTCCCAGAATGGCTCGCCGGAAACTTTCGCGACCACCAATCCGAGCACGACGTATCCCGAATTGCTGTAAGCCCACTTGGTCCCCGCCGCGAATTTCGGAGCGGTTTGATGTTCCAGCAGGCTCAGCACTTCGTCATCCTGAATCTGATGGAGCGCGGTCCAGTTTGATCCCATCAGATCTTCGTAATCCGGCAGGCCGCCAGTGTGAGTCAAAAGATGGCGGATGGTGATAGCTCGCCCGTAGGCCGGAAAATCCGGGAACACGTCGGTGAGCCGTTCGTCATAACGCAGTTTGCCATCGTGAACCAGCAGCATAATAGCCATCGCCGTGAACTGCTTGGTGAACGAAGCCAGACGGAAATCGGTTTTCCCATCGATCTTGCGAAGGGACCGAAGGTCGGCCACACCATAGCCGCGCTCGAAGACAGTCCGGCCGTCTTTGCGGACCAGGACGGCGAGTCCGGGCGATTTCCCATCCGCAAGCGGCGCAAAGATGGAATCGATATTGGATACGGAAGCGTCCTGCGCTACACCTGGAACGCTCGCGGCAATAACCGCCAGCAGAAAAAGTGCCATTGCCTTCATAACTCTGCCAGTATAGCTCCTGGGCTTCCGCGGAGCATCCCAAACATTTGCGTTCATTCGCGTTCATTCGCGGCNNCACCCGCAACTTCCAAGCCACCACCCACCTCCCGCCGCCAACCACCCATTTAGTATCAGGCCGGAGATCTCAACCATGTCTGCTTCCCCAGCACGGCTCGCCGCTAACACCGCTAATTCACAGCATTCCACCGGACCAAGAACCGATGAAGGCAAAGCCCGCTCCTCTCAGAACGCTACGAAGCATGGCCTCAGCGCCCGCGAAGTGATCATCGCGCCCGGCGAGCACGAAGAATTCCAGCAACTCCTGGCCGATTTCCTGGCCGAGATCAAACCGCAGGGCACCATCCAGCAGTCCTTGTTCGATGAATTGGTCGCCGCCGCCTGGAACCTTCGCCGCGCTCGCCGCATGGAAGCCGAGCTGTGTAACGGCATCGAATACCGCGACCTGCTTGCCTCGGACGACCTCCAGACCAAACTCGACCGCATCGCCCGCCACAAAACCCGCATCGAGCGCACCTTCCATCGCTGCCTGAAGGAGCTCAAAGCCCTGCAAACCAACGCCTTTCTTCAAATCGCCCTTCCCAGGCCAATCCGTGAGAACACCCTTCCCCTCGCCTCTGCAAACGAAATTACAAAACGAACCCAATACCTCGATCAGCACGACCCCTTGGGCGCCCGCGTCCTGCGTCAACGCCTTACCGGGCCACCTCCAATTGCGCAGAAAGAAATGGGAGAATTCGGGGACATGCCGGGCTAGCGTTCACAACTCCTTCAAACTTCAACGGGAGCAGACGTGTCCCCGCAATTCTTTCATAAAGGTTCGGCACCCATACCCGCGCTACTGCTAGAATGCCCAGCTATGGGGCTTATTAAAATACTCACCGGAGCGGTGCTCTGTCTGCCTTTCGCCGGCGCTCAAACTGTCGACGAAATCATCGCCAAAAATATTCAGGCGCGCGGCGGCATCGAAAAACTCAAAGCGGTGAAGACCCTGCGGATGACCGCCAAGATCAACCAGGGAGGGTTCCGCGCAACCATAGTGCAGGAGAATCAGCGGCCCAACAAGGTCCGCCAGGAATTTATCATCCAAGGCATGGCCGAAGTGGAGGCCTACGACGGCAAATCGGCCTGGCAGGTCTCGCCCTTCGAAGGACGCAAAGATCCGAGCCTCCTGTCCGCTGACGACACCAAACACCTGGTGGAAGATGCGGACATCGATGGCCAACTGGTGGACTACAAGAATAAGGATCATCGCGCCGAACTGATCGGCCACGATTCGGTGGAAGGCACGGATTGCTACAAGATCAAGTTGACCATGGCCAACGGCGACGCCCGCTATTACTACATCGATACGGATTCGTTTCTGGATCTGAAGGTGGAAACCGAGCGCAATATTCGCGGGACGGTCCAGTACGGCGAAACTCTGCTCGGCGATTATGAGCAAGTGAACGGCGTCTATTATCCGTTCTCAGTGGACTCCGGCCAAAAGGGCAGCCAGTTTCACACCAGACTGACCATTGAAAAAGTTGAGGTCAACGTGCCGCTGGACGCCGCGCGGTTCGCGACCCCGACAGGAGGCTCGAAATGAGAATCGCGGCTTTGCTCATTCCGGCTTTACTCGGAGCGCAGGAAATCAAATTCGATTCGGACACCATCTCGGGACTGGGCGCGCGGAACATCGGATCGGCTCAGATGAGCGGGCGCGTCACCTCGCTCGCGGCCGTTCGGGAGAACGGAAGACTCACGGTCTACGTCGGATCGGCCAGCGGCGGAGTCTGGAAGTCGGTGAATGATGGAACAACATTCAAGCCCATGTTCGATAAGCAGCCGGTGCAGTCCATCGGCGCGATTGCGATTGACCCATCGTCACCGAAGACGGTCTGGGCCGGAACCGGGGAAGCTTGGACACGCAACAGCACTTCCGTTGGTGACGGAATTTATAAATCTACCGACGGCGGCGACAACTGGACCAATGTGGGCCTCAAAGAGTCCGAGCGCATCGCCAAAATCCTGATCGATCCCAAGGACGGCAATACGGTGTATGCCTGCGCGACCGGCAAATTATGGAGCGACAGCGACGATCGCGGCGTTTACAAAACCACTGACGGCGGCAAGAGCTGGTCGAGAATTCTGAAAGGTGGAAATGCATCCACCGGTTGCTCCATGATGACCATGAGCTCGCGCGATTCTAAAACTTTGTTCGCAGGCATGTGGGATTTCAGGCGTAAAGGTTGGACCTTTCGCTCGGGAGGCGACAGCCCCACTTCGCCCAGCGCCAGCGCGCTGTATAAATCAGTCGATGGCGGCGCCACTTGGACCGATTTGAACGAGAAATCGGCGCAGGGCCTTCCCGCGAAGCCATGGGGACGCATTGCGGTAACGGCCGCGCCCTCGAATCCGGATGTCGTATATGCGCTGATCGAATCCACGCGTAGCGCGCTGTTCCGCTCGGCCGACGGCGGCAAGACTTGGGCTGAGCGCGATCGTAGCCAGATGATGGTGTGGCGTCCTTTCTATTTCGCGAATCTCATTGTGGATCCGAAGGATGAGAACAAGGTGTACAAGCCCGGCGGCGGTTTGATCGCGAGTAACGATGGCGGCGCTAGTTTCAGCTTTATCGGAGGCGGCGCGCACGGCGATTTTCATGACGTCTGGGTAGATCCCGGCGACTCGAACGAACTGATCACCGGCGACGACGGCGGCGTGTGGTACTCCCACGATGCTGGCAATAAATGGCTGAAGGCGAATAATCTCCCGATCAGCCAGTTCTATCACGTCAGCGTGGATATGGCGGATCCTTATCACGTCTACGGCGGGCTGCAGGACAACAGCGTCTGGGTGGGCGATTCGGCTTATCCCGGCGGCATCACCAACGCACGCTGGGAGAATTTGTACGGCGGCGATGGATTTTTCGCTTTTGCCGATCCGTCGGACCAGGATTACGTCTATGTAGAAGCACAGGGCGGGACCATTTCGCGCGTCAATCGGCACACACTGCTCGGGCGAAGCATCCAGCCCCAGCCGAACTATGGCGAAAACAAACTGCACTTCAATTGGAACACTCCCATGCATTTGAGCCCCAACGAAAAGGGGACCATCTACATCGGCGCTCAGTTTCTGTTCCGCTCGCGCGATCACGGCCAAACCTGGGATCGCATCTCGCCGGATCTGACCACCAACGATCCGGAAAAGCAGAAGCAGGAAGAATCGGGCGGCGTTACGGTGGATAACTCGGAGGCCGAAATGCACACCACGATCTACTCCATCAGCGAATCGCCGCGCAATGGGCAGTTGATTTGGGTCGGCACCGACGATGGAAATCTGCAGATTACGCGCGATGGCGGTAAGTCGTGGTCAAACGTCGTGAGCCATGTACCGGATTTGCCGAAAGCTTCGTGGGTGGCGTGGGTGGAAGCCAGCCGTTTCGATGAGGGCACGGCTTACGCCGCGTTCGACCGGCATACCTTCGGCGACATGACTCCCCACGTTTTCAAAACCACGGATTTCGGCCAGACCTGGACGTCGATAATCGCGCCCACGAGCGGCGTGCGCGGGTATGCGCACGTGATCAAAGAGGACACCGTTTCGCCACGCCTGTTATTCCTGGGCACCGAATTCGGCCTGTGGATCTCGCTCGACGGCGGCCAGCAATGGGCGCAGTACAAAGGCGCCGATTTTCCTAATGTCGCCGTGCGCGATATTGTTGTGCATCCGCGTGAATCGGATCTGGTTTTAGCCACGCACGGCCGCGGCATTTGGATTGTCGACGATATCTCGCCGCTGCGGCAATTGACGCCGGAAATTCTGGCCAAGGACGCAGTTTTCCTCGAAGGCAAAGTCCAGCAACAAAGACTGCAGGCTCAAGGTGGATGGTCAGAGGGTGACGGCGCGTATCGAGGAGACAATCCGCCAGACGCGGCCATGATCACCTACTACCAGAAGAAACGCCACATTTTCGGACGCATGAAACTCGAGGTGTTCGACGATCAGGGCAAGCTGGTGGATACGCTTCCGGCCAACAGCCGGCGCGGGATCAGCCGCGTGGAGTGGTCCATGCGAATGAAAGCGCCCAGAGTTCCGCCCGCTGCCGTAGCCGCGGGGGCTACCGTGATTGGACCGCGCGTGCTGCCGGGCGTCTACACAGTGAAGATGACGCGCGGCACGGAGACGTTTACCACCAAGTTGGATGTTCAACTCGATCGCCGCGCGACGTACACGGTGGCGGACCGCAAACTTGAGCTGGAGGCGGCCATGCGCGTCTACGCGCTTCTGGGCGATCTGAGTTTTGATGTAGATCGAATCAACGGCGTACATGACGCACTGCTCGAACGCGCGTCCAAGCTCGGCGCGAATGATCCGCTTCGCAAACAATGTGTCGACCAGGCCGCTAAGGTGGATGAGATTCGCAAGAAAATTGTGGCTACCAAGGAAGGCGGCGCGGTCACCGGGGAAGAACGAATCCGCGAAAAGACCGCGAACGTTTACGGCGCAGTGGTCTTCGATGAAGGCCGCCCGACGGATTATTACATCGCGCGAATCGGTTCCCTTGCTCACGAGCGCAAGGATGTTGTGGACGAATTCGAAGCTTGGGCCGCGAAGGATCTCAAAGCCACGAATACCGCGCTAGCGGGGAAGAAGCTGGAGCCGATACAACCCCTGACACGCGCGGCGTGGGATAAGGCTACGGCCGATTCCGAAAGCGGCGGCTCCCCTGGAGGCGGCCAGCGTGGATTTGTATTTTTGTGGGGCAGGCGCTTTCGCCTGCCAACCGAGGGGGCGCGCTAGTCCAGCCTCAAATCGTCCACCGAATCCGCCCGCTCAATTCGAAACTGCAGGAACGCGAACGTACCGCCTGCGTCATTCCAGTACCGCCGGAAATCCCAACCTGCGGCGCGAAACACCGCGCGATGCTGTTGCCACAGCAGAAGAGCGGTCGCGTGGAAGAGCGTGGCGTGGCAGAGTGAGCGGACCGTTCTGGCCCTTTCGGACAGTGGCCGGCGTACCAAGCCGATTGTGAGTGCCTGGTAGTTCAAATGGGCCGCTTCGTCGCAAAGAATGCGGACGCAGATGGCGCGCAGCAACGGCGATCCAGTAGCATCCCGAAGCGCCTGGTAGAAAGGGATGGCCAGTACTTCGGCGGTGACCAGCACAGTGGCGCACGCCTCCAGGCCCGCCAGCTTCCGCAACCGCCGAAAGATTTCGTCCAGCCAGTGATTGGTAAGGCGGGGAATGTGTTCGCGGTCCAGGAAGCGGCCCAGGATGCTGCTGTGCTCCTGCTCCTCCTCAATGAAGAGGCGTAATGCGGGTACGAACCAGGAGTCCGTAGCGAGCACGGGATGCGAGGCGGCCCTGCGCACGAATCCACGGCCGCGCGCCCATTCGCCAAGTTGGAACTGCTGAATGGATCGCGCCACGGCTCGAAGCTCGGTACCGGTGAGTTGATACGAATCGTGCCAGGGCAACGCCCCGGATCGGTCACGATTCTCGAAGAAATGGTCGCGCCAACGCTGGAATGGGGAAGAGATTGAGGTTGCGAGGGATGTCATGAGAATAGAATAAAGTACTTTGTGTTAGAAAGTCAATACAATGACAGAATCATTCCATGAAGCTCTGGATCGTCACAACGATCGCGCTGGCGGGAACAGCCGCGGCCCAACCGGTTTTCAACATAAAAGACTACGGGGCAACCGGCCGCAAATCCGACAATGCCAGGCCGGCGCTGCAGCAAGCCATCGACGCCTGCGGCAAAGCGGGCGGCGGCACGGTCTATGTTCCCCCCGGAGAATATACGTCCGGACAACTGCACCTGCGGTCGGGAGTTCGCTTGTACGTGGAGGCAGGCGCCACCATATTCGCCTCACTGAACGGAAAGGAATTCGATTCTGAGAAAACTGCCGCACTAATCTACGGCGAGGACTTGCACAACATCGCGATCGAAGGTCGCGGCACGTTGGACGGACAAGCGACCTACGAGTTCCGGCCGAACAATTTCACGGACTACTACATCATGCCCAACCAACGTCTGATGGAAGCCACCGGAAAGCCGTTGTTGCGATCGTTCCCCGCCGGAATGGGGAAGGAGACGGTGGTTCCGCGTCTGGTTCTGTTGCTGCGTTGCGAGGATGTTCGCATCACGGGGCTGAAATTTCTGCGGTCGCGCAGTTGGACCATCAATCCATACGCCTGCAAGCGCCTGGTCATCGATGGGGTTTATATTTACTCCAGTCAGAAGGAAGCAGTGTGGGCCGATGGCATCGACCCGGATGGTTGCCAGGACGTTCGCATCTCCAATTCCACCATCGAAACCGGCGACGATGCGCTGGTCTTTTATTCAGCCGATATCTGGGGCCCGGCGCTGCCCACCGAGAACATTACGGTCACCAACTGTCGGCTGTCCTCGGCGTCCAGCGCAATCAAGTTCTGCGACGGCAACTCGAACGCAGTGCGTCGGGTGGCTATCAATAATGTGGTGATCACGAATTCGAACCGCGGCCTGGCGTTCATGGTGTTCGACGGCGGCATCGTGGAAGACGTAACCATTTCAGACGTACTCATCGAGACGCGGCGGTTCGATTGGTTCTGGTGGGGCGACGGCGACCCGATTCACTTCAACATCAAGCGTCGCAGCGAGGTGGATGGAACCAAACGCGACAACGAACCCAGGGCTGGCATCATTCGCAATGTGTCGATCCGCAATGTGATTGCGCATGGCACGGGCACGTCTGCCATCAACGGCCATCCCGATAGCCGGCTGGACGGCATTCATCTCGAAAACATCCACCTGTTCGTTTCGCACGATCCAAACGCGCCCTATGAAAATACGCGCCAGGCGATGACGTTACGGGACGCGCGCAACTTCACCATGAAGGATGTCGAGATTCGCTGGGAAAAACCGGAATCCTCCACATGGCGAACCGGCCTTCAAGTGGAGAACGTTCAGAATCTGCTATTGGAGGGCGTCGACATCGCGGCGGCTCCAGGCTCCCGCGGGAATGTGATGGAGTTGAAGGATGTGGATGGTGTGACGCTGCGCAATTCCCGCGCAGCCACCATTCACGTTGCCGGCCGCCGCTCACGCAAAATCCGGCTGCTCGATACCGACTCTGTAGTAGAAACAGATCCAGAGGTCGCAAAAGACGCCGTGCTACGCCAGTAATGTGGGGCAGCCATTCCTGGCTGCCGCCGGCTTTCAGCCGGCGTTAAGAGCCGCCTGAAAGGCGGCGGCGGGCAGGATTGCCCGCCCCACGTGGGAATCGGCTACGGAAGCGCGAATGCCACCACCGAGTCACCCATTTTGCTTTTCATCTTGCCGTGTCCGCCGGCGCAAATCACGATGAACTGCTTCCCGTTCCATTCGTAAGTCATCGGGACCGTATTCTTCCTCGACCGGTCAATCGGCGTAGAACCAATCCGAACCGAGCTACTCAAGGCCGGTCTCAAAATTGAGATTCACGACGATCATTTCGCCCGGGACGAGGAGGATCGCATCTGGCTCCGGGCAGTCGGCGAGCGGGGTTGGGTGGTCCTCACCAAGGATCAGAGGCTAAGATATCGTCCATTGGAGATCGCCGCGCTCCGTGCCAGTGGGGCCAGAGTGTTCGTTCTTACGGCTGGAAATCTACGGGGTATCGAGATCGCTTCTGTCTTCTTAGTAGCGGCACCACGGATTTGTAAAGTTCTCCATTCAACGCGGGGGCCGTTCGTGGCGCGGGTCTCACAATCGGGACGCGTTACGGTCACCTGATCCTTCTTCGAATATCGGAAATGCACCGCGGCGAGGGCTTGGATTAAAATAGAAAGAGCCGTGTCACTTCAGCCGATCCTTGTTCGGAGTCTAGTGCGGAGCTGTCTGCAGCTCGCGCTTGCGGCGAATTTTCTGCTGGCGTCGCAATCCAATTTCGCGCTCCAGGACACGGCGGGAAAGACTCACACTTCCAGCGACCTGCGCCAATTCAAAGCTACGGTTTTCATCTTCGTTGCGATCGATTGTCCGAACTCCAATACCTACGCGCCGATATTGGCCCGCCTGTATCGCGAATACTCACCGCGCGGCGTTGCCTTCTACAACGTCTACTCGGATCCGTCGGAAAGTGCCGATGCGGTACGCAAACACGACGCCGATTTTCTGGTGCCGTTCCCCGCACTGCTTGACTCGCATCAGACTTTAGCGCGCCAGACCGGTGCGCGATCCACACCCGAAGCGGTCATCTTGGGCCCGGACGCCCAAGAGCTGTATCGCGGACGCGTGGACGACCGTTTTGTCGATTTCGGCAAGACGCGCTTCCATCCCACACAGGACGACTTGGGCGAGGCGCTGGATGCTATTCTGCAAGCTAAACCCGTGCCGCGCCCGGTGACCAAAGTATTGGGGTGCGCTATCCCAGGACTCAACTAAATGCGAAATCCGATCCTCTTCTCACTCGTTTTGACTCTTGCCGGCGTAGCCTACGCAGGTACGGGTAAGACCACCGCCACTCCCACTTTTAATCGCGACGTCGCGCCCATCCTTTACCAGAACTGCTCCAACTGCCATCGACCAGGAGAGGTGGCGCCCTTCGCATTGTTGACTTACGACGATGCCGCCAAGCGCGCCAAGCAGATCGCGGCCATAACTCAGGCGCGCGTGATGCCGCCCTGGAAAGCCACTCCGGGCTACGGCGAGTTCCTGGATGAACGCCGGCTCACCGAACAACAGATTTCCACCATTCGCGATTGGGCCATGCACGGTGCACCAGAGGGTAATCCGAAGGAAAAACCCGCTCCGCCGACCTTTACCGCGGGATGGATGGCCGGACAACCTGATCAAGTGATCGAGATGACAAACCCGTATTCGGTACCGGCCGAAGGTCCGGATCAATTCCGCTGCTTCGTGGTCCCTATGAACGCGACTGAGGACGAATATGTCAAGACCGTGGAGTTCCGCCCAGGAAATGCGAAGATTGTTCACCACGCCATTCTTTTCCTGGACAGCTCCGGCGAAGCGCGCAAGAAGGAGACGGTGCCCGGACAGGGTTACGATTGCGTGGGCGGCCCCGGTTTAGATATAAGCGGCGCGCTCGGCGGTTGGGCTCCGGGCTCGGAGCCGGCCACCGCGCGGCCCGGAATTGCTTCCACCATCAAGAAAGGTTCTGATCTGGTTTTGCAGATTCATTACCACTTGGACGGCAAGCCCGAACAGGACCAGTCCCGGCTGGGTCTGAAATTTTCGAAAGAGCCGCCCACCAAAGGACTCACACTGTATGTCCTCGGTAACCAGAAGATCGATATTCCGGCCGGTGACAGTCATTACGTGGTGAAGTCTTCCGGGATTCTTCCCATGGATGTGGAGGCCATCGCCGTTTTTCCGCATGCCCATTATCTGGCCAAGGACATGAAGGTTGACGCGCACCTGCCGGATGGCACCCTGGTGCCGCTGATCTGGATCCAGGATTGGGATTTCAACTGGCAGGGGGCTTACCGCTACGCGAGCCCGGTGAAGCTTCCGAAAGGAACGCGGCTCGAAATGCAGTATACCTATGACAACTCCGCCGCCAATCCACACAACCCTAGCAATCCGCCGCAAGAAGTGAAGTTCGGTGAGCAGACTACTAACGAAATGGCTTTCGCGTTCGTTTCCGTCACGCTCGATAGTCCCGCCCAGGTGCCCGAGTTCCGTGCCGGGACGCGGGCCGAGTTTATCGCCACGATGCTCGAGAACGGCGTGGATGAAGAAGCTCTCGGCCCTGAACGCGCCGGCCAACTGAAGCTGTTGCTAAATGCATTCGATAAGAATCATAACGGCAAAATAGATCCCGAGGAACGCCAGGCGGTGGTGGACTTTCTGATCAAGCGCGCGCAGCAACAACAGCAACACGCAGCGGAGCAGCCACACCAATAGACGACCGCGAAAAAGGCACCGCCTCCCTCACGGTCGCGGTTCGGAAAGCGCGTGTTACCGAACCGCGACCGTCAGGGAGTCGGTGCCTTTAGTTGGTCCGCAACGCAATCATCGGATCAATCCGCGACGCTCGCCGTGCCGGCAGGTATCCGGCGAACAACGCCACGACGCACAGCAGCACCACGATCCCCGCAAAAGTAGCTGGATCCGTTGGCCTGGTTCCGAACAGTAACGACGCGATCCACTTTGCAGCCGCGAACGATCCGATGGTTCCGAGCGTAACTCCAGCCAGCGCCAGCCGCAACGCCCGCGCGATTACGCCCCGCTGCACTTGAAAAGCGGTGGCTCCCAGGGCCATCCGGATGCCGATCTCCTGCATCTGCCGCGTAACCGAATAGGAGATCACACCATAAATCCCGAGCGATGCAAGCACCAAGCCAAGCAGCGCGAAGCTCGCCACCAGCATCACAAAGAAGCGCCGCGGCGAAACGGCGTGGTCCACAATCTGCTGCAGCGGACGAAATTCGGCCGCAGGCTGCGCCGGATTGAGCGACCGCAGAGTCTTCATCACGCTGGATGCCAGCACCTCCGGTGGAAGCTTGGTCCGAATCACCAACTCCGCGCCTTCGGGATCCGCCTGCGCCGCGGACAGATACATCTCTGGCTGCGCGGAAAATTCCAGGCTGTGTTCCCGCACATCTCGAATCACGCCGATCACGCGGGTGTCGCCATTCACCAGTGCGAGGCGTCCCACCGGATCTTCGCCCGGCCAAAAACGGCGAGCGGCAGCTTGGTTGACGATTACCGCAGCCTCCCTCCCGTCAGTGTCCTGCCAATTGAAATCGCGGCCTTCCAGTAAATGCATTCCCATCGCGCCGAGATAGCCCGGCGTAACTATGCGGACCAGGGCAGCCAGAGCCATGTCCTCTGGATATTGCTTGCCCTTCGCCTGGAATCCCCAACTTCGATTGCGGCCGAGCGGGAGCATATCCGCCACGCCGGAAGCCTCAACGCCAGGGATGGAATCGATGTTTCGCAGCATCTCGCGAAGAATTGCCCCGCGCCGCACCCGGCTGTTGCGGTCGTTGCCGTCGTCGTAGTCGATCTTGATCACGGCTGCGCGGCTGGGCTGGAATCCCAGGTCCACATCCAGAACGCGGAGAAAGCTGCGCAGCAACAGACCCGCGCCCACCAGCAACACGCACGCGAGCGCTACTTCGGAAATCACCAGCACTGCGCGCATGCGCTCATGCGCTCATGCTTTCGCCCCGCGCTCATTCCAGGACCTGCGTCTTTCAGCGCGTCCTGCAGATTGCCGGTGGATATTCTAAGTCCGGGAGCGAAGCCGAATAGAACAGCGGTCGCCACTGCAATCAGAATGGTCCACCCGAGCGCTGCCCCATCCACTCGAACGCTGCTCAGCAGTGGCAGCGCGATGGATCCCTGGTGCGCCAGATAAATGGTGATGACGAACGCTAGCGCAAGGCCGAGCAACGCACCGGCGAGCGAAAGCACAAGGCTCTCGGTCAGCAGTTGCCGGATGAGTCTCCCCCGCCCTGCCCCCAACGCCATGCGCATGGCGAATTCCTTGCTTCGCGCAGCAGCACGCGCCAGCAGCAGGTTCAAAAGATTCACGCCGACGATGAGCAGAATCACTCCCACGGCGCACCACAGCACAATCAGCGAGCGGCGGAGCTTGCCGGTGACAAATTCTTTTAACCCCGTGATGGTGGATGAATAATCCTCGAACCAATCAGGATGCGCAGCTTTGAGTTGTGGGAACAGGATGTCCGATTCAGCCTGCGCTTGCGCCACTCCGACGCCTGGCTTCAGACGGCCGACCACCGCAAGGGTATTTCCCCAGTTTCTAACTACATCCATGATGGCCGGAACATACAAGTCTATTCTCAGGCCCGGAGAAAATACCGAACCAAAATCGAAGCTGGATGGCATCACGCCCACTACGACGACGGGTGTCTTATTCAATATGATTGCTTGCCCGACAATATTCGGATCGCCGGCAAACTGGCGTTGCCAGAACGCATAGCTCAGCAACGCAGCGGCTCTGCCACCCTTTTGACATTCTTCTTTGGTGAAGAGCCGTCCCAGCGTGGGTTGGACACCCAGCGTCTGGAAAAAATTGTCGGCAATCATCAGGCCCAGCACGGCCTGCGGCTCACCATGCCCGGTGAGCGTGAACTCGCCGTTGCCGAAGAATGGATTGTAGCTGGTCACTTGCTGGAACGACTGATTGTGGCGCTGGAACTCCTCATAAGCCGCCACCGTGTAGGTCAGTCCGGAAAGCCCAGCAGCTTCGCGCAAATTGGCATTCAATCCCCGCCCCGATTCAAGCCGGGTAAGCTGCCCGGAATCCGGGAACGGCAGCGGACGCAGCAGAACCGTATTCACCACGCTGAAGACTGCCGTGTTCGCGGCAATTCCCAGCGCCAGAATCACCACGGTAATGATGGTAAAGGCGCGATCACGGCGCAATGTGCGCAGCGCATAGCGAAGATCCTGCACGCACCCGCTCCAGTAATCTCTGCGTTGCTTGGTTCGCTCCCTATCGTGGCCCAGGCGCTCGCCCACCTCTTGCACCGCGCTCAGTTCGCCGAACTGCCGCTCCGCCTCGCGCCGCGCCACATCCGGACTCACGCCTTGCGCCACCAACTCATCCACTTTAGCCGCCAGGTGGAATCGCAACTCGTCGTCTACATCCGCCCTCACATCCGGGCGCAACAGACGCGCATAGCGGCGCCAAAATGGGATCTGTTTCATCAGCTCTCCTCCGCCACCGGGGGCCGCGTGGCGCCCAGCACCTTGCCCACCGCCGCGGCATAAGCCTCCCAGGTTTTGGTNNCAATCCCTTATTCTCCAGACGCCACAATGCCGGGTAGAGCGTGCCTTCCTCCACCAGCAATGCTTCGTCGCTCTGGCGCAGGATGAGATTCGTAATCGCATATCCATGCAGCCGGCCCCACGCCAGCACCTTAAGAATGAGAACGTCCAAAGTTCCGCGAACCAATTCAAGCTGGGCTTTATCCATGTGCTCCCCTGTGCTTCCTAGGGAAGTATCGCATAAGTCCCCTGGGAACGCAAGGGGAGCCTTCCTTCCCAGCTTAGCGGGATTCCGGGACGTTGCAGTTCACGGCGGAAAGCTCTTTCGATTCTGTATCGTGCACTAACTCGCGAATGCGGTATGTGCCAGGCTTCACCTGAAACTTTGTGATCGCATTAATTCCGGATTGAGCAAATTTCGGCAAACTCGCATCCTTCAGCCGCAGGTCCAGCGATCCTTGCTTGCCGGCCACGTATTTTCCGTCTTGATCGAACAACGCAGTCTCGAAAAGCAGCGTGTCGATATTGCGATCGGCTTCCTTGCGGAAGTGCAGCAGACTGATGTCCACGTGTATCTTAACCGCGAGCGTGGAAGCCTCCACTTGCGCCGTCACCTGCACCGGCAGTCCGTGCAACTCCTCTAGCGAGAAGACCAGTTTCTCGACCTCAGTCTCGGTTCGAGCCGCCTCTTGCTGTGTTTCCATGGGAGCTAGATACCCGCGCCGCGCTTCCACTCGTAACTGTTCGTGGACATTGAGGACCACCTTCAGCGGGTGGAATCTCCCATCTAACTTGACGTTTTGCGGCGAAAAGCTGAGCACGTAAGAAACCTCCGGCGCCTGCGCGGCCTCGCGGAAGCCACGGTCAAAGTCGTTGCTGTTCCGAAAATACGTACCTCCCGTGCCCGCGCTCAGACCGGCCAGGACGTCGCGCGCAATCTCTAGTTGTGCGTATTCCATACCGTTCTTCTGAACTTCCAGATCCAGCCGCGCTCCAAACCGACCGGGACGGGTGCTTCTGGTATACAAGCCGGCGGCGTCGATCGCATTGATCACAATGTTCTGTTGAGCCGCCCGCTTGACAAGCGCATCCACAGCGTTCGCTCGCGTCGAGGTCAGAAAGCCTGGCGAGATCAGAACCAAGGTGCGCTGCCCAGGCATGGCAGCCAAACGGCGAACCACTAGCTGAATTGCTTCCAATGCCCACTGTGATTGCATATCCGCCAGACCCCATATCTGGCCCGCGTCGAATCTCGCGGTTCGCAACTGATCGTCGCGGCAATCCGCCGTCTCGTTACCCTCACCTTTACAGTGGCACTCATAGCCTTCGGCGGTTGCGATGCCAAGTGCATTGGGATCCTGCAGTTGGTCTATGAGGTAGGCCTGGTATGCGTCGATTGACGGGCACCTGTTCATCTGCGGAATTGTGCGCGAATGGGGCGCCAACCGGAACAGGGTATCGTGCAGCTTGTCGCGATGGTCCGTAAAGTCCAGCTGCTCCTTAGCGGACGAAGTGAAGATCGCAACCCGATCTTCGGGCCGTATTGCAGTGGACAAATAGTTCCAGGCGGCGTTGCGGGTTCGCGTGACATCTTCAATCGGCATGTGGAAATCGTCGAAAAACAAAGCGACGAATCGCTCGGGCGTGGGCGGTGCAACAGGACCAATGGTCTCACCGGGCTTTGGGGCGGGCGCTTCGGCAGCAGCCGGTTTTGGAGCAGCGGTTTCTACTCTAAATCCGGTAATCTCCTGAAGCGTGCCGCTATCGAAAAGCCGGAAATCCTTCCTTTCAAGATCCCCGACGGGCCGGCCGTCCTTATCCCGAACCACTACCGTCACGGTCACCAAGTTGGTTTCCACGCGAATGCGGAACGAGGGAGCAGACTCATGGCCACGGACCTCGGGCATCTCAGGAGCCTGCGCCAGGGCGCCTGCCGCAAGCATCGCAATCCACACTGCCAGAAAACGCTGACTCATTTCCCGAATTTTCCCAGAATACTCTGCAGCCTGAGGTGAGTTCCGCGCGCGAGAACCAAGTGCGCGGACTGCCGGATCTTTGACCAATCCTCCACCGAAACGCTGTTTTCCCGGCCGCTCAGCTCCACACGGCCACCCTCGAAAACAATGGCTGTAACAACGAAGTCCAGCAAATAAGACGCGCCGTTTTTTGTGATGTGCGCAATCCGGCCGGACACCGTGGCGCCTTTGGGAACCAGGCTGCCGTCATTCAGTTTCATCTCGTCGACCAGAGTGGCTTGAATCGGATCGCCGCCAGCGGACGTATCCGAGTCAATCGGAGTTATCAGGTCGATATCCACGGTAAAGTCCTCGGGTAATGCCACCGTGGATTCCGCCGCCGGTACGTTGAACTTCACCACGGACTCGCCCACGAACTGGTGACACGCACGAAAGTTCAACCGGCTCCTGTGCTCGGTACCCTCCGTATCGGTGAACACGATCTCCGCGGCTTGGGGCAGGACCGAGGTTTTGCTACCGATAGTGATTGGTCCATAGTCAAGCACACTTGTAGCTGCGCTGAACCCGATGTCCGTCGGAATGTCGTCGGCGATGACGTTAATTCGCACCGGGTCCACCTGGCCCTCGGCAATCCAAAACGACCCATGATATCCAACAACGGCCGCTCCCTCGGCGCCCCTTAACCGATAGGCCCCGGCTATTTGGGGGACCGAATAATCGTAACGTTGGGCGTCCTGACCTTCCAATTTCGTGCGGCCCACATGGTGGAACGTTGTGGATGACACCAGAAAAATATTATTCAAGAAAAGTGCGAAGTAGCCGTTTCCAACCGACCCGCCCACCATTTTGACAATGTCGGGTTCGTCAATCCGGGCAGCGCCGGGCCAGCCATACAGTTCTTTATTGTGTACGAAGGCTACCTCCAGTCGAACCGTGTCCACCATCTCTGGCGTAGCAGTGGACTTGTGCCACAAAGATCTTTGGATGGTCTCGGTACAGGTGTAGTTGGGAAGCCGGCTGAGATTTTCCGCGACTTTAGCCTTAATCTTGGCGAGCAGCAATGTCTCGGGCGGCAGTTCCTGCTGTGCTTGGCAGGCTAATATCAGAAACAGCCCTGCGCAGCACTTCATACGTTGTATATTAGACCAATTTTGTTGGTGAGGCCGTCCCTGCCAAGACAAGTACTGTATACAGTGAAGTAGTTATCGCATACTTCCCTGGTGCAACTCACGATTTTTCGAGGTGTAGGGCAGGTTGCCAACCCTGCGCGCCGACTGCCAATCGGAGCAAAAATGCGTGAGTAATCAACCCGCGCGCAGGATTCCATCCGGTATCTCCTCGTCACCGATGAGCTGCATGCAGTTCCACCACATTACAAGCGACGCCAGCCAGGGACCGCCACGCGATCCAAAATTGGTTGTCCGATGCGGCATCCGGTGCTCGAACTCATTGTCGAATTCGGTGGTGAACGCAACCAGCACTTCGGAGAGCAAGGCGAACAAGGGCAGCCCCACAGCCACAGCGCGATCCTTTACTATCGCTGCACTGCCCAAGCCAGTCCGTCCGGCTGTTTGCCCGCTTGGATGTGACCGCTCACTTCCAGTGACTTCAAATCGATGATCGCGATATAGTCATCCGGCGTGCAGGCCACATACGCGCGCAATCCGTCCGGTTGCATTTGAATACCGGCCGCGCCACGTCCGATCTTCACGCGCTTCACAACGCTTCGAGTCGACGCGTCAATAATGGTCAAGTCCGGGCCGCCTAATGTGGAGATGAGCACCAGCTTTCCGTCTGGTGTGAACTTCAGCCGGTTCGCACTGGCAACGCTCGCGGCCAGCGTCTGAATTACTTTCTTACTCGCAACATCGATGATGGAAACGGTGCCGTCCTGCGCATTCGCCGCCCATATTTCCTTACCGTCTGGAGAAACATCAAATCCCTCCGCGCCTCTGCCCACGGGCACCACAGTTTCGTCCCAATCCGCCTGTGGGGGCCCTCCGGGTCCTTGTCTACCAGTGCGCTTCTCAATGAAAGTCATGGTGGCTGAACTGACATTGGACGTCACCATCCATGTGAGATCTTCGGAAACGAAGATCATGTGCGTCCTGTTCTGACCGGTGCCCAGCACCCAATCGATCTTCTGTGACGCCGGATCATAGCTGCCGATCACTTTGGCTGCTTCAGCCGTGAACCATACCTTCCCACCCACGAACATAAGGCCGTGAGGTCCACGTAGCGCGCCGAGGTCCACTGCAGGCAAAGCTTTTTGTTCCACCAGGTCGATCACGGTGATCGTGTTGTACCTGCCGCCGCCGTAGTTGGAGATGTACGCGAATTTTCCATCAGCGGACGCGACCACTTCATGAGGATCGGGTCCGGAGGGCATCCGCGCGAGTACTTTGAGGCTCACGGGATCGACGATTGCCAGCGTGTTGTCGCTCTTAGCGAGCACCAGCAACGCCGGTGATGGAGTGCTCTCAGCGCGCACTAAGGCGCAAGCCAGCAGCGCGCCAGCAAGCACCACCGAACTGATTTTCAATTTCATACTTCCTCCAGTGATTCAGCGGGATTCCGATACAAGCAGACTGGCCGCCGTGGGAAGCAATCCCTCGATCGGCCGATAGCTCACGTGCAGGCATGCAAGCCGGCCATCGAGTGTGCTCACTCCGATGCTCTGCTCGCCATCGAATCCCATTGTGAGTGCCGGGCCCCAGAATGCCTCCACCTTTAGGGAACCGAACTGGGAGCCCACAGCCAAGCGTCCAAGATTCGTGATCATCAATTCGTGCGGCATCGCCTGGGCGTAAAAAGCAGCCACCGTATTCGTATCCGGCTGCTGATTCGCCATCTTCCGCCACTTTGACGCCATCCACGTGGTGAAATCAAGCGACTCGAATTGCCGGAGTTGTTCCTTGACCGAGCGGGCGACGGACCAGAACGGGCCCTCCTCGCCGGGCGGGTGGATGCTCACCCCGCGGCCAATGAACAGGCCCACGTCGTCCGCAACTCCCGAACAAAACTTTCTGAGGTTAATCGGAGACACGCAGCGGACCGGCTGTTCGGCCCAGTCCGCGAGGAGTTTCCGGCCCGCAAGCAGGAAAGCCGCGCAAAGGGCGCCCTGTACCGTGGTCTGTTCCTCGCGGCTGCGTTTTACGATCGCCTGGGTAGTTTCGGCGTCGAAGATGTGTGAGTCTACGAATGGTGGCGATCCGTCCAAATGCCGATATTTCGCAGCTCGCGAAGCCTCCACGTGCGCGGGTTTTGGCGGAGCCGCGATGGGCGCATCCGCCAGCAAATCTTCATAGGGACGTTGAGTTGGAAGCGGCGCCAGCGATTCGCCGGCCATTGCCAGGAGAATATCCCGAGTCGCATATGCCAGCGACAACCCGTCCGCCACCGCGTGATGCGCCATCAATATCAAATGAGTCCGGTTGCTCTGATGCAGCAAAACCGCTCGGACAAGCGGCTCACGCCGCCAGTCGAACGGGCGAGCCATTTCCAAGGCCAGTTCGCGCTGCCAATTTGCCGCGTCCGTCGATTCCACCACTCGGAGCGGAATGCATTCGTTTGGGTCGCGAACAAAGTGGGTTGTTTTTCCCGCAGGATTCGCATCGATTCGGACTGAAAGGAACGGATGCCGCTTCTGCACGGCGGCCAGTGCGTTCCGCCACTCTCCCACTTCCGTGCGGCCACTCACCTGACAAACTACTCCGAAGTGGATGGGGCGGTTCTGATCCATCAACCACAGGAAATGCTCGAAGGAGCCGAGCGGTCGAATTGCCGAACATATTTCCTCGCTTGGAGAGGCCATGGCTTCCCCCCAATTCTACTCCTGGAATCAGGTTGTGAAACGCTCGGCCGGACCGTCAGAAGATATCGAGGGATTGCGTCCACCCGCGATCCTCGACAAAGCTGCCACCAGCGGGATTCACCGGACTATCAACAGAACCTGCAATCCCCGCTCATGCCACCGGCCATGAGTTCATAACGCGTCCAGCCTCTAGCTACGCATTTGGAATCATCCCATACTAGATAGAATATGGTATGATTCCCTTGTTACGCGAATTTCCCTGGTCCGGCGCTTAGGCATCCGCACTCCCGGGACGCGTTCCAAGGGCAAGCTGGAAATCCGAGAGAATCACTCAGGTCTATGAGAATCGCTAATGATGTTACTGAACTGATCGGAAACACGCCATTGGTTCGCATCCGGCGGCTGTCCGAGGGCGCTGTTGGCAACCTGGTAGCCAAGCTGGAGTTCTACAATCCTGCGCACAGCGTCAAGGACCGCATCGGGGTCTCGATGATCGATGCAGCGGAGAAAGCGGGACTGATCCGCGAAGATACGATTGTCGTGGAACCCACCAGCGGGAATACTGGAATCGCGCTGGCGATGGTGTGCGCCGCACGGGGCTACCGCTGCGTCTTGACGATGCCGGAAACGATGAGCAAGGAGCGGCGGATTCTGCTCAAAGCGTACGGAGCGGAATTGATCCTCACGCCGGGGCCCGAGGGCATGGCCGGCGCCATCAAGAAGGCTGAGGAACTAGCTGCATCGGATTCGCGCTACTTCATGCCCCAGCAGTTCAAGAATCCAGCGAATCCTGAAATCCACCGCCGCACCACTGCGGAGGAGATCTGGGCGGATACGGACGGCCAAGCTGACATTCTGGTCTCGGGCATCGGGACCGGCGGCACCATAACGGGTGTAGGCGAAGTGATCAAAGCTCGCAAGCCCTCATTCAAGTGCATCGCCGTGGAGCCGGACGCGTCGGCGGTGTTGTCCGGAGGTCCTAAGGGACCACATCCGATGCAGGGAATTGGTGCGGGCTTCGTGCCGGAGATTCTGAACCGCGAAATCTACGACGAGATAATTCGTGTCAAGAACGACGACGCATTAGAAACGGCTAGGCGGGCGGCGCGGGAAGAAGGGCTGCTGGTAGGAATCTCGTCCGGCGCGGCGCTTTGGGCCGGAGTCCAGGTTGCGCGCCGTCCGGAGAACTCAGGCAAATTGATCATCGTGATCATCCCTTCGTTCGGCGAACGATACCTGAGTACTGTGTTGTTCGCGGACCTCGCGGTCTAGGTTATCGAGGGATTGCGTCCACCCGCGATCCTCGACAAAGCTGCGACCAGCGCGTCGATATCGGCGCAAGTATTGTAGAGCGCGAGAGACGGACGCACGGTGCTTTCCACGCCGAAGCGGCGCAGAATCGGCTGGGCGCAATGGTGTCCCGCGCGCACCGCGATGCCTTCCTGGTTCAGCGCCGAGCCGATATCCTCAGTCCGGAGGCCATTGATCACAAATGACAAGGCGCCAGCCTTATCCGGAGCTGTGCCAATGAGCCGCAGTCCTGGGATCTCATTCAGCAGCCTCGTGGCATAAAGCATCAACTGATGCTCGTGTTCCCCGATGCGTTCCATCCCGATCCGGCTGACGTAATCGATTGCAGCGCCGAGACCGACGGCGTCGCCAATGTTGCCGGTGCCCGCTTCGAAACGTAACGGCGCCGGCTGATACGTGGTGCGTTCAAAGGTCACATCCTTGATCATGTTGCCGCCGCCCTGCCACGGCTGCATCTCGTTCAACAGCTCTTCCTTGCCGTACAGCACGCCTATTCCGGTGGGCGCGAACACTTTGTGTCCTGAGAAGACGTACCAGTCCGGATTGAGATCCTGCACATCGATGCGCATGTGCGAAACGGCCTGCGCTCCATCCAGCAAAACTTTCGCTCCCACGCTGCGTGCACCTTCGATGATTTGCTTGGCGGGAGTTACGATCCCGAGTGCGTTGGACACCTGGGTGAACGAGACCAGTTTCGTCCTGGGGCCAAGCAGTTTTCCATAGGCGTCCAACAGAACCTGGCCGCTGTCGTCGACTGGGACAACCTTCAAGCGCGCGCCCTTCTCGGTTGCCAGTTGCTGCCAGGGAACGATATTGGCATGGTGCTCCAGCCAAGTGATCAGGATTTCGTCATCCGGACCGATGTGCTGCCGGCCCCAACTTTGCGCAACCAGGTTGATTGCCTCAGTGGCGCCACGCACAAAAACTATTTCCTTCGCCGAGGATGCGTTCAGGAACCCGCGCACCTTCTCTCTCGCTTGCTCATACGCATCCGTGGCGCGCGCAGCAAGTTCATGGGCGGCGCGGTGAATGTTGGAGTTCTCGTGCTCGTAGAAATACTTCAAACGGTCGATTACCGATTGCGGTTTCTGTGTGGTGGCCGCGTTATCGAGCCAAATCAGCGGACGGCCATTCACGCGCTCCTGGAGAATTGGGAAGTCCCTGCGAATCTGCAGTACGTCCAGTGGCTCCCTGCCTGTCGTCGATGGGACGACGGCGGCGGCGGACGGGAATTCCGGGGCGGCATACTCGAGAAAGTAATAAGGAGGCGCTGCTACTGGGGGAGCCGATGTTCCAGCCGGTACAAATTGCGCCAGCAGTTCGCGCAATTCGCCTTCGCCCGGAATCCCGATCAACGGCGACGCTGTCCCTCCCAACGGGTTCAACGGATCGAGCGAGTCGGTGGAAGGAATCGACGCGGGCGCACCGGGAGGGGCCTGGAAAAACTGATTCGCCAGGCGCTCGATTGTTCCGATGTCCGGCCAACCTTGAGGCAGGCTCGCCTCCGCCGGATCATTTGTACTCATGGTACTTTCCCGTATCCACGTCATCGAGCACCGCTAGCGCGTCATCAGTAAGAACGGCCAGCGAGCAATACAACGACACCAGATAGGAGGCGATGGCTTTGTGGTTGATCCCCATGAAGCGGACCGAAAGGCCCATGCTTTGTTGACCTGGCAGATTCGGCTGATAGAGACCCACCACACCCTGACGCCGTTCACCCGTGCGAATCAGCAGGATACTGGTTTTGCCCTTTTTCCCGCCAATTTTGTCGGTTGGGATTAGCGGAACGCCTCGCCAGGTCAGGAACTGCGATCCGAAGAGAGAGGTCGTTGGAGGAGGCACGCCACGGCGCGTGCACTCCCGCCCGAACGCAGCAATGGCCGCGGGGCTGGCGAGAAAGAAGCCGGGCTCCTTCCATACCTTGGTGAGAAGTTCGTCCAAGTCGTCGGGCGTCGGAGCTCCCGCTCGCGTCTTGATCCTCTGCTCCGGCCGCACGCTGTGCAACATACCGTATTCGGTGCTGTTGATGAGCTCGCTCTCCTGGCGCTCCTTGACGATCTCGATGGTCAACCGCAGTTGCTCGCCAATCTGGCTGTACGGCGAACTGTAGAGATCGGAAACGCGCGTGTGTATGTCAACAACGGTATTCACCGCGCTGAGCATGTACTCGCGCGGGTGCTCTTCGTAATCGACGAAGGTTTGAGGCAGCTCGCGCTCATCACGATCGGAACATTCTACGGTGACCTTCGATTCGTCTTTCACACGATTCAGCCGGTAGATGCCGGCCTCTACTGGGACCCACTGCAACAAATGGGTCAGCCAGCGCGGTGTGATGCGCTGCATCTGCGGCGTGGTCTTGGTGGCATTCGCAAGTTGTCTTGCCGCTACATCTCCCAGCGCGGTTTGCCGTTCCGGTTCGTTCGCCATTCTTCTCTCCTGTTGCGGAAATTCCGCGACAATCTATATCTGTATCGACAGTATCACCATGACTTCGGTTGAGGGACGATTCGAAGATACGGCTTAGGAGAACGCCATCCATCCGGATACTTCTGTTTGGCTTCCTCGTCAGCCACTGAAGGCAGGATGATGACGTCGTCGCCCTGCTTCCAGTTCACGGGCGTGGCCACCTTGTGCCTGGCGGTAAGTTGGATTGAGTCCAACACCCTCAATACTTCGTCGAAATTGCGTCCGGTGCTCATGGGGTAGCTGAGCGTCAGCTTGATTTTCTTGTCGGGACCGACCAAGAATACGGTGCGAACAGTCGCGTTGTTCGCCGCGGTACGGCCCTCAGAGGCGTATCCTGCATCGGCCGGCAGCATATCGTAGAGCTTGGCGATCTCCAGCTCCGGGTCGCCGATCAGGGGGTATTTCACCCGGTGACCCTGGGTCTCCTCGATATCTCCCGCCCATTTGCCGTGACTCGACACCGGATCCACGCTCAGTCCGATGATCTTGGTGTTCCGTTTAGCGAACTCAGGCTCAAGACCGGCCAGATAACCGAGCTCGGTGGTGCACACCGGCGTGAAATCCTTGGGGTGCGAAAATAAGACCGCCCATCCGTCGCCGATCCATTCGTGAAAATTGATCGTGCCTTGGGTGGTTTCGGCGGTAAAGTTGGGCGCTTCGTCGTTGATGCGTAGTGGCATGGTTTATCTCCTCAAGCGCCGGCAGCGCTCGCCTCCTTCACTTCAATCAAGCGTCCGCTCTTGACGTCGTAAACGTATCCGTAGACCGGAATGTCCGGCGGAACAAGCGGGTGCGATTTGATACGCTCGACATCCGCGCGTACGCTTTCCTCCTGGTTGCGGATGGTGAGCCATTCAATGAAATCGCCCGCGTGCGATCCGGGACCAGCTCCGGAATCCTTCCATTCGCCATTCTGAAGCGACGCCGTCTTCAAACTTTGGGACAACAAGCCGCGGATCACTTCATTCGTGAAATAGAGCATGCCGCAGTCGGTGTGGTGAATCACGAACCATTCCTTGGTGCCCAGAAGTTTGTAGGAGATCACCAGCGATCGGATGGCATCATCGCTCGCGCGACCGCCGGCATTCCGGATTACGTGAGCATCTCCTTCGGCGAGGCCCGCAAACTTCGCCGGATCAAGGCGCGCATCCATACAGGTCAGAATTGCGAAACGGCGCACCGGCGGCATTGTCAGCTTTGACTTGTCGCCGAACTCCGCGGCATATGTCCCGTTGGCCGCGAGAACTTCTTTCAATACATCCGACATGGTGTATTCCTCTCTTTCACTTTCGTCCTAAAAACTGTGGAGACGCAGGCAGGATTCGAACCTGCGCATGGCGGTTTTGCAGACCGCCGCGTTACCACTTCGCCACTGCGTCATAATTTGTTGTCTCCAGCGTCCGCTGCGTCAAGCGCTCCAGCAGCCGCTCGCCCTCGGGCCAGTCTCCATGACCAGAAGCGATGTTTATGTGCCCCTGCCGCCCGAGATCCGCGAATTCCGATCCCCACGCTCTTGCCAGCCGAACCGCGATTTCGATCGGAAGATATGGATCGTCTTCGCTCGCAGCCAAAATCGATGGAAACGGCAGCTTGCTGGTTGGCACGGGTAGAAATTCCGCGAGCTGCGGCGGGCAACTATCCGAGGCCGTCAACCAGGGAGGCGCTACGAGAAGTGCTCCGCCAACCCTGCCGGAATCCCCGCTCTCGGCCCATTGAGCTACCGCCAGACAACCCAGACTGTGGGCCACCAGAAACACCGATCCACGAATTCCCTGAACGGTCCTCTCGATCGCTTCCACCCACTGTTTCCGCGAAGGCCGGTGCCAATTGTCTTGCTCGACTCGCCGGAAATTAGCGTGCCGCTGTTCCCAAATAGTTTGCCAATGGCCCGGGCCTGAACCATTCCAGCCGGGAACGATTAAGAATGTAGCTTCGTCCAACAAATCTTTCATATCGCTGTCCAAGAATTCGTAACATGGGGATCCGCCGGGGGGCAGGAAGCGGATCCCCAAGACACGTCACTTGCGAACCAGGCCGGCGGAAGCGCTGGTGGGAATTGCAGTATTCCCGGCATCCGCAAGCAGACGTTCGATGGTGGACGTGAACTCTTTCTTCAGTTGGCGATTGAATTCGCCGCTGGCAGGCGAAGCGAAACCGGCGTGAATGCCCTTCACCCGGCCATCGCGGCCGATGAAGAACGTCGCGGGCCAAGTGTTGAGATTCACTCCCTGAGGAACTTTCTCCCACATCTCGGCCGGGGCGCCGGCAATCAGGTAGGTGTATTCAACACCGTATTTCTTGACGAAAGCACGCTCGCGGCTCAATGCGTCCTGCTGTTCCGGTTCCTCGAAATCGAGCGCTACGATTTCCAGTCCCTGGTCGCGATACTTCTTATAGAGCTGCACCAGATACTGCGCTTCGTCGTGGCAGTTGGGGCACCATGTTCCGGTAACAATTGCGAGGACCACTTTGCCCTTGAACTTCGGATCTTCGTTCGACACAATCTTCCCGTTCACGTCAGGAAAACGAAACGCGAATGTTTCGTTGGGATCTCGCACGGTGGTGTGCGCGGTGTAGTTGGCTGGTTCGGGGAGTCCTTTTGCGCGGGCCGCTTCCGGACGATATGCGATCAGTTTCTTGGTCTGAGTGTAGGCGCCGCTTGCCTGGATTTCAAGCGTGCCGTCGCTGGCCGGGGTGACTTCGATCCTTAGCGGCCGCGATCCATCGAAGTGGCTGAGCACGAATTTACCGTTCTGGAAGTTTCCGGTGAGCGCGCCTGTATCGCCATCGACGCGCAAAATTGACGCAGAGACTTCGGGTCCGGATTGCCGCACGATGAAACGCCACGCCTTCTCACCCTTCGGGCTATCGTAGGGAATCTCCCAGACACCGTCGATGGAAGGCGCGTTCGCCGACGACACGGTAGCTGGAGAATACCGTGTTGCGTGGAATGGTACGCTGCTGATGTAGCTTTCCCGCGAGAAGCGGCCTTCCACCTGACCATCCAGCTGTCCTTCTTCGAAGGTTGCACTGATTTTGGTGAGGTAATGATCGAACTCCAGCACGATCTTGCCGTTTTCGAAATGTGCGCCTGTTGTGGTTTGCAGTTGGTCGCCGTTGAAGAGAGTGCCCTTCAGGTTGGCGCCCTCGCCCGAGATATCGAGCCGGAAGGGGATTGCCGTGCCATTGAGAGTGATGCTGGCGTCCCAGCGCCCGGTTAAGGAGTCAGCCCTCGCCGATGCGGTTAGACCGGCGATGACCGCCGCGAGTCCGAGCAAAGTTCTAGAAATTCTCATACGTTCCTTTCAGATTCGTTGTTCGTTGACTAGATTGTCCGGACCGATTGCGGCTCGGATATCGCTCCCTTGAATGGGCCTGCTGGTTGTATTTGCTCCACTCCTCGGGCAGGCCTGGCTTCGTGGCCAGAAGGATTTCGAGGATGGCCCGGCGATCTTTGCCGGTGAGTTTCGCGAACTCGGGTGACTGGTCGCGGCCGGTCAAGATCTCCAACAGCCGGTGGTAAATATAATCTTTGGCCGGCGCCGGCAAAGTGTCGAACGCCGCCGAGTAAATCAGATAGCTGCACGGATACTTGAAGATCCGCTTGCGCAAATCAAAATCGCGTAACGAACGTCCACGAGCATCGCGTGGACCGCGCGATCGAAATTCTTCCGTGAAACCTGAATCTCCTTTAACCCGATCGCCGAGCGGCGCCTCGTTCGCGAAAAGCAAATAGCGCAGCAAATCTTCCGCGGGAACTTCGTATTGCTTTCGCGTTTCGTCGGAGAGCGCGCCGGCATTGAGCGCCAATCTCGTCTGGTAGTTCGTGAGCGTGATCAGATTGTGCATCTGCGTCTGATGAGCCAGCACGAGATGTGCAACCACGTCGCTATGCCGCGTCAGGTAAGCCGACGTGTCGAAGTTCAAGCCACCGGAGCGATCGAGCTGTTCGGGATGCTCTTTGTCTTGAACCACAGCATTGCCCATGTGGGTTTGCCGGCCGACACTGCCGGTTACGAACCATCCGCCCCAACGTTCCTTGAGCGGGCTGTCTTGGCCGGTGATGAATGACGTCGAGTGGGTAGCTTGTGTCCCGGTGGGATTCGGATAAATCGATCGAAGCAGGACGCCGGGCACTCCTCGCGTGGAAGCGGCCACGTGGCACTGCGTACAATCCAGCTCGGCTCGCTGGAACACCGGCTGTTCGGATTTCTGTTCGTCCAGGAGGTAAAAAATCGCTCCTTGCATCGGATCGAACGACACGATCTCCAGCGCCTTTCCATCGTGCACCTGGCCGACGTATACGTCGTCATTAAAGTAAAGCGCACGCGGTGTTTCTGGCGAGATCTTCCGGAATTGAAAGCTGGTCTTTGAAAAGACCAGCGTCTGAGAACTGATGGGAATATCAAGCGCCGCAAGAACCGTCTTCAAATAACCATGCGCGGATTCGTATTCCAGCTTCGCTTCACGCCGTCCGATGCGTTGCTGGAGTTTTGCCACCGGATCTGTCAGAGCGTCCGAGAGATAGCTAATGGGCGCATCGCTGAAGGGCACGTAGCCCTGCTTTCGAACCGCGATCTGCCCATACACCGGCAAGATCAGCCAGACCAGCGAGATGGCAGACGTTCTTCTCACCAAGCTCCTTTAGCGCCTGCTCTCGAGGTGCGTAGCGGCATCCTGCGCTGCTTGCCAAACGCGCAGAAAATTTCCGCCCCACAGTTTCGCGATCTCGGTTTCGCCGTAGCCGCGCCGCAGCAGCTCGACGGTGACGTTCACGCTCTCGCCGTCGTTCTGCCACCCGATGACGCCGCCGCCATGATTGAAGTCGGACGAAATGCCCACGTGATCCACTCCGATCTTCTTCACGGCATAATCGATCGCATCCGCGAATTGGGCCAGCGTCGCCTGAGGCGCAGCAGAAACGATCTTGTGATAACGTTCTGAATATTCGTTCCGCTTCGCTTGGGACGGCGCTCGGTCGGGCTTGCCTCCGACGAATCCAAACTCGGCCTGCAACGCGGCGAGCTGGTCGACGTATTGCTTTGGAAGCGGGCGCAAATAGTTGCTAAAAGCTACGATCTGGACCACACCGCCGTTCTTCTTGATCAACTCGAGTTCGCCGTCGCTCAAGTTGCGTGGCGTGTCCACCAGCGCTTGGACCGTCGAGTGCGTTGCTGCGACCGGCGCCTTAGTCAGACTGAGCACCTGCTCCAACGCGTGCGTCGAGAGCTGCGAAACATCGATCAGCACGCCCAGATCATTCAGGCGGCGGACCGCTCTTTTGCCGAGTTCGGAAAGGCCACAGTGCTCTTCGGCTGCATCGCCGAGCCCGGCATTCGGACGCGACGAATCCGCCCAATCGTTGTGCCCGGCATGTACGAACCCTAGAATCCGGACACCGCGGTTGTACCACTCGTTAATCTGATCGACATCGGATTGGAAGGCCGGCAGATCGCGTTCGCCCAATTCATTTCGTGGAATGTTGGGCACCCGCGGCCGAACCAATGGATATGCGTTCAGCAAGCTAAGTACGATGGCGAACTTTCCTTCGGCCGCGATGCGCCGCACGTCGGCAGGCGAATAGGCCAGCGCGGCGTGCGCGGGATTCTTTTCCGCAATGCTACGGATGAGTTGGTATTTCTTGTCGGCATCCGAGCGCGCCTGACTGTACGCCTCGTCGTTGCGCGCGCCCTGCGGGACGAACACTGCGATGGATGCGCCCTTCAGCAAACCGCGCTCGGCCTTCGGCAGATCGACTTGCGTTTCGACCCCGGGCTCGCCGTAATTAAGGGGAATGTCCACATGGCTATCAAACGCGACGATTCGGCTGTGAATCCCCCTGGCTTTTTCAAACAGCGCGGCGTCTTTGCTTGAGAGGTCGTCGGCCGAGGTGTTCTGGATGCCGGCGAGCAGGCCAATCGCTAATGCAGGCCAGCCCAGATATCTGACTCGATTACGGATGGACATCGCTGCGCTCCTTCTTACCGCGCGCGCTAGATTCAGCCGCCAAAAGCTCTTGCGCAACCTCACTGAGCCGCCTGCGAGTGGATCGGCTCTTGACGCGCAAGTGGAAGTAGGCCTGCTCCTCCGACATGCCGTGGCGAGTTTCGAGCAGAGCCTTCGCCCGCACTACAATCCGTCTGGTAGCTATCTGGTCTTCCAGGTCGGGCAGCAGCTGCTCCATTGCGGATCCGAACTGGCGTCCTTCCAGCACCCGCTCCACGTGACTGATGAGGGTGTCGACGGCTTCAGGCTCCATCGTTCCGCCTGCGAGAATGCCCCTCGTGCGCTCGGCGATTTTGATCCCCGCAAGTTCGGCATCCAGACTGCCAAGTCTCGAAGCGAGATTTGCGGTGATCTGTGGCAGAGCTTGGATGGTTTCAATCATCACGGCCAGCCGATTTAGAATCGACAGCTTTTCATCGGAAACGTGATTGGCGCAAAAGACGAATGCGAGCAGGCCTGAAAGCACGTCTTCTATGTGCAGCGGATAGCAAACGACCTCGAGACCATCCTTGCGGTTGAGACCAACCGTGCGCTCTAGATCTACCCACGCCGGTGTCGGTTCGCCATGTGAAAAACGCGCCGTCAGCACATCGCTCGCGTGGCCGAACTCGTAAAGGCTAAACCCGTCCGCTCCGGCTGCATGCATCGCAAAAAGCGCGAGAGAGGTCGCGCTCTGCCGGAGCGGATCATGTTGCGGAATAGACATTGTCTTCCTCCTGAAACTAAATACACCTCAAGCACCACCGCGCTTTTTGCGCAGCATTGGAGACTCTTTTTGTAGTTAGGTCAACAGCCGTACAACGTCAGCGGATGTGCACCGGGGGCTTGCTGGAAGAAAAATCGAATTAGCAATCGGTCGCTCATTCAAAAGCTCGTGGTCACAGAATAAGGCAAGAACGATGGGGAGTCAAGAGAAATCTACTATGTCTATCAAGTATAGGGTGTATCGATAGAAACCAGCATTGTTTACAACGTGCTAGCCTTGAGATCTAATGATCGGCAGCTCGTCAAACGACATAAGGCTGACGACGACCGTTCGCGTTCTTTAGCGTCTGGAATTCTCACGCTATTCCCGGCGCAGCGCTGACATGGGGTCCACGCTGGCGGCGCGGCGTGCAGGCAAATAGCTGGCAAGAAGTGCCGCCGCTCCCAGAATCGCCGAGACCAGGAAGAAAGTGGTCCGGTCCGTCGGCTCGATTCCGTACAGAAAACTTTTGAGCACGCGCGTTATGAATAGCGCTCCGGCCAGACCGATGGCCATGCCGAAAGCAGCCATGCGAAGCCCACTTGCCACCACCATTCGCAGCACATCGCTTCGTCCGGCGCCCAACGCCATCCGAACGCCGATTTCGTGCGCTCGCCGCGTTACTGAATACGACATCACGCCGTAAATTCCGACCACTGCGATGAGCAAAGCCAGGGCCGCAAACGCGCCCAGGACCGCTGCCCGCTCGCGACGCTCCGCCAGCGACTTCGAGACTTTGCTCTCCAGCAACTCCACGTCGAACAGCGGTTGACTGGGATCGATGGCCTGCACGATGCGGCGGATGGGAGCTGCCAGCGCCGAGGGATCGCCAGTACCGCGCACCAACGCAGTGACCCACGGCGAGGCCGATTGCTCGAACGGAAGGAACAACTCGGGCGAGACTTTATCGTCAAGCGCGCGATGGCGGATGTCAGCCACTACTCCGACCACCGTCGTGTTCGAATTTATTCGGTGGCCAAGCGGATTGCGCCCGTGAAAGAGCAGGCGCGCCAGCGTCTGATTCACGATGGCGACCGGGACTCCTTTGCGGCCGTCCCGTGCGTCGAAGAAGCGGCCCGTTTCGAGCGGAATTCCGAGAGCTTGGAAATATTTCGGGCTGACGGAGGCAATCGACACCGCATCGTTGGTTTCCGGACCGTCGTCACCGCGCAATCCGGATTCAAGCGCGCTAAATTGCGCCATGGGAGGCGAACTGGTGACCGCTGCGTAGCGAACGCCCGGCAGTTTCTCGATCCCGGCGAGCATCCGGGCGAAAAATTCCGCCTGCCGCTCGGGGCTGTAAATTTCAGCCGGTTGCAGCATCGCGGTGGCTGTCAGGACATTGCGGAACTCGAAACCCGGATCGGTGGAAGCCAAAACCAGAAAGCTGCGGATCATCAAGCCCGCGCCCGCCAGCAACACTAGCGATAGCGCGATCTGGCCTGTCGCCAAGAAAGCCGGCATGCGCCCGCCGGAACGAATGGCGGTTTCCTTCAGACCCGAATTCACATCGACGCGCGAAGCGGCCAACGCGGGCGCAAGGCCAAAGAGGAAACCCGCGGCAAGGGAGCAACCGGCTGTGAACATCAGCACGCGCCAGTCAATGGGAATGCCCTGCGCGAGCGCTTTGGGTATCAGAAATTTCACTGCGTCTCGTCCCCAAAACAAAAATGCGATACCGAGCGCGCCTCCTAGTGCTCCCAATAGGAGGCTTTCGGCCAGCAGCATGCGGACGATGTCCCGCTTCGATGCCCCGATGGCGGTTCGCATGGCGATCTCTTTGCGGCGCGCCAACGCGCGAGCCAGGAAAAGATTGGCCACGTTGGCGCACGCAATCAACAGCAGAAAACCAACCGCGCCCATCAGCACCGCGGCCGCCGTTTCGGAATCCGCAGTCAACTGTTTTTGCAGCGAGACGACACGGATTTTGGCGGCGGCATGATAGCCGGCCCAGGGAGCTGGATATTGATGGTCCATACTGCGCGCGATCCCTTCCAGTTCCGCGCGCGCCTGCTGGATGGTGACTCGCGGTTTCAGCTTGGCTATAACCCGCACCCAATCGGGATTGCGGCCTGGCACGGTAGCGGCAGGCAGGACGGCGTCCGACAGCCAAAGCGCGACATCCGAACCATCGGGGTAAACGAAACCAGGCGGCATCACTCCTACAACCGTGAGGGGCTTGCCGTTCACAGTGACGCTCTTACCAACGATCGCGGGATCAGCTTCAAAATACCCGCGCCACAGCGCGTCGCTCACGATGGCTACCGGAAGACCGGGCTGGTTGAAGCCTGGGCCCAGGCGCGGCGGGATTCCAACCATTGCAAAGAAGCCCGGAGTCACGTGGGCTGTTTCAACGCGTTCGGCTGGCCGCTTCGCGCCGATCAGATTTGTACCAGAGGTGTGGCCCATCGCCTCTATGCGTTCGAATGCCGCGCTCTGCCGCTTCCACGCAGCATAGTCGGGCGCCGGCACGATGGAGCGATTGAATTTCGGAAAGAATTCGGTGGCCCAAACCAGGCGACTGGCGTCGCGGTAGGAGAGTGGGCGTAAGAATACTGCATTCATTACGCTGAAGATTAGGGCGTTGGCGCCGATTCCCAGAGCCAGGGTGAGTAGCGCCGCAACCGTGAATCCGGGGCTGCGCCGCAGACGCCGTAGAGCGTGCCGCGTCTCGTAAAGCGCTTTTTCCATCACCATATAGTAGCGCGCGTTTCCGAGCCGGAGAAGGCCTGAAGAAATCGCACGGCACCGACTCCCTTACGGTCGCGGTTCGGTAAAGATTCTGAAACCGACTCCCTATCCCAGGCGTTCACACGAGTGNNCGCATGAGTGCGTGCGCCACGGCGCCGCTGCTTCTACTCGTGGCGGAGCGTCACCATGGGATCCACCTTGGTGGCTCGAAAGGCTGGTATATATGTTGCCAGTATTGTGATGCCGACTAGAAAAAGCGAGACCAAGGTTAAGGTGAGCGGATCGTGCGCCTTCACTCCGTAGAGGAAGTTGGAGAGCACGGGTGTGGCGCCGAATGAACCCGCGAGGCCGATCGCAACGCCGGTCAACGCTAGGATCAATCCCTCCTTGAGCACGAGTTGCAGTACTTGAGTTGATTGCGCGCCCAGAGCCATGCGGAGTCCGATTTCGTGCCGGCGCTCGTTCACGGAATACGAAATAACGCCGTAGATGCCGATTGCCGCCAATAGCAGGGCGACTACGGCGAAGCCTCCCAGCAGTTGCGTGAAAAACCGTTCCAGGTTTGCCGATTCCGAGATTGTTTTCTGGACGGTTGTGATCCCGAAGACCGGCGAATCGCGGTCAACTTCCGTGACGGCCCGGCGCACGCTGTCGATGAAGCTTTTCGATTCTGAGGTGGTTCGCAATACGAGGCTTAGGTGAAGCCGCGATTCCGTGTGGCCTGGGTTGCAATGTCGTGCTTGCTGCGGGTATGGCGCATAGATTTCGGGAGCCGATTCCCTGCCTAATCGGAATTGCCTGACGTTCCCCACCACGCCGACGATCTCGCGCGGCCGTTCCTCGCGCTGGAGCGCTTCGTTATACAGCGTGATTACATGGCCGATTGGATCTTGATCGGGAAAGAACTTTCGAGCCATGGCATCGTTGATTACCACCACCCAGGGGGCGGTCTCCCCGTCACGCACGGTCAGCTCTCTACCCTTTAACAAGGGGATCTGCATGACATGAAGATAACCCGGACTGACGGCGCTGAAATGGCTCCAGGGCCGATCACCCATAGTGACGGCCGGTCGACCAGCAATGGTGAAATCCACAGGGATGCGCTCCGCGTCCTTTAACATAGGAAGCCAATCCGTCAGGGCCGCGGCTTCTACTCCAGGCAGCGTTCGTAGCCGGTCTAAGACCCGTCCGCAAAACGAACCCACTTGAGGGGTGACGATGTCCAGCTCGGACTTGTCGGGGCTGGTGGGATCGAAGTATTTGCTTCCGATCAGCCGGACCTCCAGCGTCAGCAAATGATTGGGATGAAAGCCTGGATCGGCGTGCAGGACGCGAATAACGGTATTCAGCATGAGGCCCGCAGAAGCGAGCAAGACCAGCGCCAGCGCTACTTCTGTAACCACCAGCGCGCTACGGGTGCGATGCCGTGACCCGGCAGCAGATGTTTTTCCACCATCTCTCAAGGAATCATTCAGATCTGTTTTGGAGGCGCGCAACGCGGGCGCCAGGCCGAACAGAATGCCGGTGACGGCGGTGACGGCGATTGTGAAGGTGAGTACCCGAGCATCGATGGTGATTAATTTTGTTTGCGGCAGCCAGCCAGGGGCGAGAGCAACGAAAAGCTTGATGCCCCAGATGGAGAGAACGGAGCCCAGGAATCCGCCGCCGAATGCCAGCAGGAGGCTTTCGGTCAGCAGCTGCCGGATCAAGCGGATGCGTCTGGCGCCTAGCGCCGCGCGGATGCCGATCTCCTTGCGGCGGGTGGAGGCGCGAGAAAGCAACAGATTTGCGACATTCGTGCATGCAATTAGCAACACAAACGCCACGGCCGCAAACAAGGGATAGAGAATCCGCCGGGACCATCCGAAGCGCCCGTCCTGCAGAGGCTCAACTTTGAGGCCGAGACCCTTGTTCGTGTCGGGATAAGCCTGTTCCAGATGGCTTGCAACGACATTCATGGATGCCTGCGCCTGCTTGACCGTTATTCCGGGCTTGAGTTTTCCAAGCCCGGTTAGCCAGCGAGCGTCCTCGGGATTTAAGTCAGTCGCGGACATCAATCGATATACATCAGTTGGGATGGAGCCGAACAAATCGAAGCCACGAGGCAACACGGCCGTTACAATTTCCGTTTCGCCCCAGTCAATAATGAAGCTCCGCCCCAGGATGTTGGGGTCGCCCGCAAAATGCCGTTGCCAGAATTCGTAGCTGATGGCGGCGACGGCGGAGGGATAGTGGTCCGCCTCTTTCTCTGTGAGGACGTGGCCAAGAATTGGCTGTACGCCGAGCATGCGAAACAGACCGCGTGTGGTGGTTTGAAGTCCAATGCGCTCAGGGACGCCCGCGCCCGTTAGAGCGTTCATTTCCGCACCCCGCGTCGTTATTTCGATCTGATCGAAAACGCTGTTCTCTTTTCGCCAACGAACCAAATCTGCTTCAGAGACCGCGAAATCGTTGCCGGGTTGCTTTGAAGAGGTATTGAGGATGGACACCAGGCGATCACTCGCTGGGTAGGGGAGGGGACGCAGCAGGATGGCGTCAATGGCGCTGAAGATGGTGGTGGTTGCGCTAATTCCGAGCGCTAGCGAAAACAAAGCCACGAGCGTGAAGCCCGGGCTTCGGAGCAGCATGCGGATCGCGTGACGCAGATCCTGGAAAAGGGTCGCCATTTGACACCTCGTCGATCCATATTACCCTGGCGAGGTTTCCGGACGCATCGGGCGATTCTTGTGTTTTTGAGAGCGGTGCCCGTAACCGGCTGCATTCCTGCGTGTTATTGTTTTCCGCGGCGAGGAAATGTGTCGAAAATTCAAGATGCGTCAGGAAAAATGCGGATTTTTTTCGTAGATTGAGACGCCGGGCGCCGCTCGGTTTCATTCCGGTTCGAGCTTAGCAGGAGGCTGTGTGTCTCGCTTGCGAGCTAGGTCTAAGTTGTTGGGCTAGAGGTGAAAAGAAAACTGCGGGATCGGTCACCCATCCACCGCTCTTCCGATTTATAATGAAGCACCCGCGTTCTCTAGTTCCAGAGGACTTGCATGAAAATACTCGGCGTTCTTTTCTTAGCGGCAGTAATCGTGCGAACGGCCACACCAGCCAACCTGGCCATCTCCACGTATTTGAAAGATGGATTCAACCCGGCCGCTATCGCATCGGATTCGGCGGGCAACGTATACCTGGCCGGCAGCGCCGTCATCGACCCGGCGTCGCAGACCACCAGCGCCGTCGTGGCCAAGCTCGATCCGAAGGCCAGTCAATATCTGTATCTGACGTATTTCGACAGCGCCGCCACCGATCAGTTATCGTCGATTGCGGTGGACGGTGCAGGAAACGCCTACATCGCCGGATGGACTACCAATCCCAATTTTCCAAACGCCGGCGGCGCCCTTGGGACTGCTCCTCGAAGCAGCACGGACACGCGGGCGTTCGTCGCCAAGTTGAGTCCCGACGGCGCAGTGGTATTCTCCATTCTGATCGGCGGCGCAACCATGGCCCAGGCGAGCGGAATCGCGGTGACGCCTCAAGGTGAAATCTTGGTCAGCGGCGTCGCAAGTTCCAGCGGATTTCCCCAGACGTCGAGAGCCTATAGCGTCGCCGACTCGACGAACCAATGGTTCCTGATGGAGCTGGATGCCGCAGCCAGCCACGTTATTTTTTCAGCCACCGGAATTGGTGGCAGCTCGATCGCGCTGGACGCTTCAGGCAATATTTATCTGGCGGGCAGCAGCCCGGGAACGGATTACCCGACCACGCCGGGCGCATACCAAACCGCATTCGTGCAAGGTTACCTTGTTTGTCCGATCACGTGCCAGGTCTTCCCCAGCGGTAATTTGCAACACGTCACCAAGGTTGATCCGGCGGCGTCTAAGCTGATTTACTCCACCGGCCTCAACGATCTGACAGGTGCGGCTGGCTCCACCACGAACACGGGCTTGGCGATCGACACCGCGGGTAACGCGTACCTCACCGGTACGCTTCTCGGAGCGAAGTATCCGTTCACCGTCACCCCGCCGAACAGTTACTCGGGCTATCTCACCAAGCTCGATCCGGCAGGCGCGAATGTGCTGTTTTCGATTCCAGTTGGCGGAGGCGGCGTCCAACTGGACTCCTCCGGCGCGGTATATGTGGGCGGAGTCGTGTCCACTTACTCTCAAACTGCCGATCTCTCGGTACTCTCGACGACTCCTCTAGCGCCCCCGCCGATATTCTCCTGGATTCCGCAGCCGTGCTGGCCCGACAACATCACGGCCATCAGCGAGGCCTATGTGATGAAAGTGGATCCCACCAGCGGGAAAGTGCTGGATGGTCAGTGGATCGACGGCTCGGCNNGGCGTGCTCGCGCCGCAAAATCTCGCGCCCGGATTCCTGGCCGGCGCTTATCTGTCCGCGGTTAATTTTTCCGGTGGCGTCAATACTGGGCCGGCGATTGCATGCGTGTTGGATGGCGGCAACCTGACACATGTCGGCCCGGTTGCGGCGTATCAATTGCTCTCCATCTTCGGCACGAATCTGGGACCGGCTACGGGTGTTGCGGCGCCCGATGGAACCGATACATCCATCGCAGGCGTATCCATAACCTTCAATGGCACTCCAGCGCAGTTGCTATACGTTTCCGCGTCGCAGATCAACGTGGCGGTTCCGGCGCCGCCTCTCGCTTCAACGCTGGATGTGGCCGGGCTGCCCTCGCCGATGGTCATGCAATTAACGGTGAACGGCGTCACCATTCAACGGCAATTTCCATACACCATATCCAACATGAATCTATTCGCCGATCTATCGCCGGCCCAACTTTCCTGCCCGGCAGCCCTGGTGGTCGGGAACCCGATCCAGCCGGTTGCGATGAACGCGGACGGTTCTGCAAGTTCGTGTGCGAATCCGGCCAAGTTCGGTTCCACAGTTTCGTTCTTTATGCACGGCGTTGGAGGGGACTCATTGGGTTTTCAGCCGCCTCAGCAGTTGTTGAACGTGCAGGCTTTTGCCGGCTACTGCCCGGTAACCGTCACGAACGCCTCGTTGATCGATAACTTCGTTTACAAAGTGGACGTCACTATGCCGGCGTCAATACTGCCCTGCGCGCCAGACGACAGCAACTTCGCGGTAAATTTTTTTTACGTGACGTTCAGCTACGACGGCCTTGCGGTGGGACCGCTCTACGTTCCCTTCATGAACGTTGGTCCGACCATGAACTTTGCTATGCCGATGACCGTGTGGGTGACGAACTAAGTTTCCAGGCGGCTCACCGAAGTTTCTAGTGTTGGCATTTCGTTCCAAAACGTGACACTCGACGGCGCGATTGCATGGATGAATCTGAATTTACTGGCGAGGAGCGGGTCCAGGGGGGGACCCGCGGTCGCGGTA